>DATEKA010000057.1:0-2268 GCA_035277685.1 Candidatus Acidiferrales bacterium
GTCCCATTCCTGATCGGGAACGTCGGCCAGCTTGATCTGGCGGCCGAGGCGTGCGGAAAGCTCTTCGAGCCACGCCCACGTGTTGATCTCATATAGATGCGGGTTTGTCCGAAGCGAAAGCGGCGTTGAGGATTTAGTCGAGGAGGCTGATCGGCGGGAAGCAAGGGAGGTTGTTTTTGGATTTCGCGGCATTACACATCGAGCGTAGACCGCGATTCGCGCGCGTGTCAACGCAAAGGACGGAGTTTCAAGTGCCGGAGGGAATCACACGAGAAACGCCGCCCGCCGGGGCCACGCCCGGCGTGAAGCCTGCGGCGCGCCACTCGGCGATCGGGTAACGTCGTCCGCAGTCGAGACAACCCGTCGCGGGAAACTGTGCCCTGCATTGCGGGCATACAGCCTGCGTTTCGAATGTGTCAAACCGCGTTCCGCAGTTCGAGCATCCCCAATAGCTTCCAAGCGGCGGAGATGTATTGCACGACGGACAGGCGAATCCGGGGCGCCGCGGCAGCTTCGCAATCTTCAGAAGCGCTTGCGCGTGCCGCAATCCGCTCCAGCAATTCAGCAGGATAAAAGCGGCTATGGCCGCCATCCAGACGGATTGTGCGACCGCCGCCCACACGACCAGCAGCGCAACCCCGGCGAACCCAACGATCACTGCCGCCATCAGGCTGCGCGCGCGTCCGATTCCAAACCAAAGCAGCGAGCGCAGGATTTGGCCGCCGTCGAGGGGATAGATCGGCAGGATGTTAAAGATCAGCAGACCGAGATTGATGTACCACGCGACCGTGTACAGCAGGTGGTAGAGATTCGGCATCGTCATCGCCCAGCCGGCCGAATGCGCCAACACCAGCGCGCCGAGCGTAACCGGAACCAGCGCGACGTTCACCAGCGGCCCAGCGGCCAGGCTCCAGAGGGTAGCTCCCGGGCGTTGCGGCGGATTCACATAAGCCACGCCGCCAAGCGGCCAGAGCACGATCTCGTTTGCGACTCCACCTACCTGACGGCACGCCAGGGCGTGGCCAAACTCGTGCAGCATCACGATGAGAAACAGCGCAAGATACTCCGCCACGTTCCAACCGGCCGACGAATAGGCATGCTCTCTGCTGATCTCGAACGCCGCCACAAGGAACCAAGACCAGTGCAGCGACACGTCGATTCCGGCAAAGCGGAAGAGATGGATCGCTCCTTTGCGAATGCTATTCAAACGCCTTCCTTGGACGACGGTTGATGTCCCGGAGTTAACGATGATAGCAGAATGCGAGGGGCGGCATCGGTTGCAGGGAGACGCCTCGCGCGCAATGAGCAACACGGAATGAGCCTGCGGCCTGTTTCGACGTACCGGCCTGTCGCGAGCCGAACTGGACAAACGGCGGGAACGGTGCCAGAGTGATTCGCGCTATCGGCCTGAGCAGTTCTCGCTTTGAGGAGGAATAAAACCGTGCGAAAGCGGATGATGCTGTTGTCTGCAGCAGTGCTTTTTGCGGGCGGTCTCGCGTTCGGAGGCGGCGCCGGCAAGACGGGCACGTGGTCCGGCGTGATCACGAATGACATGTGCGGTGCGAAGGACGCGAAGGCGTCAGGCGCCGAGTGTACGAAGATGTGCATCAAGCGCGGCGCCAAGTATGCGCTGTACAATCCGGCCGACAAGAAAGTCTACGTGCTCGATCCCCAGGCCAAGGCGGTCGGACACGAAGGCCACAACGTCACGATCAAGGGCACGCTCGACGGCGATACGATCCACGTGGATTCGCTCACCATGGCCAAGGGAAGCTGAGAACAAATTCCTCTTCGAGCAACCGCGAACGCAGCTCGAGCGGATTTCTGAGGTACGGAGACGGGCAGAGAAGGCCTCTGCCCGTTGTTCTTTTCTGCAAGGATTTGCCCCCGAGGATCGTGAATCTACTGTTTGCGGCGGCGGATGAACGGGGTGTGCTCGTTATCGAGCTCGTACGGAATGCGGGTGGAACGCGCGTGAGACGCGATTTGTCCCGCGGACCCACTCACTGAGGCTGCGCCAGAAGCCGCCAGCCCGCGCTTCGGCACCACAAACCGGATTTCACGGACCAGGGTCCCGCCCCAGGCGCGATTCACACGCGCGCAAAAGTCGCGCTTCATCTCATCGAGCTGCCTCTGCCACGTCTTCGCGTCGGCGGCAACTTCCAGGCGGCCGCCTTCGCATCGCACCGGAAATGTATGCGCGGCCAGAACCTCGCCGACGATCTGCCGCCAGGCGCTCGACAGCCAGATGAGGGCGGCGTCGCGGTG
>DATEKA010000058.1:0-3765 GCA_035277685.1 Candidatus Acidiferrales bacterium
ACTGCCGGAGTGGCCGAGACATCCCCCGCTGTCATGGCTGTCCACTTCACTGCGAGATGGCTCACGTTGTCGACGCCAACCTTCCGCTCCAGCGGCTGATTGCGGTTATTGCCGGCATCATTGCCGATCATCCTCCATTCAGGTCCTGCGCCGTTCAAGACGAGGGCCCCCAACGCAACTGCAAGCGCAGCACCTGCCAGCGCTGACTTGCGAAGCCATGCACTCAAGTAAATTTGTGGCATGTTGTTTCGCCTCGCAGACATCATTCCTCCCAGCCTCACAAAGAGTCTCGAACTGCGGCCGCTAGATCGCCCGGCGCGGCGATACTTGCGCATTTTTCGCTTGGATTCAAGTGCTTGGACTGCAGGCCGGCCTTGCGTGCAGAGCAGCGACTCAACTATTGCCTTCGCGCCTGCTCCTTGCTCCCCTGCCGGCTCTTTCTCGTCTGCTATACTGGAATTTCTTCGGCCCAATCACAAAAATCTAGGATGCCTGGCTCAAATACAAAACGTCTGTTCCTTGTCGACGCGATGGGTTACATCTTTCGCGCCTTCTACGCCCCGATGGATCGTCTGCAGACCACCTCGGGTATTCCGACCAAAGTGCCCTATCTCTTCGCGACGATGATGCGCCGCTTGCTACAAAATAAGGACCTGCGGCCGGACTACGTAGCCGTCGTTTTCGACGTATCCGCTCCAACCTTTCGCGACAAACTCTTCGAGCAATACAAGGCGCAGCGCCAGCCCATGCCTCAGGATCTCTCTATACAGCTTCCCTTTGTGCGCCGTTACTGCGAGGCGATGCGCCTGCCAATCCTCGAATATCCCGGCTACGAAGCCGACGACGTGATCGGCTCTCTCGCTCACCAAGCGACCCGAGAAGATATCGACGTTTACATCATCACCAGCGACAAAGACATGCTTCAACTCGTTGGCGACCGCGTCAAAGTCTTAAATCCTGCAAAGAACGATTTGATCGTTGACCGCGCCAAAGTGGAAGAGCTTATGGGCGTGCCGCCGGAGAAAGTTGCGGACGTGATGGCGCTGATGGGTGATTCCATCGACAACATTCCCGGCGCGCGCGACCCCAATGAGAAACCAGCCCCTGGAGAACGCCGCAAGGCAGGCATCGGCGAAGTGGGTGCGCGCCAGCTAATCCAGCAATTCGGCAGCGCAGAGGAAACCATCGCGCGCGCGGCCGAAGTGAAACGCGCGAACTATCGCGGAGCACTCGAAAAATATGCCGAATTTGTGCGGCTCAGTAAGCAGCTTGCGAAAATTCCGACCGACGCTCCTGTGCCGCTGGAACTCGGCAAGCTACAAATTGTAGGCGCCGATTCGGAAGCTCTTCGCGCGCTTTATGCGGAACTCGGCTTTACCACGCTGCTGAAAGAAGTGGCGGCTCCTGTTGCGCACCCGGCCGGTTCGACAGACTACGCGAATGTGGACGGTCCCGCGGCATTCGCCGAATTTCTCAACGGAATCACCCGCGGCAATGAAACAGCAGTCTGGCTCAATTTGGATTCGAAGGATCCCGAAGAAGAGGGATATGGCGCGCGCGTGCTGAGCGTCGAGGCCTCTGCTAAAGAAGGCGTGGCGCGCACCGCAGCGAACGATCTCGAAAATAAGACACTTGCCGCCATCGGCGATTGGCTCGCGGACCCAAAGCGCCCGAAGATCGTCCACGATCCAAAGCTTTTCTGTCTCGTCGCTTCTCCCGAACAATGGGAATGCAAAAAAATGATCGCGGGAATTCAGCATGCGACCGAGCTTTATTCGTACCTCCTTCGGCCGACGACAGCGAATCACGCGTTTGCCGATGTGGTGCTCCGAGCCATGAACTGTGTTCTTTCGGGCGCGCCCGGCGAGCGGGCCGATTACCTCTTTCGCGTCGCGCCTATTCTCCGCGAAGAAGTCGAAAAGCAGGGCCTCGCTGAACTCTACGAGACAATTGACCTTCCGCTTGCGCCGGTTCTCGCCCGCATGGAAGCAGCGGGAATAGCCGTCGATTCTGATGCACTCGACAAAATCTCGCGCCGTGCCGAACAGGAGATTGCCGTAATCGAGAAGGCGATCCATGAACTCGCCGGGTTCGAGTTCAAGGTTAATTCACCACAGCAACTGGCCGAGGTTCTCTTTGACAAGCTCAATCTGCAGCCACCGCGCAAATCCCGCACAAAAGCGCGTTCCACCGCTGCCGAGGCTCTCGAGGAACTCGCGCTGGTTCACGATCTGCCGAAGAGAGTCCTTGAGTATCGCGAACTCGCAAAGCTGAAATCCACGTATGCGGATGCCCTGCCGCGCCTCGTTCATCCGGCCACGCGACGTTTGCATACGCGTTTCAGCCAAACCGGCACGGCCACGGGCCGCCTCAGTTCGTCCAATCCGAATTTGCAGAACATTCCAATTCGCACGGAGCTTGGGCGCGAGATTCGCGCGGCGTTTGTCGCGCCGCCCGGCAAAGTGCTGCTTTCTGCGGATTACTCACAAATCGAGCTGCGTATTCTGGCGCATCTCTCGGAAGATCCGATTCTCGTGAAGGCATTTCGAGCCGGTGAAGACATTCACGCCCGAACAGCAGCGGAGGTCTTTGGCGTCGGTCCGATTGCACAAACGCGGGAGCATCGCCGCGTCGCAAAAGTCATCAATTTCGGCGTGATTTATGGGCTATCGGCTTTTGGCCTTGCCCAGGAGCTTGGTATCGAGCAGAAAGAAGCCGCTAAATTTATTGCTGCATACTTCGAACGCTATGCGGGCGTAAAGAAATTCCTCGACTCGCAGATCGCCGAAACACGCAAGACAGGTTTCACGCGCAATATTTTCGGCCGCGTTCGTCCGATTCCCGAAATCAATTCGCCACAGCCCGCTCTTCGCAATTTCGCCGAACGCACTGCCATGAACACGCCCATGCAGGGTGCCGCAGCCGATTTGATCAAGCTCGCCATGATCGAACTCGACCGGCAACTCGCAGAAGGATTCGATTCCCGCATGATCCTGCAAGTTCACGACGAACTTCTCTTTGAAGCTCCCGAAAAGGAACTTCCGCGCCTCAAGAAGCTCGTTAAAGAAGTGATGGAAGGCGCGCATAAGTTCCGCGTGCCTCTGCTCACTGAAACCAAGTCCGGCCCGAATTGGCGCGACCTGAAGTAGTCCCCAATCTTCCACGCAATAGCCTCCACAGCCAGATCGGCGTAACGGTTTATTAACATTGCCGTCACAGCAGGTTCAATCGGAACGCATAGCCTGCGTGCGCGTGAACGGCGGCTCGAAGCGCGGCATGCCTCGGATGAACGAGGCGTTTCCGGCGGTGTGGTTGTCCCCGAACGACGAATTCGACGGGTCATAACGGCCAATTGCAACAGGCACGGCGGTCACACCGAGGCCCTGCTAGACGTGCAGTGCGATCAACTCAAGGAGGAAGTAATGCGAGTACTTGCAGCATATATCGTCGCTCTCTGCCTCGCTGCAGCACCTGCGGTGGCTCGAGCAAACGGAGATGGAGGCAACGCCGCAGCGAATTCGCCTGCCCCAGCGGCGAATACCGCGAGTGCCGCTTCGCCGGGTCCGGCCAAGCCCGAAACGGTGACCACGGAAAGCGACTTGCAGCAGCTCAAGGATTTGGTTGAAGCACAATCCAAGCAGCTTCAGGATCAGCAGCAAGAATTGCAGGAACAGAAGCAGGAGATGCAGGCGCTCAAGCGGCAGCTTGGCTCCAGTGGGACAAACGCCGGCGTATTGGCTGCCGCTCCGGTAATCGCTCCTACCG
>DATEKA010000059.1:0-8653 GCA_035277685.1 Candidatus Acidiferrales bacterium
GCGCCCGCCGATCTCCCATCAACCAATCCTGTGATCGTCCGTGCCACGGCCGGAAGCACGTCGGCATCAGCCACGGTAACGCTCACCAGCGGAATCAACGTCGCGGTTTCGCCCGCCTCCGCCACGGTAATCGCTGCGCAACGCGCTACCTTCACGGCAACTGTCGCCGGTTCGCCGGACACCGCCGTCACCTGGAGCGTCAACGGGGTGCCGAATGGCAGCCCTGCGGCCGGCGAGATTTGCGTCGTGGGATCGAGTCCCTGCGTTTCGCCGAATGGCGCGGCATCGGGCAGCGTTGACTACGTTGCCCCGCTCGTTGCTCCCGCCGTGAATCCGGTCACGCTCACCGCTATAAGCAAGGCCGATCCATCTCGAACCGGAAGCGCAAGCGTATTCGTCGCCGCACAGCCCGGCCCGATCTCCGTATCAATTTCTCCCGCGTACGCTTTTGTCGTTCCTTCGAGCGCGCAGCCGAGCAAGCTTCAATTCTTCGCCTCAGTCTCCAACACCAGTGCTACAGCGGTAACCTGGACGGTGCAAAGCGCCGTATCCGGCGCGGGCTGTGGCGGCGCGGCTTGCGGCTCAATTGACGCCACGGGACTCTACACCGCGCCCTCGCACGCGCCGTTGCCCAATTCGATTGCCGTCATCGCCACCAGCGCCGCCGACCCTACAAAGAGGGCAACCGCAACGGTTGCAATCACGAGCGGCCCCACAATAACAACGCTTCTACCTTCGAGCGTGATGGCCGGGGCCGTGGAAGGTTTCCCTCTCGAAATAAAAGGCGCAAATTTCGTTGCGGGAGGCGACGCCGGCAGCAGCACACCGAATGACGGCGGCGGCTCGGGCTCCGCGGTCCTGCTGAACGGACAACCGCGCGCCACCACGTGCTTGAGCGCCGGCGCGTGCGTCATCGCACTTAATCCTTCCGACGTGCAATCCGCCGCCACAATGACCGTTCAGATACGAAATCCCGGCTCGCCCGGCGCGCTCTCGAACGTCGTCCCGTTCGTAATTGTCCCCTTCGACGTTTCCACCGGAACCGTTTCCCTCGGCGGATCGCAGCCCGCCGCAGGCAATCAGAACATCGTCGTTGTAGAGCCGACCACCGCGGCCGTCTCTTCGCCGATTAACGTCGATTCCGTCGGCCTGATTACAGGCGGCAATTGCGTGATGCAGGGCTCTCCGGTCGCGGTTACGCGCCCCTCATCGGGCAGCGAAACGGTGAGCCTGTGCGTCCACGGGAACGGTCTCGACCCGGCGTTCACCTACCAGTTCAGCGGCCCGGCTGGAAGCTCCGATATTGGAATTGCCGCGTCGGCCGTCTCCGGCATTTTTCCCAACACCATCGAGCTCGACCTCACACTTTCGAACATCACTTTTCCCGGTGTCCGTTCTCTCTTCGTCAGCACTCTGAACAACGATCGCGCCGTCGCGACGGGAATCCTGGAGGTCAGATGAAAATGAATGCAAGTCTTTGCCTTTGCCCGCTCTGCGCGGGACTTCTGCTGTGCTGCTCCGCGCTCGATGCGACCACCATCGAACGGCTGCCGCTCGCTCGCATGGTGCAAGCGGCACGAATCATCGTTCGCGCGCGCTGCGTTTCCAATTCGACCGCGTGGGCATCGGGCGAAATTTGGACGTTCACGACCTTCAACGTCGAAGAAGCGTGGAAAGGAGAACGCTCCGAAGAAGTTCCCGCGATGATCACCATCCGGCTTCTGGGAGGCGCCGCCGGGGCGCTCACTTCGCACGTTTCGGGCGTCCCGCGGTTTAGTCCCGGAGAGGACGCCGTCATTTTTCTCGAGCCGGTCTCACCCGGCGATTTCTCGGTGCTCGGGTGGGCCGAAGGAACATTCCGCATCGTACGCGACCCGCGAACGGGCGAAAAAATCGTCCTGCAGGATACCGCGGCGTTCGCCACCTTCAACCCGAAGACCCGGCGATTCGAAACGGAAGGCTTGCGAAATGTTCCGCTCGCAGCGTTTCGAGAGCGCGTCCACTCCGCGCTGGCGGCTACTGGAGAACGCAAATGAAACGCGTCGCGGCTATGCTTCTCGCCATAATTGTGCTCTTGGTTATCGCGGAGGGTTCCGCAGTTCGCGCGTACGTCTTCGACACGACGGCCCCGTCGACGGGCGGATGCCCGCAATGGGATCGCTGGAGTCTGTCGCCCGCAAACCCGCTGATTCGACGCTGGAGCACATCGCTGCCGCTCGCGCCGCCTGCCATCCTTACGTCGGCGCCCAATCAAACCAGCGCGCAGCTCGACGAAATCGGACAGGCCATCGCGGATTCCTTCGCCGCGTGGACCGGCGTTTCCGGCACCACATTCAACGCAACCGCCTACCCCGGCCTTGTCGCGCCCATGACTCGCGTCAATGCGCAGAATGCGTGCTCGAATGACGTTGAAACCAACGTTGACGGCCTGAACACAATCTGCTTCAACCAGGCGAGCGCGGCGTTCACTACCGGCGTGCTGGCATTCACGCGCGTGATCACCGCAAACGCGCCGGGCGTCTCAATCGGTTCCGGACCGCCTTCCGCGTTCGCGGGACAAATCCTTGACGCGGACACGCTCTTCCGCCGCGATGGCCAGGCCACGTTCGCCACGCCCCAGGCGCTTGCGACGCCACAGGGGCAGGGGGCGTACGACCTGGGATCTCTTCTCACGCACGAGCTCGGCCATTGGTTCGGGCTGGATCATTCGGCCGTGTGGCGAGCGATGATGTTTCCCTACGCGCCGCCGCCGGGGCAATTTCTCGGCCAGCGCCCCACCGCGCAGATTCCCGACGGCGCGCTTGCCGATGATGACCGCACGGCCGTTCGCGCGCTTTATCCCGATCCCAACGACTCAGCGCACGCGGGCTCGATTCGCGGACGCATTGTGCCGGCAAATCCGTTTGCGCTCGCCGCCATTCCGCCGGCTTCCTCCGGCCGTTTCGTCACAGGAATTGTGGGGGCAAGCGTCGTGGCGGTGGATGCCGATAGCGGTTCCGTTGTAGCGGGGACGCTCAGCGGCTGGACGTGCGACGCCGCGAGCCCGCCGCTTCAATTTGATGGGTCGTTCGATATTGAGCGGCTGCCGGTCGGGCACAATTATGTTTTGTATGCCGAGCCGCTCGACGGCTTGGCGACGCCCTCGGCTTTCGGAGTCGCGCTGGGCGCGCTCTGCCCGCAGAGCGGTCCTTCAGCGTGTACGCTGGCGCCTGTGAACACGAATTTCAATCCACGTGTGCTGCCGGGCGCTAAGTGAGGGGCGACCTTAAGGCGGAAAGTTAGACCGCGCACATGGCGTGCGGAAAAGGTCGGGAGCTGGGACCCAGGGGTTAAAGCCCCTGATGAAAGCGCGATGCCTAATGTCGGAGCCGAAGCTCCGCCCCCCCTAAAAACCGGATTCCCCACAAACCGCCAAAAGAAAAGGTAGACTGCGCCGGGGCTTGCCGCTGGGGACTCCCTGTTTCCTAACGTCCGTCGTCTAAACTTTGACTCACGGCCTCTAACTTCTGACTTCTGATTTCTGTCCTCGGGTCTACTGCTGGTTGGAGCCAGCGCCACCATTGGCGGAGGCATTCTCCGCGGCAGCTTTCTTCTCGAGGGCGTCCTTCTGCGCCTGGAGCTGCGTGACATCGGCCTGAGTATTCTGAGTGGTCGCGGTGTAAGACTTGAGACGCCACTCGAGACGGGTTCTCTCCAAGCCGGTCGTTTCAGGATCGCTAAGTTGCTGCTGTAGCTTTTGCAAGTATTGCTTTTGGGACGCTAGCAGTTGCTGTTTCTCGGTGATCATGCTGTCTGCCTGCTGCACGGTTTTGGGCTGGGGCCCTGCGGGGACCGCCGTTGTGCCTGTCTGTGAAGCAGTCTGTTTGGCGGCGGCCTGCTGGGCGTCTTTTTGCTGCTGCTGGACCACGTAATCGTCGGCCGGCGAGCGAACCGAATCGATGTTGTCGTCGGTCCAGACCTTCGGCTTCGCCGCTTTCTGCGATTTTTGTTGAGTTGTTTTTTCCTCTTGCGAGGGGGCTTGAGCAAACGCAGCCAAACCCGCCGCACCTAGCAGCGCGAAAACGACGGTCGCACGAATCATGAGGCGTCCCATTTTTCTATCCCCTAGTTCGATATCTCTTTAACAGAGAGAAGCTGGTACCATTGCGGTTTCTGCACGTAGTTAATCCAGCAACTGTTGTAGTAAACGCCGTTCCCGCCTCCGCCGTTGATGGTGAAGTCTGCGGGACCGTAACACGAGGTCTGCCCGACCGCGCAGTTCGTGCCGGCGGTATTGGCGACGAAGATTGCGCCGTTAAACTGGCCGTTTCCGCCGCCGTTCTGCAGGTAGGTGGTCAGACCGTTGCCGACGACGAGAATGATCCCGTTCCAGCTCGACGCACCGTTGTAAGTCAAATTTCCGGTCACCACGAGGATTCCCGAACCTGACGTTTGACCGCTGATGTCCATATTTCCGTTTACGTAAGTGACCTGCGGATTGGTCGACATCTGGGTGCCGCTCATGTTTGTCCACAGGCTACCCGGCGCGGACACGATGCTAGAGTAAGTGTATGAGCCCCCTCCCGAACCCGAACAACCGAGGCACACGTTCGCATTCTGCTGGATCAGTTGCAGTTCCTGTTGCAGCGTGGAGGGATTAGCCAAACTGCCGGGGAGCGCAGGGGTTCCCACGCTGGGGGATGTGCCTGTTGTGCCCGGATAATTGCCCTGACGGTTGGTCGGAATCTGCCCGGTGACGTAGTTCACATTCGTCTGGTTCCCGGCGTTGTCGTTTCCGGTTGATACGCCCACAGCGGGTCCTCCGCCGGATGATGAGCTGCAGCTAGGGACCGCTGGTGGCTGAGTGAATGAACAGCCGGAGATGCTGGTAGCCTGAGAAGTATCGCTCCCGTCCATGCAGTAGCCGCTTGAACTTGGGGGGTTGAAGCTTCCGACGGGGCCGGGCATGGTCAGCGCGGAAGGAAACTGCAAGTTGAACGTGAACGGAGCCACTTCGGTCTGCATCATGCGGATGGTTCCGCTGGGAGTGATGGCGTATGACGTGATTTCGTAGACGTTTTGATAACTTGGATTGGCGGCCTGGCAGCTAGCGGCAGAGATCACCACTTCGTGCTGAACTCCCGAGGTGGGGTCGAAGCACACCTGCTTCGCGGCGTTGGCGGAGTTGCCGTCAACATAGTAAGGGGTTCCGGAGGAGGTATAGCCGGACTTGTCCACTTTCAAATTGATGCGCACCCACTGATAAGGTAGAGGATTCCCTGACGGGCCCGAGTAGTTGGAGTTGCTGGCGACCGACGAGTACCAGTTTCCGCTCGGCAGGCTGGTCTGGCCGAGCTCATTGGCGAATTCCTTGTCGTACGTCGAGACGCCGCCCATCTGCGTGGTTACCGTGTTGCTGCTGCTCCAGGGCTGGACCCCCGAAGCAACGATATAGAGCGCGGAGACCCCGGTCGCTCCGGGAAGCACCGCCGGCAAAGAGCTGTTGATCGAATTGGAGTTGCTGGCCAGCATGCGGTCGCGCGCTTCCTGCAATCCTGCTTTGGCGGCGAACATGGCGATCTGCTGGTCGCGGTAGTTCGCATCAACCGAGGTTTCGCTGTTCGAGAGCAGGATCATGCCGCCGGCGACAGCGATCAGAAGGAGAAGTCCGACGATGGCAAGAATCAAGGCGACGCCGGCTTGCTGGTCGCGGCTGGTGGCTGTCGGTCGGTTGAGGTTGTTCATGTTCGTTGCTCCTTGGGTCTTTGCTTCCGGGTATGAATCTCTTGTGCGAAGGCTCACTGGCACGTCAACTGTAAACCTGATGAAAGTGAGAGGCCCGTTGTGGCCATCGAGCAGTTCACCACCTGGATGTTTCCGGTGAGGTCGGCTTCCAGTTGCTTTCCTGTTCGGGCATCGGTCGAGTTCGGGTTCGCGACCACCAAATTCATCTTTATCAGTCGGATGGTCGGCACGATGGTCGGGTCGGTGGTGATGTCGCGGGGCAAAATGATCTTATTGCCCGCAGCGTCGTAAGCGGAGAAAATCGGGGCCACCGTCGAACTGCCGTTCTGCACGTTCTGCACTTGCGTCACGTACGAAGTCGCTCCGATGCCGATCACCTGTGTCAGGGGATTTTGAGCGTTCGCCTTGGCAATCTTCACGCGCTCCATGCACTTTGCGCAGTTACCGTCTCCGTTGAGCTTGTAACTCACGATGGAAACCGCGCCAGTCCCGTCGATGTCGCCGCCGAAGTCCAGTTCCGTATTCGTGACTTTGATGAGACCGACTGCCATCCGGCAATCATTGATATACAGCGTTTTCCCGAGGACGACGCTCGTTTGCCAGGCGGCCGTGGAGCCGCACGGCGATGCAGCCGGCGTTGCGCTTGTGTCGTAATTGTGGAAGTTCGGATAGCCCATGCGCCGGCCCTCGCGAGTCACCTGGGCGATGAAGTCGCGCGCTTGCTGGAAATCGTCCACGCGGCCCTGTTCGGTGGTAGCTCTTTGCTGGACCTGATCCACTTCCGCCAGAATGGCAACCATGGCTATGCTGATCATCACCACTACGACCAGCAGTTCGACCAGAGAGAACCCTGTCGAGGGCATGCGGTTGATTCGCGGCTTCATTTGTTTGTCAGTTGCCATCGTTCCCCACGATCGTGCGGAGATTGACTGAGGCAGCCCGCTGCAATCCGGTGCCGGAGGTATCCACGGCTCGTGCTCCCACGACTACATACTCCTCTTTACTCGCGACGCCCCCGGCGCCCGGCGGAAGCTGCTTGATATTCCACCGGATGTCGTAAGCAGTCTGGATCCCGCTGGACATTCCGCAAGCGATGTACTGGATTGCGTAACCGCTCGTCACGCTGCTGAAGCTCTGGCTGAAGTCGACCTTGCCCGTTGAACTCGACAGGTTGGCGCCGCTGCCGCTGGTTGTACCGGTCGTGTTTACGGTCAGGGTGTTGTTCGCGCAATCCGTCACCGTGACGCTTGCCGTGCCGCCGCCGACCGGCACGGAAGAAATGCGCCCGAGTACCATTTGCGCCAGGGCCGTGCTTGTCGTGTCCCGTTTGCTTCTGGCGTTGCTGCCGACCGCCACGCCAACTACAGCCATAGACCCGACCATCCCAACGCTGAGGACAAGCAGAGCGATCAGCATCTCGATCAAGGAGCTGCCGCGTTCTTTCTTCGAACTGCGAATTCGGCTCATTTCTGACCCGTTGAATTGGAGTTTCCGGCTCATTGCCATTGCGCTCCGTTCCATACCCATACTTTGCTGCGTCCCAAAGGTGAAACCGATACCGCCGCCCAGTCGCCGTAGGCATCCGTCACGTAATAGACGACTCCGGCTGAGGCCGTGCCCAGGGAATTAAACGAAAGGCTGGTCGAGGAAGAGGCTGTAAAGCCAATCAGCGATGAGGTGAGACCAGAGGGCGCGCTTGAAGATGTTCCCGTTGTCACGTTGGCCGGGTAGGAGCTGTAAATGTCTCCGTTGGAGAACGAACTGCCTGACCCGGTCGTATCCGCAAAAGCGCCCGAATTGCCGCCCGCTACGGCCCCGCGATAGACGTTGACCGTCGTGTTCTTCTGCACCGCGTAGGAACGCGCCTGCTGAACAACGGACAAGATGGCGGCGGCGCCGCTGCGCACGCGGTCCACACGGATGGCGGTAATCAGCTTCGGCACGCCAATCGCGGCCACGGTGAAGATGATGGCGACCACCGTTAGCAGTTCGACCAGCGTGAAACCGTTACGTCTCGCCTGACGCGAGCCCGTGTTGGCCTCGTTCGCGCTGCCATTGCTCAATTTCGTCTTCAGGAGTTTCAAGCCGCTCACGTTGGTCCTCGAATCGTTCGGTCCCGCTGGATATTCCCGGCTGCCTGTGTAAGAGCTACCGTGGACCGGGGTTCGCCCCGATAAAAGGCACACTGGCTGCCAGTCTCGTGCGGGGTGGCAAACGCCACAATCCAAGGCAGTTAGAGGAGATGAACCGGAACGAAACGGGCCAGCTCTACACGGGTCTGACGGGTAGAAACGTAACCGATTCAGAGTCGAGCTACAGCATCTATGGGGGCGAAACTACGGCGAAGCCGAAGACTTCTTGCTGGGGTGGGGTGAAGCTGGCGGATAAACGGCCGGCGATTGCACGAACTGTTCGCCGTAGGCTATTGTTGAATCCGACGGCGCTCTCGATGCTGAACGTTGCTGCCCCCTTTTTTATCGTTGACGATTTGGCCGCTACAGTTGCGTTTTACGAATCCAAGCTGGGATTCAATGTTCTTTACAGGGGCGGCGGTGAAGAAGGCGGAGACGACTTCTACGCCATCATGGGACGCGACCGGGTGATGCTCATGTTCAAGGCCATCGCGCCCGAGGTCCATCCGCAGCCGAATCGTTCGCGCCACGAATGGGCCCGCTGGGACGCCTACATCGGTACGGATGATCCCGACTCGCTATACACGGAATTCGCAGCCAGAAAGGTTCCCATGCACCGGGAACTTGCCAATACAAGCGACGGACTCAGAGCCTTCGAGATCAGCGACAACAACGGATACGTGCTGTGCTTCGGGCGGCCCCGTGAGACATAACTTGGAGGGGCGCTCAGCACTGTATGGGTCGAACAGGATGAGAACTTTTCTCGCGCGACTGCCGTTTCTACTCCTCGGGCTGTG
>DATEKA010000060.1:0-4892 GCA_035277685.1 Candidatus Acidiferrales bacterium
GGGCGCATAGCATGTTCCGGAAAATCCTGATCGCAAATCGCGGAGAGATAGCGGTGCGCATTCTGCGCGCATGCAAAGAGATGGACATCCGCTCAGTCGCGGTGTTCAGCGACGTAGATCGGGCATCGCTGCACGTGCGACTGGCGGATGAGGCTTACCACATCGGGCCCGCGCCATCGCGCGAGAGCTACCTTGCGATCGACAAGATCATTTCTGCGGCGCGCAGATCGGGATGCGAGGCGATACATCCCGGCTACGGGTTCCTGGCGGAGAACGCGGAGTTCGCCCGGGCGTGCGTTTCTACGGGTATCGTTTTCATCGGACCGACCGCGGAAGCGATGGAGATCCTGGGATCGAAGACCGCGGCCCGGCATGTAGCAAAGCGGGTTGGCGCGCCGACCGTTCCCGGAACTCTCGATCCGGCCGGCAGCATGGAAGAAGCGCTGCGAACTTCACGAGAGATCGGCTTTCCGGTGTTGCTTAAGGCCGTCGCGGGCGGCGGCGGAAAGGGAATGAGGCTGATTGAGCGCGAGAGCGATCTTGAAGCCGGCTGGCGCGATGCGACGTCCGAAGCGAAGAACGCATTCGGCGACGGGCGGCTTTACCTTGAGAAATATCTGCTCCGGCCTCGGCACGTGGAGATACAGATTCTTGGGGATCAGCACGGAGCGATTGTCTATCTCGGAGAACGCGAGTGTTCGGTTCAGAGACGGCACCAGAAGGTGATTGAGGAAGCGCCGTCGCCGATCATGACACCGGAACTGCGGCAGGCAATGGGACAGGCGGCAATAAGGCTCGCTCGCGAGGGCGGTTACACGAACGCAGGGACAGTGGAGTTTCTGGTGGATGAGCAGCGCAATTTTTATTTCCTCGAGGTAAATACGCGCCTGCAGGTGGAGCATCCCGTTACGGAAATGACCACATCAATGGACCTGGTGAAACTGCAAATCAGGATTGCGGCGGGGGAGCGGCTTCCGTTCGAGCAGAGCGACGTGGTGACCCGCGGCCACGCGATCGAATGCCGTATCTACGCTGAAGATCCCGAGAACAATTTTTTCCCGTCGCCGGGGAGAATTCTGGAGCGGCGAGTGCCGACGGGGCCGGAAGTCCGGCTGGACGAGGGAGTCTACGAAGGCTGGACGGTGCCCAACGAATACGACCCGTTACTGGGAAAGTTGGTCGCGTGGGGGGCGGATCGCGCGGAAGCGATCGCGCGATTGCGGCGGGCGCTCGATGAGTATTACGCGACGGGCATCCGGACGAATGTCGGACTGTTCCGACGGATCCTGGCTTCATCCGATTTCGGGAACGGGCAAATCCATACGAAATGGCTGGACGAGTTTCTTGAAAGCGAGCGTCGAGCGCTCCCGAAAGAAGGCGAGGGAGACGACTCGCGGCGCGAGATTGCGGCTGCAATCGCCGCAGCCATGTGGCACGTGAATAAGGACCGCTCACGGCGAGACGAGAGTCTCCGGAGAAACGGAGCCGGAGTGTCGCGATGGAGAGCGGAGGGAAGAGCCGAGCAAGTGAGTCACGACTTGAGCGAGAAATAAGCGGAGAAGAAGAATTGAAGATACCGCTTAAGACGCGAAATGGAACGATCGTGATGGAGTTGACCGCCGCGGACGGGCGACTGACCGTCTCAATGGATGGGAAGCGGCTGGATGCCGACCCGGTCGAAATTGCGACGGGGCTTTACTCGATTCTGCTTGATGGAGAATCCTTCGAAGCACATGCGCGAGATGCGCGCGGCGACGTGACCGTCACAATACATGGGCGTGAATACGCGTTCCGCGTCGAGGATCCACGAGAATGGGGGCGCGGCGCGCATGCTCTGGAGGCAGAGGGAAGGCAGCATGTGGCGGCCTCGATGCCGGGCAAAATTGTTCGGGTGCTTGTGGCTGCGGGACAAATCGTGAACGCGGGACAAGGTCTTGCCGTGATCGAGGCGATGAAGATGCAGAACGAGGTGCGTTCGCCGAAATCGGGAACGGTGGAGCAGTTACTGGTCAGGGAAGGGCAAGCCGTGAACGCGGGCGAGATCCTCGCGATAGTGGGATGACGGACAGCCGCGAAGCTTAATCGGCGGGAAGTTGGCCGGCAGATTCGAGAATTTCGCGGGCGAGATAATTCGTGACGTGAGATTCGTCGCGCGCCTGGGCCAGATAGGCGGCGCGCAGGAGTTGTTCCTTGCGGCTGCGAAGCATTTGACGGATTCCTTCACGGACTTGAGGATCGGAGAGTTCGCGCTGTCCGGCCGATTCTTTTCCGAGGAGCTTCAGAATCACGTAACGGCCGTCCTTCAGCAAGAGGGGCTGGCTGACCTCGCCGACCTTCATTGAGAGCACGCTGCGTTTAAGAAGCGGATCCGAACGATTGAAGGACGATTCCGGGTTGAATCCGAGATCTCCTCCGGTGGACGCCGTGGAGTCTTCCGAATAGTCCATGGCGAGCTGTGTAAAATCGGCGCCCGCGCTGAGTTTCTGCGCCAGCATGGCGGCTTTGCGGCCTGCTTCCGCCTCGTTCGCGGCTTTGTCATTCTTGCGGTTATGCACCGTAGGATCGGGGTGCGGGGTGATCACGATTTCAGAAACGTGATACTGAGGCTCGGGCAAGTCAAATTGCGACTTGTTCTGGTTGTAGAAATCCGCGATATCGCGGTCGGTGACGGAAATCTTCGCGACGACCTCGCGGTTCAAAAGTTTCTGGATTGAGATCTGCCTGCGAATATTGCTCTTCAAGTCGTCAATCGTTAATCCCGACTCCTGAAGCTTGCGCTGGAACTCCTCTTCGGTGAAAGGGCTCTTCGATTGCGTGAACTTGTCTTCGACCTCGGCGTCCGATGCGACGAGATTCATCTTGGCGGCGCGCTGGAGGAGGATTTCGCTGTTGATCAGCTCTTCGAGAACCGTGAGCTTGAGCGAGAGAGCCTCTTCATGAGAAGGAGGAGGCGTGTCGGGAGTGAGGCGCGAACGGAAATTCTTTTCGACCTCCGCGCGCGCTATGTCCGTTCCGTTTACAACAGCCCAAACGCCGGGTCCGGGGGCAGCCTCGCGCCGGCATGATGCTGCGACGGCGCAGACCAGCAGCGCGGCCAGCATCAAGAGTCGAGGTTTCAACCGGCACTCCTTCGGCGGGGAAAGCTCAGGCAGCTTTCTTAACGCGGCCAGAACGAATGCAAGCCGTGCAAACCCGTACGTGCTTGCGCACGCCATGCACTACGGCTTTCACGCGCCGAAGATTCGGGTTCCAGCGACGACGGCGGACGTTGTGGGCGTGGCTGACCACGTTCCCATAAGACGGCTTCTTGCCACAGACTTCACATGCCAGTGCCATGTTCGATGTTGCTCCCAGTCGGATAAATCTCGCTTTCTGCGAAACTTCGATGCTATCAAAGAAACGCATGAGAGAGAAGCGATTTGCCAACCTGGTTGTGGGACAGCTTGACGCAGAGAACAGTCGAAATCACGACTTGATTGTGACAGGTACTCGGGGCAGGCGAGGACTGCCGAAGCGAAGCTCGTGATGGGCTTTGTGGGCGAAGAAATCTTACGTTTTTCTCCCGTACCGGTGCTCACTGTCCAGCCGGTTGATCGTTCATGTCAGCCGGGCATAGACTTGCCCCCAGGATCGGTGTCGCTAGCGGTTCCGCAAAAGGAGGGCACGAAAATGGGTGCAGACGACCACATCGTTGTGAATACCCTGCTGGCGGCGTTCGATCTCGGCGGCACCTTTGTCTTCGCGCTCAGTGGTGCAACGGCGGCGGTCAGGCATAAACTCGATTTGTTCGGCGTGCTGGTTTTATCTTTTGCCGCTGGCAATGCGGGCGGGATCACGCGCGACCTGATGATTGGAGCGATTCCGCCTGCAGCAATGAGCGAGTGGCGATAGGTGGCGGTGTCGATCCTCGCGGGTCTGACTACATTCTATGGATATCGAATTATCAACCGGCTGAGCAGCCCTGTGCTGATATTCGATGCCGCCGGACTCGCGCTCTTTGCGGTTGCTGGTGCGGGTAAGGCGCTGGCCTTTCACGCCGGCCCGGTTGCGGCGATACTGCTCGGCATGCTTACAGGAATTGGCGGTGGCATGGTGCGCGCCATCCTCGTAATGGAAATTCCTACCGTCTTGCGAACCGAGCTCTACGCGGTCGCGGCGCTGCTTGGCTCTGCTGTGGTTGTTGTTGGAAGCATGCTGCATCTCCCCTCATCAGCGGGGGCTGGAGTTGGCGCGGTCCTCTGTTTCGGACTCAGGTTTGTCACAATGCGCCGAGGTTGGCAGCTCCCGATTGCGCGCCCGCCCGCATAATCGGGATGCAACAGCTTGCTTCCGAACCTGGCGTATCAGAACCAGGTGGCGCTGCACGTCATCGAGCACGGCAAGCCCACGCAGAACGCGTTGATCGAAAGCTTCAACGGGAAGTTCCGGGATGAATGCTTGAACCAAAACTGGTTCGTGGATCTCCAACACGCACGGGAGGTGATCGAGTCTTGGCGGGTGGACTACAACACAGTGCGCCCGCACAGCTCGCTGGAGTATCGGACGCCGGACGAGTTCGCGGCCCGCAGCGGCGGGGAAAAGGGCTGTGGAAAAGACGGTGGCTTCGCCACCTTGGAAAATGCTTCGCGTTCCCCACTTTCCCACAGCCACGACGGCCGCGGCCCCGCTTTCGCCGTGCCGAGAGTTCACACCAAACCCCGAGTACTAACTTAATGACTGGACCAAAAACGGGGAGCAGGTCACTGGCGACAAGAGCTTTGACACAGTTCTGACACAGTGAGAGTTAAAAGGTTAGTTTTCGGAGTTTTCGCGGCGCTGCAAATACTTTAGAATCAAAGGTAGTTCCCGCTGTGGGCGTGTAGCTCAGCTGGGAGAGCACCTGCTTTGCAAGC
>DATEKA010000061.1:0-3992 GCA_035277685.1 Candidatus Acidiferrales bacterium
ATGATTGAGCGGATGTTGTGAGGGTGAGGATTGGTAGGTTCCGCAGCAAGCGTTAAATGCTGAGGAAGTCTTCTGTTTTGCGGCCTCCCTCAGCGCTGCGAATAACGGCCTGCGATTTGGCGATGATTCATCGGAGCTTCGAGCCGGGGAAAGGCCACAACCAACCGGGGGCCAGAAGCCGCCAACGCTTTCGAGCAGTTCGGCAATCGATTCTCGACACAAAGAGAGATTCTTCGGCCCGAAAGCGGGGCCTCAGAATGACAATTTGGGGGCCAAGGCCGGATTCGTCATGGCATTGTCGCGGAGACGATGCGGCCCGCCTGAAAGGCGAGGCGGCCGCTACATTGGCAAGGACGACATGCGGCCAATGTCGATCAGGGCGGCGAGGGTAAGCCGAGCGCGGTCGACGTTCTCCCGGCCGACGCGTTCAACCAACTCAGCATCGATTTTCTTGCGTGCCGCTGACTGCGTTTCGGCGGCGTGCCGGCCGCGTTCGGTTAGCGTGATGGTGAGCTTGCGGCGGTCGTTCGGGTCCTCGGTACGCTGCAAATAGCCGCGCGCTACGAGCGCATCGACGAGCTGGCTGGCCGACTGTTTTGAGATTCTCAACTGCTCGATGAGTTCCTGTAGAGGAAGCGGGCCCGCCTCGGGCGTCAATCCTCCGAGCACGTATAAGCCGTTCTTCGGGACATCGCCGTATCCAGCCTCGTCAAGCGCCTGACGCATTGCTACGCCGTAAGTGGTGCGCGCATGGCGAAGAAGCGCGGGCAGGACTACTTCCCGGAAGCAAGGCTCGTTCGGTTCGTTCGGAGTTATTTTTGGTGTCATGTCGTGAGTTTAAGGGAAGCGGGCATAAAAGTCCATGATAGAGACTGTCTCATATATGTACTGTCCTAGTTTCCCCGTTTTTCGGGGCTGACGGCGGCAGTTACCTTCGTGCGGATGGCTAAAAGGGCACACGTCGCAACCCGTACTGTTTACCCGATTTCGGGCGCCTCACTATAATTTTGGCGCGCCAGAACTCCGCCCTACAGCGGGCAGGCCCGCCGAGGGCGGTCAGGGCTGCCTGTAGCTTGTAGATGTGTCCTTGAGATGTCTTGTGCTGGGCAGATCAGGCGGGCTAACGGTCAGGCGTATGTTGCTGGCGAGTAGTGAGTTCCGCGGTCCGACCTCGGGATCCGGAACGCTGTGGTTCTGTTCGTTCGAATCAGGAAGTAGGGTCAAGGCTGCTTCAAGGCTGCTTCAAGGCCCTGGCCTAAATGTTTCTGCCTTCCCCAAGGCCAATGAGCAAAGGCTCCATCACCGAAGCAGGACGGCAGGGCGGCGAAAGGCGCGGAGGAAGCGGTGCGACTCCGCGCATTCGACGATCCTGGGTCGTTCCGACTCCGGCAATTGTTGTACTCTTGCTCGGGGCGGCGTGGTGCGTACTAGCAATACCCGCGCAGGCCCAGATTGCATCGTATGTAGATGAGCACGGAAAGCTCGTCTATACGAACGAGAATTCATCCCGGCGCCACAGCGAGGGTACGGCGCACGCGGCGGCGTCCGGAACACGGACGGCACCACCGGCCCGTCTCGCGCACATCGTAGACGATGCGGCGCAGCGGCACGACCTGGATCCCGCGCTGGTGGACGCGGTGATCAGCACGGAGTCGGCGTGGAATCCTCAGGCAATCTCCCAAAAGGGAGCTATGGGACTGATGCAGTTGATTCCGGGGACGGCAGAACGTTTTGGCGTTGGCAATCCTTTCGATCCCGTTCAGAACATTGACGGCGGGACCGCGTACCTGAAAGCGTTGCTCGATCGGTACAACGGCGACTTGACGAAGTCACTTGCGGCATATAATGCAGGTGAGGGAGCCGTGGATCGCAGCGGCGGCGTTCCCCCGTTTTGGGAGACGCGGCAGTACGTGCGAAAGGTAACGAACGCATACTTCCGGCCTGGCTCAGGCCGCAATCCAGCGCTGGTGTGGACACCGCATCGGAATCCCATCCGGCGCGAGGTTGACGCCAAAGGCCAGGTTGTTTTCACGAACGAATGAAACACAGGGACTCGACCTCTCTTCGCTTTGGACGCGAAACCACTTCAGGGCTTGCGCTCGCAAACTCTGTCCTGCTGATCGCCGCGCTGTTTGTTTGCCTGCCCGTTTGGGCGCGCGGTAACGGTGAATCCGCGGCAAAAACACAATTCGAACGCGCCGTCCGGATGCGCACAATGCTGGAGGGCCTCCTGCCGAGGGACCGCGGCGTCTCTGATTACAAGAAAACGATCGATGCGTATCACAAGGTGTACCTGATCTCGGTGCAGGCGCCGGAGGCAACGCCTTCGCTGATTGCGGAGGCGGAGCTGTATCGGGAGATGGGGCGGCTGTTCGATCCGACGTATTTTCAGTCGTCGATCAATATGTACAAGTTTCTAGTGGCGCAGTACCCCGGAACGCGGTACAGGGGCGAGGCGTTGTTTGCGATCGCGCAAATCGAGAAAGACGATCAGAAGAACCTGGATGCGGCGGAAGAAAGTTTACGAGAATTTCTCAAGCGGTATCCGACGAACAATCATGCGGGCGACGCGCGTCAAGGATTGGCGCAGATTGCGGCCGCGCGCGGAGCGAAGCAAGAGCCGGCGCAGGCGGCGAAGAATGACCAAGGCGATAGCGGCGCAAAGAGCGTTGCCCGGGAAACTGCCAGCGCGGATTCCGGGGGCAAGAGAGATGATTCGTCCGACGAGCAAAACGCGCCTGGAGTTTCGCCGGCGGCTTTCGCGGACCTGGGGCCCGTGGTGCAGCCGCGGGATCCGCAGCGAAGCTGGGCGTCAGTCGAGTCGGTGGATGCGAAGAACGGGGACGACCACGCGCGGATCGTCATCCGCCTGAATGATTCCGTGACATTCGATTCGGCGCATCTGCACGCGCCCGACCGGATTTATTTCGATCTGCACAAGACGCGGGTAGGTCCGAAGATTCGAGGGAAGTCTATCGACTTCGAGAGCGGTTTGCTGAAGACGGTACGCGTCGGGCAGAACCAGCCCAACGTGGTGCGGATCGTGCTGGATGCGGATGGGGCGAAGAACTATGCGGCAGGACTGGTGGGAAAGCCGTACCGGCTCGTGATCGATTTGAGCGGGGCCACGGCGGCAGCGACGCCCGAATCAGCTTCAGAAGCGGCGTCAGACGCGGCGGTCAAGCCGTCAGCGGAGAGGAAAGCGGATGAAGTGGCCGTGGTGGACGCTTCCGGTTCCGCGTCGAGCAGCTTGAAGAAGGCTCAGGCGAGGCTGGCGGGCGGTTCGAGCGCGAAGCTGAAGCCGCCGACGTTGCCGCAACCAACGCGCGACGGCGGGAGGTCGCTGACGCGTGTGCTCGGATTGAAGATCAACCGCATCGTGATTGACGCAGGGCACGGAGGACACGACACGGGCACGATCGGCACGCACGGGTTGATGGAAAAGGACCTTTGCCTGGACGTGGCGATGCGGCTCGGACACATCATCGAAGAGAAATTGCCGGGCGCGCAGGTGATCTACACGCGCAAGGACGACACGTTCATTCCGCTGGAGCAGCGGACGGCGATTGCGAATGAGGCGAAGGCGGACCTGTTCATTTCGATTCACGCAAATTCGAGCCGCGATCGTTACGCGCGGGGCGTGGAGACGTACTATTTGAATTTTGCGGCGTCGGCGGACGCGATGGAGACAGCGACGCGCGAGAACGCGTATTCGCAGGAGTCCATGCACGACCTGCAGGACCTGATCAAGAAGATTGCGCGGAACGATAAAATCGAGGAATCGAAGGAACTCGCGAACGACATTCAGGATTCGCTCTCGCACAGGCTGGAATTGATCAGCTCGAACGAACACAATCGCGGAGTGAAGCGCGCGCCGTTCATCGTGCTGATCGGGGCGAACATGCCGTCGGTGCTAGCGGAGATTTCATTTCTCAGCAATCCCACCGACGAACGGCTGCTGCGAAAACCGCTGCAGCGCGAGCGAATCGCGA
>DATEKA010000062.1:0-14985 GCA_035277685.1 Candidatus Acidiferrales bacterium
GGCGTACTTTGTGATTGCTGGGCCGTCAGCGCGAGCGGAACGGTCAGCGCCGCAACGACCGCGCACAGGAAGAAGAAAGTGCTGAGTTTCGGTCGGTTCGTAGGAAGCCTCCCTGAAATTCCGATACTCGAAAATAGTCCCCTGCCCTGTATATCATGCGCGTCAACGGGCGCGCGAACGGATGGCGAAGGCTGTTGGCTTTGACGAACGAATGTTACAAAGTACCGATTGATTCGCCTCTGCCGCCAAAGTAGTATGCCAACCACGCTGTAGAGAACGTGCCCTTCGTCCCTTCCCGGAGGAGCTATGAGAGCGGTTCGACTGCTACTCGCGGTCGTGGTGGTGATGATCTGTGCTGTTCCGGCGATGGCGGACGCCATCTTCGACGTTACCGGAAGTCTAACCATCACTGGAACCAATGCATGCGGTGGTCCCTGCGTCGAAACGGTGGATTTCTCGTTTGAGGTCACCTGGGACGAGTTTGCTCCGGGAGAATTCAACCCGGTGATTTTGCCTGGGGCGCAGGTCACGTCGTCGGGCCCGCTGGGCTCGTTCATGCCTCCCGTGGGATCGATCGGAAACAATTTTATTGCCTTGTTCGACGGCCTGGGGTCCCCCATTCAAGACGAGATCGACATAGACGTTCTCAACGCTCCTATCGCGTCATCTCCGCAGCCCTTAGACCTCGGACCTGGGGGGATCGGCGGCGCCGACCTGTATTCTTGTGGGACGGCCACGTGCGTTACGGACTTTGCCGATGCCGTCTTCCCCAATTCTGGAGTGCCGGCTTTCGGAATCTTCTTGCCCGGGACGGTGCACTACACGGAAACCGCGCTTCCCGAGTCGAGCACGCTCTCGTACCTTCTGCTCGCGTTGGGACTCGGCTTGCTTGCCGTGTTCGCCCGACGGCCCATGAGGCGACGCTTCCGCGACATCGCACCGCAGGCGTTTCGCGTCTGAAAACGGGTAGATCGGCGCGCTCGAAGGAGAGCCGCGCTTCCGCAACGGAGCGACGCCTTCCGGTGTCGGGGACAGGTTGGATCGGGCCGTCAAGCCAACCCGAAGTCTCCCGCGGTTACCTTCCTTCGAGCCGCCTCGCCGTACTCTGGCCGTTGAACCCGCACTCCACCGGCTCAGTCGGCGCTCCATCGCGATAACATGGGCTCGAAAGTTGCGCATCCAGGAACGCGATTGCGTTGAACCATGGACGGGCTGATTCGCCGGACAATTTTCCGCGGCGTGCTTCTGCTGGTCGTAGCCGTAGCAACCATCGCGATAATGATCCTGCTCCTCCAAGCCGCGGACAAAGCGGGATGGATCCCGCATAGGCGTGTCGCGATGGTGTGGACAGCGCGGAACTGGCCGGAAAGCGAGTCCCGTCATTGCCGTCTGCTCGGCGACATTCAGACGCCGGCGTTGTGGTGCGAAGGCGACTCCGAGCGGCAGACGATGAACGTGGAATTTCGCGGTTCCCTGCACGCGGTCGAATGGAATTGCCGGCGAAAAGGCAGCGCGCTTGTCTGCACGGCGCGGTAGACGCCGCGCGCCAGTGCTGGCTCGAAAAGGGCGTTTATATGCCCGCCGTGCTCGCCAGATGTGCGAGTTCTTGCACGATGGCCTCCAGCTCCGGATAACCTGCGCCAAACCGCCGCGTGAGCCAGTTCCCGCCGCGCCGGGCGATCGTCTTGCCATCGGCGATTACGTCGAATTGGCCGGTCTTTCCGGGCCTGGCAACTGCGTCTATGCCGAGCCGCTGTTTGATCAGGGCCACGAGACTCGCGGCCTTGTTTGCATTGCCGTGTCAGGTCGGGCAGTGAACGATTTCGATCTTCATGGGGCCTCCGATTCCGGCAGGGTCGTGAACGATCGCGTCGCGCTACGCAATCATAGGACGGGAAAGCCGCTTCGTAAACAGCCGCTTGGGAACGCTTCCCAACGCTGCGCGATTTCTTTCAAGATGCCCGTTGGAATTCCTGGACGTTGCGTGGATAATTCACGTTCGCAAAATTCGCGAACCGCAATTGATTGAATCCGACGGCGCCGATGACAAGATGACAAGACAATACGAACGACGGCAAGTGTTGAAAGCGATGGGCGCGGTATGCGGGGCGGCCCTTGTGCCCGACGTCCTCGCCGCCACGGGCGCTCTGCGCATTGCGGGACAGGACGTCGAAATTCAGCTCGGGCAGGTCAGCGACCATACTTTCCGGCTGAGTATTTTGCCGGTCGCCGGCGGCAAAGCAGCCGCCATTCCTCATGACGGCTCGCTTGTGCGCCAATCCTGGGGGGCGCCGGTTGCGGCTCTGAGGGGAGAAGCTTCAGCACGAACGGTTCGCTGCGGAGATTTGCGCGTGCGGATTGAGCCGGAACCGCTGGCGTTCGCCGTGGAATCCGCAAGCGGCGAGGCGATTCAGCGCCTGCAAGTGGACGCAACCACCGGGACCGTTTCGTTCGCCTCCGGCGATGCCCCGCTGCTCGGCCTGGGTGAAGGCGGCAGGGAGTTCGATCGGCGTGGCCTCGTGGACACGATGCATAATGGCGAAAGCGTTCGCGATCTTGCCACGGCCGGCGCGCGTGTGCCCGTTCCGTGGATCATCGGGACATCCGGGTGGGCCATCTTCTTTCATCAGCCATATGGGACGTTCGACTTGAGCGGCGCGGAGAGCAAGTTTCAGCCCCCGCCTAATTCCCCGCTGCCCCTCGACCTCTTTTTTGTGGGCTCGCGGGAGCCGGCAACCATTCTCCGGGAATATGCGCGGCTTACGGGGCTTCCCGAGATGCCGCCCCTGTGGAGCTTCGGCTACCAGCAATCGCATCGCACCCTCGCGAGCCGCCAGGAAATCCTGGATGAGGCCGCGACGTTCCGTAGCAAGAAGCTTCCCTGCGACACGATGATTTATCTTGGCACCGGCTTCTGTCCTTCGGGATGGAACACCGCCAACGGCTCGTTCGACTGGAACGAGCGCGTGTTCGACGATCCGTCCGCAATCATCAAGAAATTCCACGAGCAGAATTTTCACGTTGTCCCGCACGTTGTAATCCTGTCGGATAAGCTCGAGGGAACCGTCCACGATCCCTGCCAAGTGACTCGCTTCGACGCAGCTCAGGCTGGCTGCTATTGGGACGCGCACCTGCGCGACTTCGCGATGGGCGTTGACGGCTGGTGGCCGGATGAAGGCGATCCGCTCGACATCCCTTCGCGTCTCAACCGCAACCGCATGTACTGGGACGGCCCGCAAACCGTGCGGCCCAACGAGCGGCCGTTCGCGCTCCACCGCAACGGTTATGCCGGGATGCAGCGATACGCGTCGTTTCTGTGGTCCGGCGACACGCTTTCCAAATGGGAAACCCTGAAGACCCAGGTCGCGGTCGGCATCAACACCGCCCTCACCGGAATTCCCTTCTGGGGTACCGACATCGGCGGCTTCGTCCCGACCAAGGAGTTCACTGCGGAGCTGTACTTGCGCTGGTTCCAATACGGCGCCTTTTGCACGCTCTTCCGCAGCCATGGGCGCGCATGGAAGCTGCGTTTACCCTGGGGATGGGACCTGGGGACCACCGGCCCGCCCGAAATGGGCCCTCGTTCGAAGGAAGTCCTTCCGCCCGAGAGCGAACTGCACAATACCCAGGTCGAGCCGATCTGTCGCAAATATCTCAACCTGCGCTATCGGATGCTGCCGTACCTCTACAGCGCCGTTCGAGAATGCGCCACGACGGGCATGCCCGTCATGCGCTCGCTGTGGCTGCACGACCCGAGCGATCCAGCGGCCGTCGCCCGCGACGATGAATACCTCTGGGGCCGCGACATCCTCGTCGCGCCGATTTTCGAGGCTGGCGCGACTTCGCGCACAGTCTATTTGCCTCGCGGCGTGTGGCATGATTTCTGGAATGGCGAGCGGCTCGAAGGCGGCCGCGAAATCACGCGCCCGGTCGATTTGGAGACAATCCCGCTCTACGCGCGCGCCGGAACAATCCTGCCGCTCGGGCCTGTCAAACAATACGTTGCCGAGAAGGTGGATTCACCGCTCACTGTAATGATTTACCCCGGCGCCGACGGCTCGTTCCTCCTTTACGAGGATGACGGCGAGTCCTTCCGCTACCGCCAGGGCGCATGGATGGGCATCGCCATGAACTGGGACGACCAGGGTCGCAAGCTCCGGATGAGCCTCGCGAACGGTTCGCGCATGCTGCCCCCGCTGCGCCGCGAGATCGAGGTGAATGTACAGGGCAAGAAACACCCGGTCGTTTTCGAGGGCCGTCCAATTGAAGTCACTTTGTGACGTGAAGGCGGCTGACCACCCGATTCAACCGCCCGCAACCGGTTTGGCCGAAACTCCACGCGAACCATAAGGAAGTGGACGCCCTCTAATTCTGATTTTGAGGCGTTAGCACCTGGAAGTTCTTCTGGAGATCGAACATCTCTGCATCCGGCTCCTGCCCCAGATGGATGTCATACAGTTCATAAACGACATGCACGACGCCCTTGCCATCGTAACTCGGGTACGTCACGTCGTTCTTGACCAGCAAATCGTTTTCAAGCGAATACCAGCCTTGGCCGCCGCCAGTCGCCTTGCCCATCGGACCAAATTTCGCGGGTTCTACTCTGCACAGAACCCCGTTGACCATTTCCTCGGGCCGCGCCTCCACCGCTGCGCGGTTCTCGGCACTCATGTCCGGGCTCAGCGGGGTTCCCTTGCTCGCAAATGTCGCACGCCGGTTTGCGTAATCGAGCGTGTACGATGTTGCCGTCTTGTTGTCCCACAGACTGCTGCGCAGTATGGACTGATTTCCGTTCAGGCGGGCCCAATGGTAGATATACGAGCCATCCGACGAACGGTAATAGTTCCCTTCCTTGACTTCCTGCTTGATTAGCTTCCCCGCTTGATCACAACTGTCGGAATGAATCGCACGGCTTTCCTCCTCCCTTTTAGACGGACCTGCTAGGTCCACAATGCACCAATCTCTTCCCGGGGCGTTCCTATTGCTTCCGTTGCAATCATACGCCCGGAGTTTGCTTGAGTAAGATGACAGCTTGTTCTGTCCAGAGTGCTCCCGGAACCAGTCGCCACCGCAGTAACTGATTGACACGCTCCAAAGATTTTAGTTGGCCGGCGCTGCGCGGTGGCTTATTCTCTGCGAAAAGATAAGCGAGGTACTGCATTTGGCTAGCAACGCAGCGAACGAATCGGCTCGCCCCCTTCGGCGCAGCAGCCGTATTGATTGTTCAATCCCGATGACCGTGATGGGAGTGGACGCCTGGCGCGGGCCCTATACCGAAAGCGTGTCCACCGTCAACGTGAGCGCGCACGGCTGCAAGTACGAATCGGCGCACCAGGTGCTCAACGACTCGCTGGTCATTCTGGAATTTAAGGCCGACCACGAAAAGACGGCCCGATCCGCGCGCGGCCGCGTGAAATACGTGAAGCGTCCTTCGGGCGCGGCAAAATCATTCGAGACCGCCATCGAACTCGAAAATCCCGGAAACGTTTGGGGACTCGATAGCCCGCCGAACGACTGGGCCGCCTTCGCGTTGCCCAAGCAGGTCGAGCTGGACACCTCCAAGCCGAAGCCCTTCGCGGTCCCGCGCCCGGAAATCATTCCGAGTACCGCTGCGCCCCGCCCCGAACAGCGGATCGAACAAGCAACCACTCAGCCTTCAACTCCGCCGGTATCCCCCGCGCAAAACGCGAGCGCCGTCGCCCACGTGATGGGCGGATTCCAGCAGCAACTCGAACGGACTCTTTCGGACGCCGCTGCAATCGCAGCCCAGGAGCGCACGCGGACGGCCTTCGAGGAACTGCGCGGGCAGATGCGTGAAGAGGCGCGAAAGATTGTCGCGGACACCATCCGCACAACTCTGAACACCGCGGTCCAGAGCGCGCTGAATCAGCTCAAGTCCACGGCTCAGGAGAGCGGCTCGGCGCTCCACTCCAAGTGGGCGGAAACAATGAAATCGGAGCTGCAGGCCGCCTGCGACCAGATCCAGACGCGCCGCCGCGAAATGGAAGATGTGGCCGAATCACTTTCCACCAGCGCCCTCGATAAGCTCCAAGGCGCTATGGAGACTTCCCGGCGCGATTCCGTGGATCGCATCATCGCCCGCCTCAAGGAACAATCGGCGCCCATACTCGGAAACGCGCAGGCCGTTCTTGCGCAGTTGAGCCAGGGATCGCAGGAGCTTACTGCCGCGCTCACCCGCTCGATCGAAGAGAACACCGCGAAGATGCACGAAGCGCATGCCCAGTTCGAGAAACAGTTCGACAAAATAATCCGCGAGCGCCTCGAGGCCGCCCAGACCGAGTTCGCGCGCTCCACTCGCGCCGCCTCCATCGAAGCCCTGCACGATCTGCGCAGCCTCTCGCAGAAATACGAAAACGAAGCCAGGATGCGCCTGCACGGTTCGATCGACCCTCTCGTCGATGAGAAGCTCGCGCGGCTAAAAGAAAAAGCGTCCACCATCGCCGCGCAGGTCGAAGTGGACCTCGAACAGCACAGCCGCAGCCATCTGGAGCTCGTCGGCGGCGCGATTTCGGAACTTGCCAAGGGGCTTGGGAAGAAAGCGAGAGAATAGGCAGAGACCAAACGAGGTAGCAATGGAAGGTCAATTGGACGCCCCGGCGTCAGCGCCGGTCGTTGAGTTCAATCGCTGCGCCGCCGATCGTTGCGACGAGCCGGCTACAACCCGTTTCGAAGCGCGGCCGCTCTGCGTCACCCACTTCATTCAATGCTCGATTAGCGAAATGGAGTCCCGCAATCGCGAGCTTCAAGGCGAGCTGTGGAACCCATCGGCCATCACCGTTTTCCGCGAGCTCCTGGCAAGCTGCTCGGCGCAAGCGAGGGAACTTCTCGATTCGCAGGAATCTTCGCCTTCCTTGGACAAGGACCGGCTGCTTGGTCTCTTGCTCCTCATTTCGCAACTCAGCCAGCGCCTGCGGCGCAGCCCGCGCGTTTCAAAGAGTGTCGTGGTTTGGCTGCGGCGCGAGGATCCCACTCAAACCTGGGAAGAAGAGACGTGGACGTCCAGCATCAGCCGCCACGGCGCCGGGTTGACCTGCCGCCACCGCGTCGAGCCTGGCCAGACCGTTTTTCTCTGCAGAAAAGACAAGGGCGGACGCGCCCGCGCGCGCATTGTCTATTCTCACTTCGACTCCGCGGGCGACCGCCAGATCGGCGTCGAACTCCTCGACCGGGAGGATTTCTGGGAAGCTTCGGAGATCGCGGACCTCAAGGAAGCTAAGCCGCCCGCAGCCGTCCAACCCGATACGCCCGCTCACTCGGATTTCCCCGCCACGGCAAAAATCCGTGCCGATGTGGAAATTCACGTCGGAAGCCGCACGACTCGCTACAACAACGTCGCGTTCGAAGTCACTTCCCAGAAGGGAGAAGCCCGGCTCTCTGGCGCGATCCCGGATTCGCTGGCTGATCTCAAAATCGATCCCGCGATTCTGAGTTCTTTAGGCGCCGGCGGCGAGCCGGTTCGAATCGAAATTACGCTTCGCAAAAAGCGCTAGCACTTTCCGTTTGCGTCCCGGAACTACTTGTTTTCTCCCCGCAGCCCCGGTAGATAGATCGCTGCCACCCCGTGCGCCACTTTGCTTGGATCGGAATGCGCCGAATCCAGGTTCGTAAGCACGATCACCGTCATCCGGTCCCCCACGTAGCGCGCGATGTGCGTCGTAAACCCCTGCCAGGCCCCCTCGTGCTCCACCACCCGATGCCCATTGACGTTGTGAATCGCCCAGCCGAACCCATACGGCTTTGTGCTGCCATCGCTCAGGCGCACCGGCGTCCACATCTGATCCAGGCTCGACTTCTTGAGCAGCTTCTCCGTGTAAAGAGCCGCGTCCCATTTCGCCATGTCAAGAACGGTCGTGTAGAGCGAGCCGTCCGCCGTCGTGTTCAGCGAAGGCGCGACCCATTCCTGATTCTTCAGTTCTCCTTTCACGAGCCGGTATCCTGCCGCGCGATTTGGAATGATGTCCGATTCGCTGATGATGCGAGTCGCGTTCATGCCGAGCGGCCCGAAGATCCTCTCGTGCAGCATCTCGCCATAGAAGCGGCCCGTCACTTTGTGAATCAGGATGCCCAGGATGACGTATCCCGTGTTGCTGTAGCTCCACTTCCCCCCGGGAGCGAACTCGAGCGGCATGCGTTCGAACTTCTCCAGCAGTTGGTCTTCCGTATAATTCTGCTGGAGATTGATGATCTTTTCCGTGTAATCGGGAATGCCCGAAGTGTGCGTCAGCAGATTCCGGACGGTGATTTTCTGCCACGCCGGCGGCGCATCCGTGAAATATTTGCGGATGGGATCGTCGAGGCCGATCTTCCCTTCCTCCACGAGCATCATGACGGCCGTCGCCGTGAATTGCTTCCCCACAGAGCCCGTTTGGAAGACGGTTTCCGGCGTCACGGGAACGTTCAGCTCGACGTTCGCTAGTCCGTACCCCGTCGCCTTTATAACGCGCCCGTCCCGCACCACGGCGAGCGCCAGCCCGGGAATGCGCTGCGCCTTCCGCTCGCCCGAGACGTAGCCATCCACGGCGGCGCCTGCGTCTAACGCGCCCTGGGACCCGCACTGCGCGCATGGCATCGCTGACGCGACAAGAAGAATTGTGGAGACCGCCAGCAATTTCATTCGTCCTCCAGGCCCGGTAATCCGTTAACGAGCGGAGGCACGACTATACACGATGTGCCGCGCGGTTCGACGTGGTCGAGCCGCCATGAACGCGACACCAGTGCGTGTCAGGCGCGGACGACCTGAGGACCCAAGCTATGCTTCGATGATCCGGTTTCGCACAGCGTACAAAACCAGGCCCGTGACCGAGTGGACTTGCAGCTTGCGCATCACATTGGCCCGGTGAGTTTCGGCCGTCTTCACGCTGATCCCCAGCGCTACGGCCGCTTCTTTGGTAGTTTTTCCTTCGGAGAGAAGCTGGATGATTTCCCGCTCGCGCGCCGTAGGACGGTCTGCGGAAGATTCGCCGGGTTCTCCGTCCTCTCCAGGCCGGCGCCCCACGTTATTCAATATCAATTCGGTGGCTCGCGGCGTGAAGAACGGCTTGTGGTCGGCGAGCGCCTCAACCGCGCCAATCAGGTCGCGCGCCGAATCCGACTTCACCACATACCCTCGAACGCCAGCGTCTAAAACGTCGCGAATCAACTGATCCGAATAGTGCATCGAGAAAATAAGAATTTCCGTGCGCGACGAAACCTTCCGAATCCGCCGGGCGGCCTCCAGGCCGTTCAGCTCCGGCATGGTGATGTCCACAATGGCGATATTGGGCCTGAGCTGCGCGGCTTTTCGCACCGCCTCCCAGCCCGTGCTGGCTTCTCCGCAGACCTCCCAGTCCGCGTGCGACTCCAGAAGCGCCTTCACACCCCTGCGGATCAGGTCGTGGTCGTCAGCGAGCAGGATTCGAACCGGCGTCATCCCACACTTATGCTAAGCGATTCGAAACTACATTCGTAATACCCGCTTCCCAGTATTTCCTTTCGCCTGAGGTACTACCCCGCCCTGAAGGAACGCGTTACGAAGTTGTTAGGCCTCGATCAGCTTGTTGCGAAGCGCGTAACGGACCAGCTCGCTCACCGTGTGAACCTGCAGCTTGCGCATGATGTTGCCGCGGTGCGTCTCAGCGGTCTTGACGCTGATCCCCAGAAATCCGGCCACTTCCTTGCTGTTTCGTCCCTGAGCGATCAGTTGCACGATCTCGCGCTCGCGCGGCGTCAACCGTTCCCGCATCGAGCTGCCGCCTTCTGCGGAGGCCGACCGCGGATCGCGCACCGTGTTCAGCATCAGTTCCGTGGCATGAGGAGTGAAGAACGGCTTGTGGCTTGCCAGGGCCCGCACGGCTATCACCAGATCGCGGTCCGAGTCCGACTTCACGATATAACCGCGCACTCCTGCATCCACCACGTCGCGAATCAGTTGGTCCGAGTAATGCATGGACAGAACGAGAATTTCCGTTTTGGACGATGCCTGCTGGATCTGCTTGGCGGCATCGAGGCCGTTCATCTCGGGCATCGAAATGTCCAGGATGGCGACGTTCGGCTGCAGCTTCTGCGCCATTTCCACCGCCTCCGTCCCCGTGTGTGCCTCGGCACAAACCGCCCAGCCCGGCTGCGCTTCCAGAACGGACCGCAGCCCGCGCCGCATCACATCGTGATCATCCGCAACCAGAATTTGCAGTGCGCTCACGCTAGCCTCCGCCATTGAGCTCCATTTCCTCCGGAACTCGTTTTCTTGACCGCAGCAGAAACTGCATTCAACTTCGAAAGCTCTTCCTGTCCGGGTTCAGTGCGTCCCGATTAGAAGGGAGTCAATCGTCGCCAGTAGCGTTGATAGCGGTGCGGATTTCACGGCCATCGCATGAACGCCTATGGCAGCCGTTTCTTCCCTGATTTGCCGCGATTCGTGCATCGTGAATATCAGAACCTTCGTGCCATTCGGATTTCTTAGGATTTCCCTTGCGGCGCCGAGCCCTCCAAGATTCGGCATGCTGACGTCGAGAATCACGAGGTCAGGCTTTAGTTCTTCCACCTTGCTGATCGCCTCCCGGCCGTCCGTCGCTTCGCCGCACACCTGCCACCCGGCCCCCAGCAGCGCGGAACGCAGGCCGCGCCGGACGGCTTCGTGGTCGTCTGCAATCAATATCCGAAACGACTTCTTCCTGGCGTCGGTTCTGCTTTCCTGAAAGGAGTTCCGGCTTGTCTTAATTTCTTGCGTGCTGCCGGGTTCGGTACCCGGCTTCGCGGCAACCTTGGGGGAATCGGAATTAAACTGCATCACCACGGCTCCTGCGACGCGGTCTGGGCGCCTCGACGCCCCAAGTTCCAAAATGCCTCTGTGAAGGCTTGCTCAGTATCTTCACCCGTTCCTCCTGAGTGCTGCGGCTTCCGCCGGCACGCAGCCTCGCCCCGGCAAAAAAGTAGCCGTGAAGGTAGCGAAGACTGTAAGCCTGTGTTAGTTCACTCTACGGGACAATACCTATTTCCCTGTAGGCGCCACGGTAAGAAACGGTACCGTACAGACTTACCACCGTCCATTTTAAGGAAGGTTCGCGATGCCGATAACCGGCCCGCGCGCCGGTATTCCACCTGCCGGCATTCCACCTATTGATGAGCGTGGACTTCAGCGATGCCGAGGCGTTTCAGTCCTTCCGAGTAGTACTTGCGGTAAAGAATGTCCCATTCCTCGCTGCCTTCGAGGATTTCCTTCTTCTGCGACCCGATCTTCGCCCGCACTTCCGTGTCCACCTGCTCCTCGAGCTTCAGCAGCGAAGTAAGTATGCTGACGATTTCCTGGCGGATGGTGTCGCGGTCTTCGACGAAATCCACGCTGGCAGCGGAAACAAGCAAATCAATGACTCGATGGGAAAGTCGAACCGTCTTTTCACGGCTCAAGCGCATTAGCGGAGAATCAATTTCCTTTCGCGAGCGAGCTGGCCTTTCACCTTCTTGTACATCTCCTGATACTGCACGCCAGTCCGCCGCATTTCCTCCGAGTAGCGCGCCAGGATCTCGCGAACTTCCTCATTCAGGCGGTCTTCCACGCCAATTTCGTCGGCCATCACCTGGCGGACCTGCGTGGTCAGCTCCTCGGGCGTTTTCGTCTCGATCATCTTCGAGGCGACCAGGCGCTTGACCACTTCTTTCGCCATGTAGCCGACGTAATCCCGCGACAACAACACGTTTCGCGCGCTCCTGTGAATTTCAAAACCGCTTTCAGTCTAATGATTACACGCAGGCAGGTCAAGGCGAGCGCTGCGAGCGGATTCGGGCCGATGGTGAAATCGCCCTTGAGCGAGCGACTGCATTTTTCTCTCCTCTTGTGGAGTATTGCGCGCACACGTGTTAGAAAGCTTTTCGCGCGATTCGCGCCCAAGGGTGATCCATGCAAAATGGTTCGAACGCTAACAACTCGCGATCCCGCCGCGACTTCCTGGCCGAGATGACGGCCCTCGCAATGCTGACGGCGCCTCTCAAACTCGCCGCACATGCCGAAGCACACGCAAGTCCAGCCGCGGCGCCACCGCCGCCGGCCGGCCGATTCGTTGCCATCCAAATCGGCGCCCGCTCGTTCGTTGATGAAGGTGTGGACAACGTGCTCGAGACCCTCCAGGAGAAAGGCGGCGTCAACGTGCTCATGCCCACCGTCTTTACCTACGGCCGCGGATTGGCCGGGCGCCAGGTCCCGGGAGAACCTCTTCCCGACCATGGCGTTCAGCAATACGACGAGATTCACGGCGGCAGCTACACCAAGCTGCACGCGGAGTTCGAAGCCAACTCCGTGATCAAGAACGTCCGCGCGCCGGAGCTAGGAGACTTCGACGTCCTCGCCGATGTGATCCCCAAAGCGAAGGCCCACGGCATGAAGACGTATTGCCTGTTCGAGGAAGCTTACAATCCGCGGCTGATGCCGGGGTTCGAGAAGATTGCGGAAGTGTTTCTCGACGGCCGCGTCGGCGGCGCCACCTGTCTGAACAATCCTTACGCGCGAGACTTTCTCTCCGGCCTGGTAAAGGACTGGTTCCAGCACAATGACCTCGACGGCATGATGTGGGAATCGGAGCGCCAGGGGCCGCTCAATAGCATGATCGGCGCGCACTTCGGGCGTTTCTCCGAGAATTCGTCAGCCTACTGCTTCTGCCAATATTGCACGAGCAAGGCTTCGACGCAGGGCATAAACGTAGACCGCGCGCGTGCGGGCTTCACCGCGTTGAGCGCCTGGGTAAGAACCGCAGTGCAGCAGAACGCCTCGCCGGGAATGAACGCAGGCACCGGAGCCTTCGTCTCCTTCTGGCGCCTGCTCCTCGAGTACCCGGAATTGATCGCCTGGCAGAAATTCTGGTTCCGCAGCCAGGAGGAGGTCTACGCCCTGCTCTATCACACCGCGAAGGAGATCAAACCGAAGGCGCAGGTCGGCTGGCACATCATGCACCTCGTCACTATGAGCCCCTTCTATCAGGCCGAGCAGGACTACTCGCGCATCGCAAGGTCCGCCGATTTCATCAAGCCGTGCGCTTACAACAATTGCGCGGGCCCCCGATTCGCGCGCTACATACGCAACATCCAATCAACGGTGTTCCGCGATCTCTCGCCCGACGAGGTTCTCGCGCTCCACTACCGGCTGCTTGGCTACCAGCACGAGGCGTCCCTCGAAAAGCTGCCCACCGCGGGTATGTCCCCCGAATATGTCGCCCGAGAGACCCGCCGCGCCCTCGCCGAAGTACTGGGCGCGGTTCCCATCTATCCCGGAATTGACATCGACATCCCCACAGCCCTCGACGAAAAACGCACGCAGCCGCAAGACGTCGAGGGAGCTGTGCTGGCTGCCTTCAAGGCTGGCGCGCCGGGTGTCGTGCTTTCGCGGAAATACGCGGAGATGAAGCTGACAAATCTGGCTGGGGCCGGTAAAGCCCTGCACGAACTGGCGTAAAGGGCTCGCTGATTTGACAATCAACGGTCCTGGCCGGCGGGCACAATCGCGGGCAGAACTCCTATCTGCACTTGATTCCCCAATCCGCAGTAGGATGATGGTATTGAAACACGCGAGGCGCCATGAACGAAGCCCAAAAGCCCGACTTAAAAAATGGGATTAGCATTGCCACACTTCCCGACGGCGGCAAGCTGCTCGGAACGGTGGATAACGAAGAAGTCTTGCTCGTACGGCGTGGAAACGAGCTTTTCGCCGTGGGCGCCCACTGCACCCACTACGGCGGCCCTCTCGCCGACGGGCTCGTCGTAGACGACGAAGTCCGCTGTCCCTGGCATCACGCCTGTTTCAGCCTTCGCACCGGCGAAGCTCTTCGTGCTCCGGCGCTCGACTCCATCCAATGCTGGCGTGTCGAGCAAAAAGGCGACGCCGTCTTCGTCCGCGAGAAAGTTTCACCCGCCCGCAAACCGCTCCCGTCCGGGAAGCATCCCTCCTCGGTGGTCATCATCGGCGGAGGCGCCGCAGGACTTGCCGCAGCCGAGATGCTTCGCCGCGAGGGCTACAGCGGCCCCTTAACGATGATCAGCGCCGACAGCGCGCCGCCTTGCGACCGCCCCAATCTTTCCAAAGATTTTCTCGCCGGAACCGCCCAGGAAGACTGGATACCTTTGCGGCCGCCCAATTGGTACTCCGACCGCAAAATCCAATTGATCCTCAATACTCGCGTCACATCCCTCGACACGAAGCAAAAGAAGATCGTCACGGAAGGCGGCAAGTCATACGGATACGAGACACTCTTGCTCGTCACCGGAGCCGATCCCATCAAGTTGCCTCTCGAAGGCGCCACTCCGGCGCAGGTCTTCTATCTGCGTTCCTTTGCCGACAGCAAGGCCATCATCGCGAAAGCGGCGGCAGCGAAGCAGGCGCTCGTCGTCGGCGCCAGCTTCATTGGTCTCGAAGTCGCCGCTTCGCTGCGCGCTCGAAACGTTTCTGTCCACGTAGTTGCGCCGGAAAAAGTGCCGATGGAGAAGACCCTCGGAAGCGGACTCGGCGCTTTTGTCCGCAGCCTCCATGAGTCGCACGGCGTTATCTTCCACCTCGGGCAAACCGTGAAACGCGTTGACGCCCAAAACATCACGCTAAGCGGTGGAGAAGTCATCAACGCTGATTTCATCGTGCTTGGCGTGGGAGTGCGGCCGTCTCTTGCTCTCGCAGAACAAGCCGGCCTTAAAATGGACCGCGGCATCGCCGTTGATGAATACCTCCAGACCAGCGCGCCCGGAGTATTTGCCGCAGGCGATACAGCACGCTGGCCCGATCCTCACACCGGCGAGCGGATTCGCGTCGAGCATTGGGTCGTGGCCGAGCGACAGGGACAAACTGCTGCCCGGAACATACTCGGCGCGCGCGAACGTTTTGACGCCGTCCCCTTCTTCTGGAGCCAGCACTACGACGTGCCCATCAACTACGTCGGCCATGCGGAGGGCTGGGACGCGATCGACATTGATGGTGACATTGACAATCGCGATTGCACAGTCCGCTACAAAAAG
>DATEKA010000063.1:0-30873 GCA_035277685.1 Candidatus Acidiferrales bacterium
CTCGAGAAAATTCCGTGGCTCTCGAACCGCGACGCGAAGGCGGCGTTTATCCCAATCGGCGCAAACATCCCGGAAACCGGGCCGCAGGATGCGCGCGCGCCTTCCTGCAACGGGAACATGAAAAGCGTCGCGGTGTATTGCCTCAGCGATCCTCCGTACAGGCAGCGCGAGATCGGCGATATTGCGGATGCGATGCGGACCGCGGCGCAAGACGGCATCCGGGCGCGAGTGGTTTTTGTTGGAAGAGGCACGGCCGAGGCTAAGGACGCAATCGAACGCAGTTTCGATTCGTCGAGCGGTGCATTCGTGAACATGGGCCTGCAGAGTGCTGCGGACGTGCGTCGCATTCTCTGCCAATCGGATGTGATGCTGTGCGTTCGAGGGCCTTTATACATGCGGCGCGGAAGCGCGATTGCCGGGCTGGCCTGCGGTCTGCCAATCGTTGGATACGAGGGCGAGGCCGAGGGAACGCCGCTCAGCGAGGCGGGAGTTGTTCTCGTTTCTCGCAATGGCACTGCTCTTGGCCGGGCCCTATCAGGCGTATTGAGCGACCAAATGGCGCTGAACGATTTGCGCGAGAAAAGCCGCCACGCATACGACACATATTTCTGCTGGAGCATCGTAGCAGAGCAATGGATTGAGATCCTTCGCAACTGAGACCTGAAAACTGCCGGTTTATCTCGGCAGACAACGGGTTGGCGAAGCTCTGGCAAGTCGGGTTATAAATAGAGTTCCATTGGATCGCACGAGGGAGTTGCATGGCCGACTACACGGCGGCGCACGCACGCGCCGGAATTGACTCCAAGTTGCCAAAGCTGGAAACCTGGCCGAACCACTTTGCCGGATACGAAATCACCATTCGCTTTCCCGAATACACGTCCATTTGCCCGAAGACGGGACTGCCCGATTACGGCACAATCACCATTCAGTACGAACCGAAAAAGCTGTGTCTCGAACTGAAGGCGCTGAAACTGTACCTGCTGGCGTATCGGAACCTCGGGATTTTCTACGAGAACGCGGTGAACCGGATGCTGCGCGACATCAAAGCAGCCGTACACCCGGCCTGGTGCCGGGTAACAGGCGAGTTCACTCCCAGGGGGGGACTTACGACTACGGTCCAAGCCCTTTGGCCGCGCAGGGGTGCGCCGGTGGAACGTCGGTAGACTTCTCTAGTAGTGTTGGCCAGAATCCGGTGTACATTTCTGGCACATCTCGTTCGGAGGTTTTCGATGAGCTTGACGCCGAGCACGCCAACCCCTGAGCCGCACGACGAAACACGCGTCACCGAGATTTCGCCGCTGCCGCGTTGGGTGGCTGTGCTGTTCGTGGTCGCGTTCGTGCTCCTGGCATATCTGGTGTACGCGAGCTATTCCGAGCGTCAGACGCTCCGCACGAATCTCTCCATGGCCGACCAGAAGACGCAGGCGCTCGCGGGTGAACTCGACAAGACGAACACGAGGATCGCGGATTTGAAGGGACAGCTCGACGTGACGTCGCAGAAGCTCGGCCTGACGGAGGACGAGCTCGCGCACGCGCGAAGCCTCGCTCAGACCATTCGCAAACAGCAGCAACAGAGCGATGCGAACTTCCGCAAGCAGCTTGGACAGGTTCAGCAGGACACCTCGGCCAAATTCGGGCAGGTGGCTACAGACATCAACACGACCAGGACCGATCTCTCCGCGGCGAAGGCTGACCTCGAGGCCACCAAGAACAAGTTGCAAAGCACCATCGGAGACCTGGGCGTGCAGAGCGGCTTGATCGCGCGCAATCACGACGAGGTTGAAGAACTGAAGCGCATGGGCCAGCGCGATATCTTTGAATTTACGCTGGGCAAAACGAAGCAGCCGCAACACGTCGGACCGATTCAGATCCAGTTCCACAAATTCGACACCAAGCATTACCGCTACACGATGGACGTGGTGGCCGACGATAAAAAGATCGAGAAGAAGGACAAGACGGTCGGAGAACCTGTTCAGTTCTATGTGCGCGGCGCGCGCGCTCCCTACGAGATCGTTGTGTTCGATGTGAACAAGAAAGAGGCCAAAGGCTATCTCAGCACGCCCAAATCGCCGAACGCGCCAGCGCCCTCCGCGCCGGGCGCGGGTCAGCCGGGGAACAATTAATGGGCGAAGTCAACACGCCTTTGGAACGATCTCGCGGCAGGGTCCCCTGTCAACGTCTAGTCGCAAATGCCTACGAGTAGAATTCGCTGTAAGTCGCTGAAAATAAAGACTTGGAAAATTTCTAGCCGCCAAAAGATCCGCGGAATTGCCTTCGCCTAACCTTCGCCTTTTTGCCTTTTTCGGGGGGCCGTGCCTGCCGCGCTATGTTGTCAGTTTATCCGCACGAGAGCCAAATTCCGTGTCTCACGAGCAACGCATCTGTGTATCGTTTGTGGCGGAGTCGGTATGGTGAGCGCATTTGAAAAAACCGCACGCATCGGCGCGTCATTGAAGCTTTTGAAGCTTTCTTCAGCCGGGCTGCATTCCATCGCTAGAACTCTGGTCCTTCTGGCAGCGGCCGGCTTTGTCGCATGTCCCGCGTTCGGGCAGGACGGGCAACAGCCAGCCCAAGCTCAGCCTCCCTCTGAGCCGCAGGCACTGGAAACCAGGACCGAGATGGTGAAGCTGGATGTCTCGGTGCTCGATGCGGACGGCAATTTTGTCGATGGCTTGGCCCAGAACGATTTCCATGTCCGCGATGACGGCCAAGAGAGGCCCGTGGAATTTTTTGCTCCCGCTTCGGCGCCCGCAAAGGTTGTCATGCTATTGGAGACGAGCCCGGCCGTCTACCTGTTCAAGGATGAACACCTCGCCGCGGCATATTCGCTGCTGGGCGGACTGGCGCCGGATGACGAGGTGGCGCTGGTGACCTATTCCGATGTGCCGCGCTCGGTCGTAAACTTCACGACGGACAAATCATTGCTGCTCCAGGCTCTGGGAAACACGCAATACATGATGGGCTCGGCGGCGCTGAACTTGTACGATTCCATTTCCGCGCTCATTGACGGCGTATCAAAGTTCCCCGGGAAAAAAGCGATTGTCTTGCTGACGACGGGGCTGGACTCGTCGGCGCGCGACCGGTTGAACGCCCTCGAGCAGAAATTGCGCGAAAGCGACGTGGTCATCTTCGCCGTCGGACTCGCCGGACCGCTGGCCTCCATGGCGGACGTTCCGAAAAAAGACAAGCAATCGAAGAAACACAAGGGAGAATCCGCTTTCGATTCCGCCGGAGACTCAGGAGCGATGCCGACACTCCAGCAGGCCGAGAACGCTCTTTCGTCCCTCTCTGCGCTGACAGGGGGCCGTGCCTATTTTCCGGGGTCCAACCAGGACTTTGCCTCCGTGTATCGAGAGATTGCGGCCTGCCTGCGTCACGAATACGTAGTCGGGATCGCGCCCGACCACGACGGCCGCTTTCACAGCCTGACGGTTAGCGTGAACAATCCGGCGAGTTCTGGGCCGAAGAAGAAAAAGAGAAAAAGGAAACACGGCGAGCCCGAATATCGCATTCTGGCCCGCGAAGGCTACGTCGCGCCCGTGCGGTGAGCCGCCTGTTGGTTTAGTTAGACTCCGTCTCAATCCCACACAACCAAACTTGCTTCCTTCGCTTCTCTTGCAACGTATAATCACGGATTCGTGCGGGACGCCATGGGTGAACGTTCAGGAGCGCCGATGAAGCCGGCCGTAAGTATTGTTTGTTCGTTGATGATCGTTGGTGTCGCCGTGCTAGCTCACTCGGCGCCACAAACTCAATCGAAACCGTCGCCGGGAGTGAAGACGCCAGCCCTGGCGGCGGCGTCGAACGCGCCCCGATTTGCATTCGGCGGCAATGTGGCGGACGTGCCCGCCACGTTCATCCAGGACGTGATTCTGTTGCCGGTGAAGATCAATGCCAGCACGCCGTCCCTGTTCGTTGTGGACACCGGCGCGAGCGTGACTTCCGTTGATCCGGCACGGGCCAAGGAAATCGGGTTTGGCGGAGGTCAGAGGGCGGCGCTTACGATGCCCGGGCTGTTGTCTCCATTCGATTCGCTTCCCACTTCGCCCCGGGAAAACTTCGCTTCAAACATTGGCCGTTCCTATGAGGGCACGATCGGGACCGACTTTCTCTCGCGCGTGGTTGTGGCGATCGATTATGCGCGTGAAACGGTGCGAATTTTCGATCCCGCCGCGTACAAGTACGCAGGACATGGGAGCGTCCTTCCGGTGACATTCAGGGATGGCATGCCCGTGATCCACGCGAAATTCGACACGCCGAAAGGGAAACAGGTGGAAGCGGATTTCGGGATGAACACGTCGCTGATCGCGGGAATCGTTGTCTCGAAGAAGTTTTCGGAGGCGCATCACGTTTTTCCGTCGAAAGGAAAGGCCGCGGAGGCGTACGATCCCCAATTGACGGGCGGAGAGAACGTATCCCTATACCGGCTGAGATGGTTCAAGGTGGCGGGTTCGGCTGCGGAGGACACGATTGCGGAGCTGTCGAGCTCGAAGCAGGCTGCCGGCGACGAACCCAGGATTGCGGGCGTGCTCGGCGCGCGCTTTCTTAGACGGTTCAATATCATGCTCGACTATACGCACCACCAGGTCATTTTCGAAGCGAACGCCCATTTCCACGACTACGACGAAGAGGACAAGAGCGGAATCGCAGTGGTAGCGAAAGGCCCAAGCCAGAAGACGTTCGAAGTCGTCCACGTGATAGCGGGCAGCCCTGCGGCGAACGGGGGGATACAAGCGGGAGACGTGATAGCGGGGATTGACGACGAAGCGGCAGCGGATATGTCGCTTGCTTCCGTTCGTTATTTGTTCCGGCAGGTCGGCCATAAGTACAAGCTCACGCTGCAGCGCGGAGACAAAACCAGGGAAGTGACGATCCGGATGGAACGCCTGTTGGAGTAGCTTGCCGCGATGTTTCATATCAAGCGGGTTTACGTTCGGGCGACCGCAGAGGATGGTTACCGCGTCCTCGTAGACCGCGTTTGGCCTCGCGGCGTTTCGCGGCAGAAAGCCCAAATCGATATGTGGATGAAGGAAATTGCCCCGTCCGACCAACTTCGCAAGTGGTTCGGGCATGATCGCAAGCGCTGGATCGAATTTCGCAAGCGCTACAGGGCGGAACTAAAGGAAAAAGCAGAGCTCGTGCGCGAATTGCGGAAATTGGAAAACGAGCGCGGCACAGTAACGCTGGTCTATTCGGCTCGGGATGAGCAAAACAACCAGGCCGTTGCTCTGCGCGAAATCCTTCGAGGCTCGATCTGAGGGATACAGACCGGCGGAGAGGGCTCAGTCGAAGCGGTGCATGGTTGTGGCCATGTGATGCAGCCGCTCGTCCACCTTGGCGAACAGAGTATCCGGTTCGAATTTACCGGAGGGCTCGCGCCTGCCCGCCGGGATACCCGTAAGAACTTCAATCCCTTCTTCGATGGTGCGTACCGGATAAATGTGAAAGCGGCCACCGGCGACGGCTTCGAGCACGTCGTCCCGAAGCATCAGGTCTTCGACGTTCTCCGAGGGAATCAGCACGCCTTGATTTCCCGTCAGGCCCTTGATCCGGCAGACGTCGTAGAAGCCTTCGATCTTCTCGTTGACGCCGCCGATCGGCTGGACGTCTCCCTGCTGGTTTACCGAACCAGTGACTGCCAGGTCCTGACGAATCGGACAATCTGAAAGAGCGGAAAGCAGTGCATAAATTTCCGTGGAGCTGGCGCTATCGCCGTCGACGCCGCCGTAGGATTGTTCGAAGCATATGCTGGCGGAAAGCGAAAGCGGTTTGTCCTGGGAAAAGAGGCGGCGAAGGTAACCGGAAATAATCTGGACGCCCTTGTCGTGAAAACGGCCGCTGAGATTGCATTCACGCTCGACATTGATGATGCCGATTTTCCCGAGGGCCGCCGAAGCGGTAATGCGGACGGGCTTCCCGAAAGCGTAACCGCCGATTTCGAGGACGCTCAGGCCATTCACCTGGCCAACGCGGCTGCCTTGGGTGTCGATAAAGATGACCTTCTGCTCGATCATCTCGCGGATCTTGGTTTCGACGAGGTTGTGGCGCTCGATTCTGGCGTGCCGCGCCTCGCTCACGTGCTGGGCGGTGACGAGGCTATCGCCCTTGTGGCGCGCTTCGTAAGCGGCTTCGCGAGCGAGATCAGCCAGGTCAAAAAAGCGCGCAGTGATTTTCCCGCGGCGGCCGGCCCGGCGGACGCCGCTCTCGAGGATTGCCGCCACGGCCGTGCGGTCGAAATGAGGGAGCTTTTCGTCGTCAATGAGCTTGCGAAGGCGCCCAGCGTATTGCCGGACCAGCTCGTTGCTCCATTTCATTTCCTCGTCAAATTCGACGCGGACCTTGAATATTTTTTTGAAGTCGTCCTCGAAGTCGTAAAGCATTTCGAACATTTCGCGGTCGCCGATCAGGATGATTTTCGTATGGATGTCAATCGGCTCCGGCTTGAGGGCCGCCGGCGCGAAGGGGAAGAACATATCCACGGGCTGGATTTCGAGTTTTCCGTGATTCAAGGTTCTTTTCAGCGTTCGCCAGACGCCCGTTTCGGTCAGGGCGTCGAGCGCGTACATGACGAGGAAGCCGCCGTCGGCGCGCAGCATTGAGCCGCCGCGGAGGTCCATGAAATCGGAACTCCATCCGCCGCGTGAATCGTAGCTGCGGTGGATCGTGCCAAAGAGGTTGGCGTAGGTCGGAATGGTTTCGAAAATGACGGGACACTTGTCGTTTTCGCTGTGCGCCAGAATTACGTTCACTCCATAGACGCGAAAAGGATCGCGATCGGGCCTTTCCGCGCGAGGAGCTCCGTCTCCTTCTGGAGGCTGCCGGTCGTCCTCTCCTTCGCGCTCTTTGAAGGGATCGAGGTTGTCGAGGATGTGGTGGCGCACTTCTTCGAGATACTCGGCGATTTGGGGGCTCGGGTACTTCTCCTTCAACTCTTCGATCACGCCGTCGACGAGAACGGACGCGGCCTCCTGCTCGAGGTAACTCATTTCGCTGGCCAGCTCGCGGGACAGCGAAAGCGTCTTGCGGTAGACGACGGTGAATTCCTGGCGGAACTGGTCGTACTTGCGCTCCAGCTCTTCGGCCGCCGTGTTTTCGATCTTTCCTTCCTGCACCATCTTGGGGACTTCCTCGATGGGCACCATCTGCCCTTCGAGGACGGGGAAAATTTCCGGCAGGGCGACGGCGCCGACCTGCATGCGCCCCAAGGCGAACTGTTCCCGCGCGATGCGGCGAGTGAAGTCGTCCATCAGTTCTTTCTCGCGCAGGGTGAAACGTTCGACGATGCGTGTCTTCTGCCGCTGAAAAGGCTCGCCTTCAAAGACCTGAGGAATGCGGCGGCGCAGGAAGTCAACTCCGGATTCGACCTCTTTTTTGAAGGCGTTGGCCTGGCCGCGGGGCAGGGTGAGAAGGCGGGGCCGGTCGGAGTTCTTGAAATTGTTGACGTAGCAGCGGTCGGGAGCCTGTTCGGGTTGGGGGTGCATTTCCTCGACCATGCGCACCAGCATGCCGCCGCGGCTCATGCCTGAAAGGCCGCAGACGAAGACGTTGTAGCCGGACGCAGTGAGTTCGACACCCATCTGCAGGGCGCGAAGGGCGCGTTCCTGACCGATTGCGCCGGTCAAAGGCTCGATTTCCGCGGTGGTCTCGAATGGGATTTGCGCGGGATCGCAGCGCCAGCGAAGCTTTTCGGGCGGCAGCGCTTGAGGCTTCATTTTTTGAGACGAGTTCTTAGCCATCGGCAGATTCTTCGTTGCTCGAAGGGCGTTACTCTAGCACGGCAGTCTCGGTCTTCCCACCCCCTTTGGTCGCAATGTGCGGGCGCGATCCACTGGGACCATACAGATCGAGGACATTGGCGGCCATGGCTACAACGATGGGCCCCAGCACCACTCCGAGCAGGCCGAATACGGCGATTCCTCCAAGAATGCTGATGAATATTAGAAGACCGCTCATCTCCGCGCGGCCGCTGATCAACCAAGGGCGAACGACATTGTCCACGAGCCCCACGATCAGGCTGCAGAACACGATCAGGAAGATCCCGCGTCCGAGGTGACCGCTGATCATCACACTAATCGAAATGGGCACCCAGATCATCGCCGAGCCTACGACAGGCACGAGCGAGAAGAAGCCCATCATCACGCCCCAAAAAACGGCGGCGTGAACGCCGGCAATTTCGAAAGCGATGCCACCGAGGGCGCCGTGAACGGCGGCAGCCGCAAGGGTGGATGTGACGCTGGCATAGATTACTTCACGGGTTTCATACACGAGGCGTTCGCGGCGTTCGTCGTCGAAGGGTAGCACCTGGCGAAGGCGACGAACGATTGCGTGGCCATCGCGGTAGAGATAGAACATCGCCAGGATCGTGACGAAAACGTCGAAGAGAAATTCGGCCGTGTGCCGCAGCGCAACCCCGAGACGCGCTCCGATGTAAGTGGCCAGCTTTTCCGCATACTGATGAAGAAGGCCGCTAAGGTCAGATGGAACGATATTCGGGTAACGGTGCTGAAGTTTGACCCACAGCGCCGCGATCCAGGGATACCGGCCGGTTTCGACGCCGATCTGGAAGGATTGCGCTGCGTTGACGGCTTCGCGCACGAAGGCGAACAGCACGAAGAGCGTGGGAATGATCAGGATGAGCGTGACACTGGCCGTTGCCGCAAGGGCGGCGCCGGTAGGACCCCATTTTGCGGAGAGCCGGGAATAAACGGGGTAAGAGACGACCACCAGGACCACGGCCCAGGCCAGCGAAACGAGAAAGGGCGCGAAAACGATGTAAACGAGATAAGCGAGGAGAACGATGATGCCGTAGAAGAACGCGGCGCCCAGTACTTTCTGAGAGTTCGTTTCAGGGGCCAAGTGTTCCCGCTTTCCCGGCCCTGTCACGATGTGAGCGACTGTGAGCCATGCGTTTTCTGCTGCTTGCGACCGTGTGGACTAAAGGCACCCGGTAGTATAATTGTGCCACAGTTGCACGAGTGGCTGCCGAATGGCCGAATCAACCTGCCAGCATAAGCGCGTCCGGCTGATCGCCAAGGACGATGATTCCGAATACCTGGAGTGTCTCGACTGCGGAGAAATCCTCGAAGCGGGTGAACGGAAAGAACGAGCAGGATTCGACGAATCTCTTTCCGACGCGTGATGCGCTTGTGGTCTTAGCCGGGACGGTAAGCCTGGAAGCGGTCTCCGGCTCGGTCAAACCTTCTCATCCAACGTTCCTTTTGCCAGCCTGAGTAACGGTCCAAAAAGAATTTGCACCGTTGCAACCCTCCGGGCGTACAATGCGCGCAAATAGCAGGGCGTCCTCGAGTGGAGGCGTACCATGCGAAAGAGTAGTTTCGCTCTTTTGACGTTGTTATTATTCGCGGGGTTCGTCGCACTGGCGCAGAGCCCCACAAAAACGGACCAGACGGCTCCTCCCGCGCAGTCCAAGATCCCGCCGGAAGCAGTGAAACAAGCGAATCCGGTGAAGCCCAACACTGAATCGCTCGCAGCCGGCAAGAGAATGTACGGCTACGATTGCGCGATGTGCCACGGACAGAAAGGGGACGGGAAAGGCGATCTGGCCGCCGACATGAAAACGCCGATGCTCGATTTCCGCGATCCGAAGGGCATCCAGACCCAAACGGACGGCGAGCTGTTCTATGTCATCAAGAACGGGAAGGGTGAAATGCCAGCCGAAGGCACACGCGCCAAACCCGAGCAGGTGTGGGACATGGTGAACTACGTTCGCTCGCTATCGAAAAAAGAAACGGCAGAGAAGAAATAAGCCGCAGCGCTCGTTCAGTGAATCCCCAGCTTGCCGATGATCCTGCGAACGTCGGCCACCGAGACATCGTAGAGCGAATGCTCGTCCTCTTGCTCGAGGCGCTCGCGCAGGTAGCCGGCGGCGACGTAACTGGATTCCCGATCCGTCAAATTACGCCCCGCGCTGGAGCGAAAGTTCTCGATCCCCGCGAAGGCGAGACCGAGAATCACGGCTTTGCCGTCCACATAAAACTTGCAGTCAACGGTCTCCGCGTGGCGCGTCGCAATTCCGTTCCAAAGATGCGAAAAGCGGCAGTGATAGACCTGGTCAGTCATTTTCGACTTCACGTCGAACGCACCGATGAATTCACTCATGGAACCCTTATTCGGGATCGTGGGAACCTTGGCTGTAGCCATGCTTATTGCCTCGCGCCAGCAGCTGCAGGTTGACGCGCGCTCTCGTGATAGCTTCGCACGGCCGCGCCGACGCCAGCGCCGGCGGGCACCCGGAATCCCTGGTCGAGCAGCACCTTTTCGAGGGCAGCAAGCAGCACCAGGACGTTTGGCTTCTGGCTCGAATAGCCCATCAGCCCGATACGCCAGATTTGACCCTTTGTGGGGCCGATGCCGCCGGCGATCTCGATGTCGAATTCATCGAGGAGCTGCGTGCGGACTTTGCGGTCGTCCACGCCGGCCGGAATCTTCACCGCCGTCACAGTGACGAGACGCTCGGCCGGATCGGCCACGAACAACGCGAGGCCCATGGCCTCCAATCCTGCGACGAGCGCCTGCTGGTTGTGCAGGTGGCGTTCCCAGCGGGCCTCGAGTCCTTCCTCGAGCACGCAGCGCAAAGCCTCGCGCATGCCGTAGATCAGTGAAATGGGAGGAGTGTGATGGTAGGTGCGCTCCTTACCCCAGTAGTCCATGGCGGGAGTCAAATCGAAATACCAGCTTTGGACGGGCCTCTTGCGGCCGCGAATCACGTCCTCGACGCGCGAGTTCACCGTGATGGGAGCCATTCCGGGGGGGGCACTGAGAGCTTTTTGCGAGCCGCTGAAACAAATGTCCACGCGGTCGTGGTCAACATCGAGGGGAATGCCGGCCAGAGTCGCGACGGTGTCGGCGATGAGGAGCGCACCGAGTTCATCCGCCACTTTGCGGTAAGGCTCGAGATGGCCGACAACTCCGGTAGAGGTCTCGCCGTGCGCGAGCCCGATAAACTTGATCTTGCGGCCCCTGCCAGCGCGCCGCACGTCTTCCGGATCCACCGGGCGGCCAAGCGGAGCAGTCACGCGGATCACCTTGGCAGGGGTGCGCTCAGCGATCACGGCCATGCGCTCGGAAAACATTCCGTTCGAGCAGACAATGCACTCGTCGCCTTCTTCGAGGACGTTGAAAACTGCCGCCTCAATTCCGCCGGAACCGGAAGCCGAAATGGGATAGGTGATGCGGTTCTGTGTCTGGAAGACTCGGCGGAGCAAGGTTTGCACGTCGCCCATCATCTCCAGGAACCAGGGATCCAAATGCCCGACGAGCGGAGTGGCCATCGCGCGATAGACACGCGGATCGACGCAGGACGGACCTGGAGTCAACATCAGGCGGGCAGGAGGAACAAGTTCGCCTATGATTTCAGTCATTGTAAGCCTCGTGTTCACGCCGGTTGATAACTGCGGCTCCCGGCGCGTTCTTTAGCAGCGGACGGGAATATGACGCAACTATTGTGACATCTTCATGCGCTCATTGCATAGGGGCAGTGAGCAGGCCAGAACCTCCGGCACCGCCATTTTGGCCGGAGGTGGGATTACTCCTTGGCGGGCACAGGCGGAAAGCCGACCCGACGGACCAGCTCCTGAAACCTCGCGCCGGATCGTACGATACCGGTGCGACAATGCAATATTAGCGGTTTGGCAACTGGCTTTTGGGCGTGTTGAAAGCCCTATACCCGTGTGCTAGATTCCAAAATTGGCCTGAGTTTTCGATATCGGGATGATTGTGACTGATAGACAGAAGAATGCGCGCGTGGAGGTGTATTGGCACACGGTAAGGTATCGCACCGTGGTGCTTTACACCGTTGTGCTCGCGACGATTGCGCTTACGTCCACCTACCTCGTGTTTCCCGACGCTTCAAGGAGCATTCTCCGGCGCATTTCCGAGATGATGGGGTCCAGAAGCGGGGAAGTGGCGGCCATTTCGGCGCGGCAGGCCCGCTTTGTCAACCTTGATGGTAAAGTTCAGGTGAAGAAAGCGAATTCCGTGCAGTGGACAAACGCGGAATTCTCCATGACGCTGGATAAAGGCGACCTGATCCAGACGGGGCCGGAGGGCGTGGCTCGAATCGCGTTCGCAGACGGCACAACCTACACGGTAAAGGGCGACACTCTCGTAACGGTTGAGGAGAATCTGGTGGCGCACGACCGTGCGTCTGAAGTCGGGGTGCACATTACGTCCGGGCAAGTGGATCTTGCTACAGGAAAGTGGGAAATCCCGGGGTCCACGGCGCAAGTTTCATTCGAGAATGCGGTCGCTTCTTTGCGAGAGAACAGCCGCGCGGCTGTGCGCAGCGATCCGGCGACGAATCAGCAGCAAATCACAGTTACCACCGGCAGCGCCGAGCTGAACCGCGGCAACGAGCACGTGGACATTGGCCAGCACGAGCGGGTTTCGTTCGTTGGCACAGGCGGTTCCATGACGAAAAGCCAGGTCCTCGCGCCGCCTCAGCTTGACCAGCCTCTGAATCTCGCGCCGTTGATCGTCTCCGATCCCAAGCGCGATCGCATCCATTTCTCCTGGAAGGCGGTGCCGACTGCCAGACTCTATGAGTTTCAGGCGAGTACGAGCGCGACATTCAATCATCTGGTGATCGACCAAAAAGTGGATTCACCCGCCGCGGATCTTTCCGGTTTCGGCTCCGGCGAATATTTCTGGCGGGTTCGAGCGATCGACGCGAACAATAACGTCAGCGAGCCGAGCGATCCTTTCCAATTCACGCTGGCGGCCCAGGGCAAAGAGCAACAGATGTTTCTGGAAGTGAGCGACACGCAACTGCAAGGCAATGTCATCGAAGTGATCGGCCGCACGGAACCGGGCGCGACTCTGATGATCAACGGCGACCAGGTGGCAGACATTCAATCCGACGGGAGCTTCCGCTATTTCACGCAGCCGATGCAAAAGGGAAGCCATACCCTCGCGATCACCGGGCAAAATCGTCGCGGCGGCACGGTGATCAAGCGCGTCGAGGTGATGATCCCATAAGCGGCGCGAGGCCGGCTCCCGCGTAATCGCAAGGTACTCGAGAGGGGAAGAAAGCAGTGACGAAAAACGGTTACAACATGCGGTCGGTCTTCAGCCTGTTCTCGTCCGACCTGGCGATCGACCTGGGTACCGCGAACACACTGGTGTTTGCAAGGAACAAGGGCGTGGTGGTGAACGAGCCTTCCATCGTAGCGATTAACAAGAACACGGGAGAACCGGTCGCAGTAGGCCGCGAGGCCAAGGAAATGCTGGGAAGGACGCCCGGGAACGTTGTGGCCATAAAGCCGATGAAGGACGGAGTGATCGCGGATTTCAAAGTCACGGAGAAGATGCTCACGTATTTCATTCACAAGGCGCACAACCGCCGCGTTTTGGTGCACCCCCGAATCGTGATCGGTGTTCCGAGCGAGATCACCCCCGTAGAAAAGCGCGCGGTTCAGGACTCGGCTTACCGGGCGCGCGCCAGCGAGGTCTATCTGGTCGAACAGGCAATGGCGGCGGCGATCGGCGCCGGGCTGCCGATCGAAGAACCCTCGGGAAACATGGTGGTGGATATCGGGGGCGGCACGACGGATATAGCCGTCATCTCGATGAGCGGAATCGTCTATTCGAGATCGGTGCGCGTTGCCGGGAACGAGATGGACGAAGCGGTGATGCATTACCTGAAACGCAAATACAATCTGCTGATTGGCGAGCGCACGGCGGAGCAGATCAAGATCGAAATCGGCTCGGCATATCCGCTGGAAAAGCCGCTGACGCTCGAAGTCAAAGGACGCAACCTGATCGAAGGCGTCCCGCGCAACGTCACCATCGACGACAGCGAAATCCGCGAGGCGTTATCCGAATGCATTTCGACGATTCTCAACGCGATTCGCGTCGCACTCGAGCGCACGCCTCCCGAGCTTTCGGCGGACATCAGCGACCGGGGCATTGTCCTAACGGGCGGCGGCGCGCTGATCAAGAATCTCGACAAGCGGATTCGCGAAGAAACCGGCCTGCCCGTTTCGATTGCCGACGATCCGCTGGCTTCGGTGGTGCTGGGCACCGGAAAGATGCTCAGCGACTTTCATCTGCTACGGCAGGTGTCAATTGATTGACGCGGTGCCGTTCCCGGCGGGCAAAACGGTGAGGCGCATGCGTCTCGATGATCTGCGCGGCCCGCGTTCAGGTCCCCGCTAGCAGGGTTTCCCGAATGGTTGACATTCCCACTCGCCGGCGTCCTCTCGCGCTTCTCGCCATTGTGGTGATCGCGCAAGTGCTTCTTCTCGCTTTCCAGGTGCGCCATACGGATCGCTCACAGGGCCACGACATTCCGCTGGTCCGTTACTGGGCCGTGGAACTGATCATGCCGATCGAGCGTGCCGGCTCCGGGATGCTTTCTGGCCTCGGGAGTATTTGGACCGGCTACGTCGATTTGCGGCATGAGAGGCAGGAAAATCTGCGCCTGCAAACCGAGAATGGCCAACTGAAGCTCCGCAACCGGGCACTCGAAACGCAGGCGGCTGAGACTCAGCGGCTCGCGACGCTGCTCGAATTCCGGAAGGACCATCCTGAGACGCCCATGCTTCCGGCGCAAGTGGTGGGTTCGAGCGCAGCAATGCTGGCCGCACAGGTGATTGGCGGAAGCGCCGATCCTAATTCGCATACAATTTTCATCAACCGGGGCTCAAAGGACAACGTGCGGCACAACATGGCGGTCATCACTCCGGACGGAATCGTGGGCAAGGTCGTCGAGGTCTTTCCGGGCACGTCGCAGGTTCTGCTGATTACCGACCGCGAAAGCGGGGTGGGGGCGATGTTTGAGGGCAGCCGCACGCACGGCATCGTCAAGGGCAACGGAGGCCCGTACCCTGAGATGGACTACATCGTGAACGACGAAAAGGTTCACGTGGGGGACGGCGTGATCACTTCGGGGGAAGATCGCATTTTCCCCAAGGGATTACCGGTTGGCGTCGTCTCCGAAGATAAAGCCTCCAATCCTTTTCAGATCATCCGGCTTCGCAGCGCGGCGCACTTGGACCGCCTGGAAGACGTCCTCGTCTTGCTCAGCGAAAAGGAATTGAAACTGAAGGAGTCTGACGCGGCCGCGCCCGAAAAAGCCCCCGGTGCTCCGTCTTCTCCAGTGCAAGCGTCCCCTGCGGCGGCGCCGAAACCGGGAGAAACGAAACGCTGACATGTCTCTCGCATTCAACGCCGGAATGCAGACGCAGGATAACGTCGAGGTCCACAAGTACTACACGGGCACAATCCTCGGCGCGGCCGTGCTTGCAATTGTCTTGCAAGCTTTTTTGCACCGATTTGGACACTGGGCCGAGCTGATCGAGCTGCCATTGCTCGTCACGATCTACTTTGGCGTGAGCCGCCGGAACCCGGCTTCGGGGCTTCTTCTAGGCGCGGCCATCGGCCTTCTACAGGACGCGCTCAGCCACGATAATCCGCTGGGTCTTTACGGAATCGCGAAGACGCTCGTAGGATATGTTGCATCTTCGGTGGGAGCGCGCATTGACACCGAACATCCTATAAGCCGTTTCGCGCTTGTCGTCGTTCTCTTCCATTTTCACCAGGTTATTCTGGCGATCACCGAGCGGGTCCTGCTTGACCGCTCCGCGCCGCTGTTCACCCTGCGATTGTTCATAGACTCGATTGTAAGTGGTGCATTCGCCGTTCTACTGTTCGCGCTCCTCGACCGTCTCCGCCGTCCGTCTTAGCCCGATTTCCCGGCAAGGCGACCACTCGCCAAGCCCTTCCTGCTCTTTCGTACAGGTCGCCGTGTCTTTCGTTCAGGTGGCAGACATCGTTGACCGAATGGGCATTCGCCCGTTGCGACTTGTGCGGGCGCAGTGTAGTTTAATAACCGCCTCGTTTCCGGGACCGGATTCGAGGTGTGCGTGGGGCAGGCGGGCGGAGCCGGCCTGCTATTGCGGGCAAGCACGCTCGTCGCGGCGAGTAGGAGTTTCGTTGGCACCGTGGACCGTTAGCGATACAAAAATTCCCCAGGGTCGTCTGGCGCTGGTTTCGTATTTTTCGGTTGGACTGGTGATCCTGCTGCTTGTCGGATTCTGGAAATTGCAAGTGGTTCAGTCCGGCCATTTTGCAGATCTAGCCGAACGCAACCGCATTCGATACATCCCGATCATCGCGCCACGCGGGGCCATGCTTGACCGCGAAGGCCGCGTCCTGGTGGACAGCTATCCTTCGTTCAGCATTCTGCTCCTGCGCGATCAACCCAAGCTTCTCAAGAAAAGCCTGCCGCAGATTGAGGAAGGGCTCGGAATCACGGAGCAGGACCTGCGGGCGCAGCTCGATGCGGCCAAGGACGAGCCGAAATTTCAGCCCGTCGTCATCAAGCCGGCAGCAAGTGAAGCGGATATCGCATTCGTAGAGTCCCATCGCGCCGACCTCCCGGTTCTCGAATTGATGATGGTCCAGCGGCGGCGGTACCCGCACGGCGAGATGCTGGCGAATACGATCGGCTACGTCGGCGAGGTTTCGCCCAAGGAATTGGAGCGCAGCGACGGACGTTACCGGCCGGGCGATATCGTCGGCAAAGCGGGGCTCGAACGCGAGTACAACGGCACGCTGGAAGGTACGGACGGCATGCGGCGTGTTGTTGTGAACAGCGTGGGCAAGCCTGTTCGCACACTGGAAGATGTGCAGGCCCTCCCGGGAAAGCCGATTCAGTTGACAATCGACTATGACTTGCAATCCGTCGCAGACGCCGATTTTGCGGGAAAGGAAGGCGCCCTCATCGCGATGGACCCGCGCACTGGCGAGGTCCTCGCCATGGTCAGCCGGCCAACTTTCAATCCCAACGATTTCGCCGTGCGCATTCCCACCAAGGAATGGCAGCAACTCAACTCCGATCCGGAGACACCGCTACTGAACCGGGCGATCCAGGCGCAACTGGCGCCGGGTTCGGTATTCAAGATCGTGATGGCGACGGCGATGCTGGAGTCCAAGGCGATTCCCGCCGGCTACAAGGTTTACTGCCCCGGGTACGCGAATTTCTACGGCCGTGTATTCCATTGCGACCATGCTCACGGGGAAGTGGACCTGCACAAGGCAATCGTGGCTTCCTGCGACGTGTACTTCTACAACGTGGGAAAGCTCCTGGGAATCGATCGCATCAGCTACTACGCCAATGCACTGGGTCTCGGCCACGTGACCGGGATTGACCTGCCGGGCGAAGAGCCGGGACTGGTTCCATCTGAACAATGGGTCCAGCGCGTTTATCACCACAAGTGGTATCCCGGTTCGACGATTTCAGTTGCGATTGGGCAAGGGGCCGTAATGGCGACTCCCGTCCAACTGGCGCGGATGATCGCGGCTGTCGCAAACGGCGGCAGGCTGGTCCAGCCCCATCTGCTCAAAGATGACGCGGATGTCAAAACCACGACGTTCCCCCTTTCCGATGATACGGTCGAACAGGTGACCCAGGGAATGTACGGGGTTGTGAACGAGCCGGACGGCACGACTTCGGGATTGGTCAAGTTGAAGAACATCGAATTCTGCGGGAAGACAGGCACGGCGCAAACGATGAGCTTCGACTTGCAGAACAGGCTGGGCAAGCATTTGAAGGAGAACGGCTGGTTTGTCGGTTATGCTCCCCGCCGTAATCCTGAAATTGTGGTTGCTGCGCTGGTTCAGAAGGGAGGGTGGGGCAGCACTTCCGCGGCGCCCATCGTGCGTGACGTTGTCAAGGCATACTATTACAAGAAATACCCGCAACTGCAGATCGCCGCTACTGAGAACACCAAAGAGCCATCAACCGCCGCCTCCGCCGCACCCCTGATGGCACGGGCGGGAACCCGCCAATGAAGGAACGCGTCCACGATTTCGATTGGGTCCTGCTGGCCATAGTTGGAGCTATCTGCGGTATCGGAGTTGCCGAGATCTATTCCTGTACGCATGCCAGCGGCATGGCTGGTATGCAATACCAACAGCTTATCTGGATCGGGGTTGGTCTGATCGGCATGTTCCTGATTTCTCGCGTCGATTACCACACCTTGCTGGACCAAGCGCTTCCCTTATACGTTTTCGGGATCGTCACTCTGGTTGTGGTCTTGGGCGTCGGCCATTCCCGCTTCGGCGCCAAGCGCTGGATCAGCCTGGGTGGCGGTTTCAATTTGCAAGTGTCAGAGCTAATGAAGTTGATTATAATCATAGTGCTGGCGCGTTTCTTCAGCGAAGTACGCACCGACCGGCTGACCCTGGCGGATTTGGCCAAAGTGGCTCTGCTGACTTTGGTTCCAATGGGCTTGATTTTGAAGCAGCCCGACCTGGGAACTGCCATGGTTCTCGTTCCGGTCCTCGTTATCGGTGCTATTCTTGCGGGCATCCAATGGAGGCATGCCGCAGTCGGCGTCGTTCTTTTGGGATTGTTGATCCCAGTCGCCTGGCACATGCGCACCCACCTGAAGCCGTACCAGCAGCAGCGCATAGAAACATTCCTCCATCCCGAGGAAGATCAGCGGGGAGCGGGGTATCAGATCCTGCAGTCGCAGATCGCCGTTGGCTCGGGGGGATTTTGGGGGAAGGGATTCGGGAAGGGCAGCCAGAATCAGTTGGGATTTGTCCCGGTCCGTTACTCGGACTTCATTCTGGCGGCTCTTGCGGAAGAACAAGGTTTTATTGGTGTTTGCGTGGTTCTGCTCTTGTACTTGGGTTTGATTCTGCGGCTGGTGGACAATGCGCAGAAGGCGAAAGACAAGGCCGGAATGTACGTGGTAATGGGAGTCACAGCCATTCTGGGGTTCCATGTCCTGGTCAACGCTTCGATGGTGATAGGCTACATGCCGGTCACCGGCATTCCCCTGCCGTTGATGAGTTACGGAGGCTCGTCGACTGCCTTTGTGTTTTTGGCGCTTGGTCTGGTGATGAACGTCCGTATGGGGCGATTCGTTAATTGACGCCGATTTGGTTCCGTTGGGCGTCCTACTGTATGAGAGGAAACTTCAGTTTCAAGGAATTCAAATTTTGATGAGGATGCATCGGTGAGGAAAGCGGCTCAACAAAATGCCAGGTCTTTCCTGGGCGCGAGGCCCTTAGTGGGCGGAAAGCCCGTGTCCGATGCGCTAAGAGGAATCCATGTCGAGGGAAATGGTTATTTCGGCGAGCCCGCACGAAACGCGGGTCGCCATTCTGGAAGAAGGTCAGCTTTGTGAGTACTACGTCGAGAGGGAAAAGGAATTTGCGCTAGTCGGAAGCATTTACAAAGGCCGTGTGACGCGGGTGCTGCCGGGCATGCAGTCGGCCTTTGTGGATATCGGCCTCGATAGCGACGCCTTCCTGTACGTCAGCGATTTTCTCGAGGATGTCGAGGAAGTCGATCACATCGTCGAAACCGTCGAAGACAAAGTTCAAAAAATGCAGGCGCAGGGCGGCGACGTATTTGCGGCCTCCGAAGACAATCGTGCCGCGGTCGAGCCCGCCGACGTGGTTGCACCGGCAACCGGCGAGTATTCGGCTGTGTCGAAAGCCGAGCCGCCCGCGGATCCTGCTGCGGTTGGCGCGCCGTTGCACGAGGGGGAAGGGCCGGCCGAAATCAGTCAGCCTGCTGCGGAACCGCAGCGGCCGTTTCAGCCTCCCGCACATTCAAGACCCTCCGCTGGCGGGCGCGGCCGGTTCGACAAACGGAACCGCCGCGACTTTGGGCAGCGTGGTGGTCGCAGGCGGCACGGTGGCCGGGGCCGAGACGACTATCGCTCCGGGCGCGAACTGCCGCAGTCGAAGTATGCTCCGCGGCACGCTGAAGACCGGTCCGAGCCGGCGCCGGGAGATTACACACCTGTAATTTTGCCGGGCGAGTCTTTGGCGAAGTACCGCGCTCCGTCCCCATCCGGGCAGAGCGCTCAGGAACGTGGGGAAGAAGCCTCATCCGGCGCCTCCAGCGTGGAATCCAGAGGGAAGACTCACGTGGAAACGACCGCACATTCGGAAACGCGGTTTGAGCGGGAGGAATACTCCGGCCCGCCTTACTCGGGCCCGCTGCCCGGCGAAACTCTCTCCAAGTATCAGCCGAACGAGCCGTCAGCCGCTGTCCATCCGTTCGTTCCGGCAGAGCCCCCTGCCTGGCCCGTTCAGGATCTCGCTGCTCCTGCGGAAAACGAATCCGTTCTGCGGAGTGAAGAACCCCCTGCATTAACCGAACATGATGAGAACGGACGCGTAGAGGACCTGAATCACGAAGCCGAAACCGCGGGGCTCAGCGAAGACCAGGCCGCTACTCTGGCCGCGCACGTCACAGAGGCGCAGATCGAGGAAGCCGAGCGAGAGCAAGAGGAACAGGATTCGGCCGATAGCGCCGACGAAGGGCTGGGTCTCGCGGAGGACCAAGAGGAGGAGAGTGTCGAGTCCGCCGAAGAGGAACCGGCGGAAAGCATGTCCTCTTCCGGCGACGGCGAGACCGAAAGTCCCTCCGGAGAGCTGCAGCCTGGAAACTCCTGGGAGGAGCAGCATTCTGAGCGCTCCATCGAGCCCACGGAGGAGCAGCCGTCGAACGAATCTGCCACGGCCGCTGCGCCTCGAGAGCCTGAGGAATATCGTCCCTGGAACGCGCGCGTCCGCAACGATTTCCGTTCGCGCATGCAGCATCCCGGCCGCCGCGGGGGACGCGACCGCGGCCGTCGCGATGATCGGGGCCGGCGTGACGATCGCGGGCGCCGCCCGCATCGCGGTTACACCGGTCACCATCGCCCGCAGCAACGGCGTCCGCAATTGATCGCCGATCTCCTGAAACAGGGACAGGAGATGATTGTGCAGATCGCCAAGGAACCGCTGGGCAAGAAGGGCGCGCGCATCACCAGCCATGTGGCGCTGCCCGGCCGCTTTTTGGTTTACATGCCCACGCTTGACCACACGGGCGTGTCGCGGAAGATTGCGTCGGCGGAAGACCGCGCGCGTCTGCGCCATCTGGTCAACGAGGCGAAGGGCAGCGCCGGCGGCGGATTTATCGTGCGCACGGCCGCAGGCGGTGCAACCTCCGAGGAAGTCCGCGCTGACGTGGAATTCCTGACGCGCACGTGGGGCGAGATCAAGGCGCGCGCGGAGCAGAGAAAGGCTCCCGCGCTCTTGCACCGGGACCTCAATCTGGTCGAGCGCATCCTGCGCGACTACGTCAACGGCGAGTACTCCGCGATTTGGGTGGACTCCGAGGAAGAATTCACCAAAGTCGTCGACTTCATGAGCCGCTTTCAGCCGGACCTCGTGAATCGGGTGAAGCTCTACACGAAAGACACGCCCGTATTCGAGGAGTTCGGGATCCAGCAGGAAATCGATAAAGGCTTGCGCCCGAAGGTGTGGCTGAAATCGGGCGGATACATCGTAATCAACCATACCGAGGCGCTCGTCGCAATCGACGTGAACACCGGGAAATTCGTCGGAAAGGGGTCCACGCGCCTCGAGGATACGATTGTCCGCACGAATCTGGAAGCGGTGAAGGAAATCGTGCGCCAGATGCGCCTGCGCGACCTGGGCGGCATCATCATCATCGATTTCATCGACATGGAGGAGCGGCGCAACCGCGAAAAGGTGATGGCCGCACTCGAGGATGCTCTCCGAGCGGACCGGGCGCCTTCCAAGGTGCTGCGCTTCAACGAATTCGGCCTCGTGGCCATCACACGCAAGCGCACGAAGCAGGCGCTCGAACGCACGCTTTGCCAGCCATGCCCGTATTGCACCGGTTCCGGTATGGTGAAGTCGATCCCAACGCTCTGCTACGAGATCCAGGGAGAAGCGCGAAAAATGGCGCCGGAAGTCGGTTCCGGCAGTCTGACTCTTCGTGTGCATCCCGAGATTTCGAAGGCGCTGAAAACTCGCGAGTCGGGCCTGATCGAGGAACTCGAGCGGCTGACCCACAAGAGCGTCATCATCCAAGCCGACCCGACCCTGCACTGGGAGCAGTACGACATTTACTAGGCGATTGTCCGGCGGAATTGATCAGCAGTAGCTACGACGAGCATTTGGGTTCGTCGTGGGCCGTCTACGCCGGGGTTCCATTGACATTACGTCTCGTTTGACGCAGCATCCCACCAACCTACCCGCGAGCATCCCAGGCTCGCGCCTCAAGGAGAGAATCCAATGCCACGCGTAAAGGCAAATGGTCTCACCATGAATTACCACCAGCAGGGAAGCGGTGAACCATTGATTCTGATTCCTTATCTGGCGGCGGATCACGCTTGTTACGCCTTCCAAGCGGCCGAGTACGCCAAACACTTCACCTGCATCTCGCTCGATCTTCGCGGAACAGGCGCGACGGACGACCCGGCCGGCGCGTACTCGACCGAAGTACTAGCAGACGATGTAGCCGCATTTATGAAAGCCCTGGGAATCGGGAAGGCGCACGTTTCCGGTCTTTCTCTCGGGGCCGGAGTTGGCATTTGGCTGGCGGCGAAGTATCCGGAGGCGGTGGTCTCCTTATCGCTCCACAGTGGCTGGACGAAGACGGACCCGTTCATCAAGACCGTCCTCGCAAGCTGGCAGGTCATGGCCAAAGCGCTCAACAGCGTTCAGGAAATGGTGATTTGCTCGATTCTCCCGTGGTGCCTGATGCCTGAGTTGTACGCCAACAAACCTGAGTTCGTGCGGTCGCTCGCCGAATTTGTGCGAAGCAGGCCCGTGCAATCCGTCGCCAGCTTCATTCAGCAGTCGGAGGCCGTGCTCGGGCACGATGCCGAATCGCAACTCCAGCGAATTGTTGCGCCAGCTCTAATCACCTTCGGGGGTTATGACATGATCACGTCAGTCCGATTTGCGGATCGGCTAAAGCAGGGAATTCGCAATTCCGAGCTATTTATTTTCGAGGGGTGTGCGCATGCCCCGCTCTACGAGAAAATCGAGGAGTTCAACGCGAGGACGCTGGATTTCTTACGACAGCACGCGGGCGCGGGAGCCGCATCGTCCCAATTTGCTTGAAAAAGAAGTCTGGCCTGGTTGCACTCTCCCGCAGACCGGGCGTCACCAATTGCGCTAGGCTTCGACGCTCCGCTCTGGAGTGACCGGGCCGCCTGTTTCGACGGGCAATATCACCCTGACCGTTGTTCCTGTCTCGCCGGATGAAATTTCCATGTCTCCCCCGAACTGCCGGACCCGCTCCCACATGCCCCTCAGTCCAACGCCAGTTTTTCCCGCCGACGCACTTGAGGGGAGCTTGTCTTCCGGTATGCCCTTGCCCTGGTCCGTTACCTCGAGTTTTATTCCGTCCGGCGAGCGCTCCAGGCGGACCGACGCGATGGCGCTTCCCGAATGGCGGTGAATATTTGTGAGGCATTCCTGCACGACCCGGAAGATAGCCGTTTCCAGGTCAGGCGAAAAACGCTCCATTTCCGCCGGAATCTCGATGCTCACGCGGATGTTGCTCCGTTCGGAGAAGCCGTCCACGAACCAACGTATCGCGGACGCAAGCCCCATTTCGTCGAGCAGGGGAGGATGCAGCAAATACGACATCGTCCGGAGTTCGGAGGTCACCTTAGTGACCACTCCCAGCGCTTCCGCCACGCGGTTGGCCGTGTCCAAGCTGAGTTTTTGCATATCCGCCTGCATCTCTCTCTGCAGCCGGCTCAGGCTCATGTTGAGCCATGCCATTTCCTGGCCTGTGCTGTCGTGGAGCTCTCGCGCGATGCGGCGCCGTTCATCGTCCTGCATTTGCAAAAGCCGCGACGAGAGATCCCGCAGAGCCGCCTCGGCACGCTTTTGCTTTTCGATCCGCTCCTGCAATTGGGCCGTCCGCTCCATCACTTTGCCTTCGAGCTCCTGTCTGGACTTTTCGACTGCCGCGTGATCGGTGTCGCGCTGGAAAATTGCGGCCGAAAGCACGAGGCTCGTCATGGCGATTGCGCCCATAAATGACTGGAGCAACAGCAGCGAAGCGTTCACGTCGGTTCCCGCGAAGCTACCGAAACCACGCAGGGTTCCCCAAACGGCGATCCCTGAAAGGGCGAGCACCGCCGTCGCCTGTTCGTGCGCTCGAAGGTAAAACGCACTCCACACAGCCAAAGGAATGCACAGAAATGACATCCGGTAGTCCCGAAATGCGAAGGGAAGCAGGTTGCTGAAGAGCACCAGCCCGAGTAACAGGAGGGCCGCAGCGGCAATAACCCCGCGTTCCTCCTCACGAAAGCTCCTCTTTGGCCCCGCCGGGCGGTCGATCCACAGGACGATGCAGGGCGTCACGACAATTGCTCCCATCATGTCGCCCAGCCACCAAGTGATCCAAACCGAGGCGCGATGAGCCGCGGTGATGAGCCCGGCGGCCGACAGGCTGGCGACCCCTATCGTGGCCGCGACGGCCGTGCTGACGGCTCCGGCAAGAAAGGCGAATTTCAGCACGTTTTCCGCCGAGATGAACGCGCGCCGTCCGTGAGCCAGCTTGAAAACGAGATAGGCGCCGAGAAGGGCCTCGAGAGTGTTTCCCGTTGCGATTCCAAGCGACGTGAGCGCGGACCCGGTGGTGGTGATGTTCACCGCGAACGCGCCGACGAGGATCGCCGGCCAAACCTCATAGCCCAAGACCAGCATCGCGGCAAGAGCGATCCCAGTGGGTGGCCACACAGAGGAGGCGCTCGGATTGATGATGGCGAGCCTCAACCCAAACTTGCCCGCAACGAAGTAGATCGCCGCCAGGCCCAGGATGATAGCGATCCGCCGCAGCATTTTTTGTTTCATAACGACATGATCCGGGTGATCCGGCTCTTTGCCCAGAAGCATCCCAAAAGCACCCGCGCCGATGAATGTACCAGAATTCACCTGATGCGCTCTCTACAGGGTTTCCTGTAGGCCGCACCTGCTCCAGCTTGCGAGTAGTGCCGGGTCCGCGCCTTTCGGCGGCGAAGGTAAAACGAAGAAAAGTGTATCCATCAAATTAGTAGTGGGCGACTTTGAAATTAAGGCTAGCTTGACCGCTATAGCATTCGGATGAAAACTATGCAATCATGGTCGTATGAGGAAAAAAATAAGACGCAAGAAGAAACCGGAGTCGGACGTGAACGTGATCGCTTTCGACATTGTACGACAGAGCACGCAAGACGAACCGAAGCAAAAGAACCCCGCCGCAGTCGCGTTGGGACGCTTGGGTGGACTAAAGGGCGGAAAGGCCCGTTTGGAGAAACTATCACCCGAACGGAGGCGCGAAATCGCAAGCGACGCCGCTCGGGCGCGTTGGCACAAGAAGGGCTAGGCCAACAGTTTTTCACGCTGTTCGGCATTCTTGGCTCGGTCTTCTCCTTGCTCGGTGCTGTCGTCTTCTGCTGGCGCATCAGTCACAGCGGTTTTCTTTTTGTGGTGCGGGTACCATTCCGCCAACGCCCAATCGCCTTTCATATTGATGATGTCTCCAACGTGCTTTTCGCGTCGCCGCAGAATGGCGTAGACAGTGCTGTACTTGGCCGGGGGCAATCCGCCAGCTTCGAGGGCCTTAATAACTTCTTGTGTCGATTGCTTTTGGCGCACCGCCGAGAGGTGCTTCTTGGTAGCGTCGGGAATACTCATGCCCAAGAATGCACTTGGTCCAGTACCGCCGCTATGTGGCCCTGGCGCAGCGTCAGTTGCAATCATGCGGATGGCTGCGATAGCTTGCTCAATTTGTTGTTTCTTGGCTTCCAGATCGGCCAAGACGGCCTTGTAATCAACCGGCTGTTGATTCGTCACAGTAACCTCATTTCTTCGTGGAAGTTTGGTCGTTTAAGTGTTATAAGTTGTAGCTGTACCACGTGGCGGGGCGAACCTAGGGTCAAAGTCCACCCCGTTTTTCGTGGCCTAGATCAGTGCGGGACTTTCGTTAACCCGTCGCCCTTTCAAGGGGCGGAATTCTCTTCTCATTACCCTAACAACGCGGGGGTTGGATTTTCGGGTCTGCCGCCAAGCAATAACCCGAACACCCCGCGTTTCCTATCTCTTAAACTTATCATAAAGAATTTTGACGCGCAAGAGCCCACATGTAGATATTTTGTGCTTGACAAAGCTAGACCGCTCAAGCATAATGCGCTCATGAACGTACTTACAAAGCAGCGCCGCGCAGCGGTCATAGCTTCATTGGTCGAGGGCAATTCTGTTCGGGCCACGTCCCGAATGACTGGCATATCGAAAGACGCCATTCTGAAACTGCTCCACGATATCGGTGTAGCGTGCGCTGATTATCAAGACGCGACGCTACGGAATCTTCCCTGCAAACATTTGCAGGTGGATGAAATCTGGTCATTCTGCTACGCGAAGGAAAAGAACGTCCCGCAAGAACTGAAAGGCAAATCTGGATACGGCGACGTGTGGACGTGGGTTGCGATTGATGCAGAGACGAAACTAGTCCCCTGTTGGCGCGTCGGTGCCCGCGATGCCTGGAACGCGCAGCATTTTATGTATGACGTGGCCGCTCGAATGGCAAATCGCATTCAGCTAACAACGGACGGCCTTCGCGTCTATTTGATGGCGGTGGAGTTGGCATTCGGCACGGAGATTGATTTTGCAATGCTCGTCAAGATGTATAGCAAGGATCGTCCACGAAAAGATGTCCGATACAGTCCTGCTGACTATCTTGGGTGCAAAGAAATAAGAGTAGAAGGTAATCCGAATCCGCGCCACATCTCAACAAGTTTTGCAGAGCGTCAAAATCTTACGATGCGAATGAAGATGCGCCGATTCACGCGCCTAACAAACGCATTCAGCAAGAAGGTTGAGAATCACGCGGCGGCGATTGCGCTCCACTACATGCACTACAATTTCTGCCGTATCCACCAAACGCTGCGCGTGACCCCGGCGATGGAAGCAGGGGTTACAGACCATGTGTGGTCATTGGACGAAGTTGTGGGATTGCTCGAACACGAGGAGAGGAGATTGGCTGCGTGAAGGTTCTCGCGCCTGCAAAACGTTGTTCCTCCGAAAAGAGCGGGTGTAACATTGCGCTCAATTTAGGGGGTGATAACGTGAACTTCTGTTACTGCGATGAGAGCGGGACGGGGCAAGAACCAATTGCCGTTATGGTGGGAATTGTTGTGGACTGCCAGCGAATGCACATCACAAAGGGCGATTGGATGGACCTTTTAGTGTATTTGTCCCGAATAGCTGGGAGACAAATCGCGGAATTGCATACTCGAAATTTCTACAGAGGGGCCGGAGTCTGGGACGGATTAGATGGTGAACAGCGGTCCCGCGTCATTACGGCAGTTTTCGATTGGCTTGCGGAGAGAAAACACCAAGTTGTTTACTCGTCGGTTTGCAAAGAAACCTATTACAGAAACTACGCCCTTCAATATATACCCGATGAATTGAATACCATTTGGCGATTCCTCGGGTACCATCTTGTCTTGGCAATGCAGAAATGCTGTCAGAGCGAAAAGAAAAACAAGGGCAATACGCTGTTTGTTTTTGATAACGAAAAAAGGGAAGAACTTCGATTCACGGACATTCTCAAGCGGCCACCCGAATGGAGCAATGAATACTACGGATTGGAGGAGGGGGACCCTCCGTTAAATCAAGTGATTGATGTTCCGTACTTCGGGGATTCTCGGGATGTGGCCCTGATTCAATTGGCCGATCTAGCGTCCTTCTTCCTCCGTCGATATGCAGAAATCAAGGAAGGCTTAGTACCTGCAAGGTATGAAGATGAAGAAGAAAAAGTAACTCAGTGGATTCAAATTCTCGTCAAACGGTCCGTGGGGCGCAGCCATATCTACAAACGAATGGGGCGAAATGCAGCGGAAGAATTGTTCTATGCGAATGCTTCGACTTCAATTCGAGGGCTTTAAAATCAAAGTCGCCCACTACCATCAAATTTGCCAGTTTTGTTGATCACAAACAACTTACGATGCAAATTTACCGGCAGGTGTATCCATCAAATTTCATTCAAAGCATGCTCGAAGTCGCAGGTTGCCCTGAGCCGGTTTATATTGATTCTGCGTGAATTAGCGACACCCAAAGTTGCGACTGCGGCTTGAGCGCGAATTGGGTAATTTTGACACATGCAGATTTGGGGATCCGCTTCTCGATAAGGGCAGCGCGACAAGCGTCTTGAAAGAGAGCTGAAAAACGACGCCGGGTTTAGTCTTGTCGTTTATAACCAAGAAAGTAGTACAATCACCACCAGAATCGGCGGCAAGGGCAAGGGATACATGCTCGAATTTCTGAGATACGCGGGAATGTCGTTGGCAGCTCTCGTAGCAGTCGCAGTACTCCTCGTGATTTATTTCCTTCCCACAATCATCGCGTCTAAACGCCGCTTGACGCAAAAAAAGAAAATCGGCTGGCTGAACTTGTTGCTCGGGTGGACCACCGCCGGCTGGATCGTTCTCCTCATCTTTGCACTTCTAACCGCCGGGCCTCCGAGCTATCGCGACGAATATTCGGCCGGATTTTTTCCAGTTTCGGCACCCCGGAAAGTTTGACACCTTAGAACACGATTGTTAGCCTCGACGCGAGCGGCACGATTGGGCGTGTGTGTCCGCTCCTTCTTCATGACTCTCCAATGTGTCCCCGAGCCGGTCATCGAGTTCCGCAATGTCAGCTATCGCCTTCAGGACGGAGGCAGCCGTGCGAAAAACCTTCTCGAGAATCTCAATTTAGCCATTTCCCGCGGCGAAACGGTTGTTCTGCTCGGGCGGAGCGGGGCGGGTAAGACCACAGCGCTGAAACTGATCAATCGGCTTGTGGAGCCCAGCGGCGGAGAGGTGCTGGTTGAAGGAAAATCCACTCTGGATTGGGATCCCATCGCGCTCCGGCGACGGATTGGGTATGTGATTCAGGAGACGGGCCTGTTTCCGCACTACACGGTTGCGGAGAACGTGGCTCTCGTGCCACGCCTGGAGCGCTGGTCTCCCGAGCGGGTAGAGCGGCGCGTGGGTGAATTGCTCACAATGGTGGGGCTCGCGCCCGGCGATTTCCGCCAACGCCTGCCGCACGAGCTTTCGGGAGGCCAGCGGCAGCGAGTGGGTCTCGCCCGGGCGCTCGCCGCTGATCCGGCGATTCTTCTGATGGATGAGCCGTTCGGCGCGCTTGATCCGCTCACGCGGGCAGAAATTCGAGGCGAGTTTCAGGGGCTAAAGAAGCGTCTCGGGAAAACCATCGTGATCGTCACACACGACATTCACGAAGCCGCGTCGCTCGGTACGCGGATCGCGCTGATGGACGCGGGCAGGCTCACCGGCGTGTTTTCGCCGCGAGAGTTTCTGGATTCGGGCCAACCCGTGGCGGCCGCGTTCGCCAGCCAGCTCCGCGATCTGGAAAACCTTCGCGGATCTGGGCGCCTTGGCAACAACGGAGAAGAGTGAATGAGTCTGGTTGATTTCTTTCTGCGACATCGAGTGGAGATTCTGCAATCCACGGGCGAACACGTATGGCTTGTCGGTGTGACGATGCTTTTCTCGATCGGGATCGGAGTTCCGCTTGGCGTTCTTGTCACGCGCCGGCCGTGGCTTACAAAACCGATCCTCGGGGGGGCAAACATCGCTGAAACGATCCCAAGTCTGGCTTTGTTCGGATTTCTCCTTCCGATCCCGTGGCTCGGCGACCGCGCCGGACGCCTGGCAGTTGTGGCGCTTACTCTCTACGCTCTGCTGCCAATTATTCGCAATACGTCCGCGGGGATTTCGAGCGTGGATCCGGCGGTGCGGGAAGCCGCGCGCGGGATGGGTATGACAGACGCTCAGGTCTTATGGAAGGTGGAGCTGCCGCTTTCGCTCTCCACAATGATTGCCGGAATTCGCGTGGCCACGGTGCTCACCATTGGCATCGCGACAATTGCGGCGGCTGTTGGCGCCGGGGGCCTCGGCGAGTTCATATTCCGCGGCCTGGCGATGGTCGACAACAACCTCATCCTCGCGGGCGCGATCCCTGCCGCATTGCTGGCGCTGTTTGCCGACTTTCTGCTTGGCGCGCTCGAACGCCGCCTCCGTCCCGGGTCGGCGCGAGCGCACTAGGGTCCCGATGCGAACCTTCGCTTTCCCATGTTGCGCCGTATTTGCGTTGTTGCTTACGTTTGGGTGCGGCAGTGAGCGCGCGAATACGATTGTGATCGGCTCGAAGAATTTTTCCGAGCAAGCACTCCTCGGAGAAATTCTTGCTCAGCAGATCGAGGCACAAACCCATTTGCGCGCCGTCCGCAAGTTTTATTTGGCGGGGACGTTCATTTGCCAGCAGGCGATTCTTTCCGGCCGAATCGACGCATATGTTGAATATACAGGGACCGCGCTGACAGCGATCCTGCATGATCCGGTGGAAGCCGATCCACATGCTGTGCTCGCACGCGTTCAGCGCGAATACGACGAGCGCTTCCACCTGGCCGTTCTTCCATCGCTTGGATTCGACAACACGTTCGCGATCGTGATTCGCGGGGAGGACGCGCGACGTCTTCACTTGAAAACGATCAGCGAGGCGGCTCGCTATGCGCCCGAATGGCGCGCCGGCTTCGGCTACGAGTTCATGGAACGCCCGGACGGCTATCCGGGACTCGCGCGGGCATACGGTCTCCGCTTCGCCGAACGGCCGCGCATTTTGGACCTGGGACTGCTTTATCGAGCGCTGCTCGACCATCAGGTGGATCTGGTGGCGGGGAACTCAACTGACGGTCTGCTTTCGGCGCGGGACCTCGCGATGCTGCAGGACGACAAACACTATTTTCCGCCTTACGAAGCTGTCCCGATCGTGCGGCAAGGGACACTGGCTCGACATCCGGAAGTGGGCAACGCGCTCGCGGGTCTCGTTGGAAAAATCTCAGACGCCGAAATGAGCCGAATGAATTATAAAGTTATCGGGCAACACCGGGATATCAGCGAAGTCGCGAGCGAGTTCCTGCACTCGGCGAAAGCCGCAAGATAAGGGTCAGCGAATGCCAGCGGTAATTGCGTCTCCAGCTATATCGTCCCGAAACGAAAACTCCTGCTTGAGAGCCGCGAACGG
>DATEKA010000064.1:0-4539 GCA_035277685.1 Candidatus Acidiferrales bacterium
GGATCAAGCGTCGTGCGCAAGAGAACGGAAAGCTGAAAGACGGGCAAAATCGCGTCAGCCTGGCGGTAAGGCAAATACATTTCGGCCTGCGGCTCGAGGCCGAGGCCCGGACGCACGTTGCCGACGACGCCGACGATTTCCATCCAGGGCACGTCTTTATCGGGCAAGGCTCCCAATTGCATCTTTTTCCCGAGCGGCGATTCGTTCCCGAAGAATTCGCGCGCCATGGAGGCGTTGATGATGACGACGGGCGCGGCTTTTTCCGAGTCCGCGCCAGTGATCATGCGTCCGGCGAGAAGCGGCACGCCGAGAGTTTCGAGGTAGCCGGGCGTGATGGTCCTATAGCCGGCGGAAATGAATTCGTGGGCGTTCTTCGGAGGACGGCCAAGAATATTGAAGTGAATTATGGAGCCGCTGCCGCTCATGGGGAGAAAGGAAGCGGCGCCGGCGGAACGCACGCCGGGCAAGGCGTGAACGCGCGCGAGGAGGCGGTCGAAAAATTCGAATTTCTGCACCGGCTTCTGGTAAGCGGCCGGCGCGAGGGGAATGTCGGCGGCGAGCAGATGGTCGGTAGGGAAGCCGGAGCGAACGGACTGCAACCGTTCGAAGCTGCGAAGGAGCAGGCCGGCACCGACGAGCAGCAGCATGGCGAGAGCAATCTCCGAAACGACGAGAATGGAGCGAAGGCGATGGCCGCTGGCATTGGCGGTGGCGCCGCGGGAGGTCTCGTTGAGGGCTTCGCGCAAATCGAGTTTGGATGCGCCGAGAGCAGGGACGAGGCCGAAGAAAATGCTGGTGAGCAGGGAAACGGCAACGGTGAAGGCGAGCACTTGATAATCAATAACGATGGGTCCAATCGTGGGAACGGTTTTTCCGGCAAGTGCCAGCAGCGGATCCAGGAACGCATTGCCCAGGAGAAGGCCCAGCGCTCCGCCGGCCAGCCCGATGACGGCGCTCTCGATCAGGAGCTGGCGAATCACGCGGGTGCGGCCGGCGCCGAGAGCGGTGCGTATGGCGATTTCTTTGGAGCGGGAAGTCGCGCGCGCGAGCAGAAGATTGGCCACGTTGACGCAGGCGATCAGCAGAATAAAGGCGACGGAGCACAACAAAACAATCAGGGCGGGGCGAACGTTCTGGACGAGGCGATCCTGGAGGGGGAAGACGTTGGCGCTAACGCCCGTGTCGTACAGAGGGTATTGCCGCTCGAGACGCCCCGTGATCATTTTCATTTCGGCGCGAGCCTGCTCGATTGTTGCGCCCGGCTTCAGACGCGCAACCGGGATGATGCCGGGGTGCCAATCGCGGTCGTCGGGCAGAGTTTTTGCCCACGGCTCGAAAGGAATGAAGACATCGGCGGGTTGCAAGTAGAGGAATCCGGGAGGCAAGACCCCAATCAAGGTGTAGGGACGGGAATCGAGCTCGATGGTTTTTCCGATCGAATCGCGCGAACCTCCAAAGCGGCGCTGCCAGAGGGCGTAGCTGATCATCGCGACCGGCGCTCCAGCGGGGCGGTCCTCTTCGGGGAGGAAGGAGCGTCCCACGACAGGGGTAACGCCGAGGAGCGGGAAGATGCCGGCGGTCATGCGGAGGGCGGGCAGGCGTTCGGGACCGCCGGCGCCCGTGAGCGTCAGGTTGGTGGCGCAGGACGCTTGCATGGATTCGAACGAGTGGCTCTGGTCGCGCCAATCCTTGTAATTTTCATACGAGGTGGAAACCAGCGAGGGGAAGTTCGCGTTGCGCTCGAGGACCAGGACGATGCGCGAAGGATCGGCGAAGGGAAGCGGCCGCAGAAGCACGCCGTTGACAACCGTAAAGATGGCGGTGTTCGCGCCGATGCCGAGTCCGAGGGTGAGAATCGCCACGGCCGCGAACCCGGGATTCCTGGCCAAAATGCGGCAGCCATACTTCAGGTCCTGGAAAAGTGCGCGCATTCGTTTCCTCTTTGCGCCGGGTCGAAGCAGTGGTTGGTTAGACGTTCGTGGGGAGATTTGGGGTGCAGGGCAGATGGCCATATGACGCGGCCGAACCGGGCCCCCGGCTGAGACGTAATCCGGTGCTGAGACTACCGGGGTCTCCGGAGGCTGGAAGCATTCGCCGCCAGCCGAATGGTTTCGACGGCCTCCCAATGGCGCTGAAGCGAAAAAACGACGAAGTTGCTGATGCTCATCTGTCGCTTCCAGGCGGCCGCGCGAATTCGGTCCGCCTCCTCCGTGGAGCAGCGGAGCAAAAGCGCCGTCCGATTCGTACGCGGACGGCTGAGGCGAGAATCCAGCGCTCCCTTCTCGCCGAACGACCCTGAGATTCCACGGGCGAATTTCTCTTCAATCCGCAACCGGCGTTCGAGAATATTCAAGAGGCAACCGCTGACGGTGCGATGTTCAGACTGGGCCTGGAGGCGCAGAGCATCCGCATCCTGCTGGGAGCAGCGAATCAGGAGAGCGGCGCGTCCGGGATCCATTGTGATATCAGATGATATCAAACGCTTGCTTGGGAGCATATACTGGCGCATGATGCGCCCGGATCCAGAAATGAACGATAAAGTACAGTACGATTTGTTTGAGTTCCTGCCCGACGGCGCGGCCCTGTGGAGGTGTTCGGTCAACGGCCGGGATCGCGCTCTCGCAGAATTGAAGTCGCTTGGCCAGACCTCCCAGAACGAGTTCAGGGTATTGCACCTGCCGAGCCAAACGGTGCTCGCGAGCTGGCCCGCACGGTCGAAGCCGGCAAGTTCCAGGGCCGCGAATACGGCTTAGCGCAGGAGCTTCATAACTCGCTTGAGGTGTTTGCGGCGGGTTCCGCTTCAGAGGCAGTCATGGACGCAGAGCTATTCTTCGACATCTTCCGAGAATCAGGCGAAAAAGACGCAGAGTTGGTCGAGTCCGTTCCGGGATTGCTGAGCGCCCTTCACCGGATCGAGGAGATCGCGGCCGGCAAACCGGGGCGGTATTTCCTGTTCGATTCGAGGGACCGTTCCAAATTGGTGAAGATCGATTCACGCAAGCCGCTCATAAGCCCGCTGGAGAAAGAGACCGCCTGATCCGGACTCGCCGGCTACGGAGCCGGAGCCTTTGCCCGCAAATTCCTACCGTGGAACTTAGCGTAGATATATGCGATGCTGCCTGCACAAGCAAATGGGGGAAACATGTCATTTTTCCGAGATCTGAGAGTTGCCTTCCACTCGCTGCGGCGGACGAAGGGGCTGGCGATTACCGTGATTGTGACGCTGGCGCTGGGTATCGGGGCCAATGCCGCGATTTTCACGCTTGTGCGTGGGGTGCTGCTGAAGCCTCTGGTCAATCGCGACGAGAATCGCCTGATCTATATCCGGCAGAGCGCACCGGGCATGAACGAGGAGAACACGACGTTCTCCGTGCCTGAAATCAAAGACCTCGAAGCCAGCGTTCACTCCATTTCCGAGTTTGGCGATTTCTCGACCATTGGCTTTACGATGATCGGCCTCGGCGAGCCTCGGGAGGTTCGCGCCGGCGTTGTGGGTGGAACCTACTTCGACGTCATGGGGCTGCACCCTGTTCTCGGCCGCCTGATTGGACCCGGCGACGACGGCCCCAATGCAGCCGGTGTTGTGGTCCTGACCTATCGTTTCTGGACGACTGTCTTCAAGAAAGATCCATCCGTGATCGGCAAGACTGTTCGTCTGGGAAGCTTTGGCGACCGGTCGGCGACGGTGATTGGCGTACTTGAACCTTCTGTCCCATATCCGGCAGAAACAGAAATCATCGCGAACGTCGTCACCAGCCCGCATCACCTGTCCGCAACCATGGTGACCGGCCGCATTCACCGCATGACGGAGCTGTTCGGGCGCCTGGCTCCCGGCGTGACTCTGGAACAGTCTCGTGCCGACTTGCACCGGGCCTACGCCGCGATGCAAAAGGATCATCCTGACGCCTACCCGGTTAAAAGCCATTACGAGATTAGCGCCAGGATGCTCCGCGACCAGATTACTTCCGGCGCGCGCACGGTTCTCCTGGTGCTGCTTGCTGCCGCGGGTCTCGTGTTCATTATTGCGTGCTGCAACGTTGCGAATCTGATTCTTGCGCGCACGGTTCGGCGGGAAGGCGAGCTGTCGGTCCGCGCGGCGCTCGGCGCGAGCGCAGGCGCGCTCCGCCGCATGCTGCTGGCCGAGAGCCTGCTGCTCTGTGGAGCGGGAGCAGTGCTTGGAGTGCTGAGCGCGCAGCCGATGGTGGCAGTTCTCGCGCGGTATGCCTCGCGGTTCTCGGTCCGCGCGCTCGATTTAAGGGTTGATTCCAGCATGCTGTGGATAGGGGCGGCGTTGGCAATCGTCGCGGCTGTGATCCTGGCATTTGTGCCGCACCTGCCGTCGGCCGGCAGATCGAATGGGCTAAATGTATCGAGCGGCGGCGTTCGCATCACAAGCGGCACGAGGCGCCGCCAACGGGTTTTCGCGGTGACGCAGATCGCCGCGTCCTTCGTGCTTCTGGCCGGCGCAAGCATGGTGATCACGACGCTGATCGCGCTGCGAGCGACGAGGACGGGTCTCGACACGCGCAACGTCCTCGC
>DATEKA010000065.1:0-5010 GCA_035277685.1 Candidatus Acidiferrales bacterium
ACTGCGCGACATACGTCCTCCTTCGACATTTGCGCGTAATAGCGCTTGAAACTAGTTAATCTCCGCAAAACCCGTACGCAAGGACTGGTTGCCAAAGAGAGGCCGGCAAATCGCCCCCAGGGACTGTCGGACTCGCGAACAGCCGAGCAACGCCACCAGCTCCGCTAAGCAGACGCACTAGAGAGAGAGCAAAGAAGCGATTGGAGAGGCGGAACCCGGGGCAGAGAATACCCTCCCAGAATCCGGTAAACGTTTTCGTGACCGCTGCCACCCCATCCCGTCTAGCTCCCAAAGCGAAACCGGTGTGTATGCTGTATAAATTATTCGGTGAAACGGTGTCAAGCGAAATTTTCCGTTTTTCCCGCCCTGGGTGAAACCCGCTTCACGTACCCTCCTGAATACGCTTACTCTGCTGAAGTGGGCTCCGTGCGAACCGGGAGCTGTCGCCCGGACGAGGACAGGAACAGAACCTCCAAGGGCGGTTGGAGTCCGGCGGACGACGGGCTTAAGATGTCCCGCGAGAGCTGACATGCTGCGGGTGGTCCAGGGCGAAACGCAAATCGACGGCAGACGGATTTTCCGGATTACTGCTCTGTGGGTGTTCTTATGCGCGTGGGTTGCTCCACCTCTTTTCGCGCAGCAGAACGCGCGGCAATCTCCGGCTGCCGCCGAACAAGAAAGCCAGGGGGCGGCGAACGGAGAGTCAGAGCTGCAAACTGGGACGTCCCTAACCAGTGAAGGGCATTTCGCCGAGGCGGTACCGCACCTACAGGCGGCGCGAGGGCACGTGACGGAGGAGTACGCCGCGAGCTTCAATCTGGCGCTGTGCTACGTGGCTCTCCACAAGCCTAAACTGGCCATTCCAATTCTTGACGAACTGCAGCGGCACGGACAAGGAACGCCCGGCGTCTGGAACCTGCTCGCACAGGCTTATGCGGGCGAGCACGAGGACGCGAAGGCGTTTGAGGCGCTCAAACACGCTGCGGCTTCCACGCCGCGCGACGAAAAATTGTACGCGTATGTGGCGGATGCGTGTCTCGACGCGCACGAGAATGAGCTTGGGCTGAAAGTCGTCGATGAGGGGCTCGAGAGCATCCCGCACTCGGCCCGCTTGCACTATCAACGAGCGGTGTTCCTAACTGCGCTCGACGAGTTCGAGCGAGCGAGGAACGACTTCGATCTCGCGGCGCAGCTCGCTCCGGGTTCCGATATTTCCTACATTTCTTCGGCCCACAAGGCCCTGATTGAGGGCGACCTGGCGGAGGTGGTCCGAGTTTCGCGAGAAGGGATTGCCGAACATAAGGACGGTTACATTTTGTTGTCAATGCTCGGTCAGGCCCTTCTTCGTTCCGGCACAGAACCGGGCCAGCCGGAATTCAGCGAGGCGCGGAACGCTCTGGAAAAATCGATTGCAGAGAACCCAGGGTACGCGCAATCGCGAATTTCTCTCGCGCAGGTTTACCTGCTGGAAGATCGCTTGCAGGACGCGATTGCGCAACTGGATGCGGCACGCGCGCTCGATCCGAAGAACCCGGCTGTGTACTCGCATCTGGCGGCCGCGTTGCGGCGGACGGGAGACAAGAAGCGGCTGCAGGAAGTGGTGGCCGTTCTCGCGGCTCTGAACCAGCGGCAGGTGACGCAGATTCGGGACGCGGGAAAGAGCGGGGAGCATCGAGGAAATATCGCTTCCGTACGGAATCAGTAAGCGCATCAGTAAGCGCCAGAGGCGAATCGCGCCTGCGCGTCCCGCGTTCAAGTCTTCCTACTCTTCCTACCTGCGAGGCACGCGCGGAAAAACGCGGTTAACGATTCCCTCGTCTTCTTTGATGGCGATGATTTGATCGCTTTTCAGGTTCGAAATTTTGGTGACGGCGCCGCTTGGCCATTTCACTTCGATCGAGTCGATCGTGGAGTGCGGTCCCAGCCCGAAGTGAATGCGGGGATCCTGGGCGGACTGGTAGCTCATACCGCCCTTCCGCTGAGCGTAGGAAGTGAGGGCGCCGGCGGTCAGCTTGATGCGAGCGCCCACGGCGTCGCGGTTGGATTTTGTCCCGATGAGCAGCATCTCGAGCCAGTGGTTGGCGTTGCCGCCATCGTTTCGAAACAACTGCGGAGCTTGACCGTTGTTGCTCACGAGAATGTCGAGGTCGCCGTCATTGTCGAAGTCTCCCACAGCAGCGCCGCGGCTGACGCGCGGGCGTTGGAGATCAGGACCAAGGCGGCCGCTCACGTTCTGAAAAGCGCGGCCTCCGAGATTGCGAAACATCAGCTTGGGTTCGTCGTACCGCACATCGGCGTGATAGCGAGCGATATTGTCGAGGACGTGGCCGTTTGCCAGAAAAATGTCACGCGCTCCGTCGTTGTCGTAGTCGAGGAAGAGAGCGCCGAACTCGCTCATGTGGTAGGTGGCATATCCGATTTTCGACCGGAGAGTGGCGTCATCGAACGTGCCGTCGCCGATATTGCGGTAGAAACGGGCGAGCTGCATGTCCAAGTGCCCGATGATGACGTCCATTTTCCCATTTCCCGTGGTATCCGCCGCGTCAACGCCCATGCCGGCTTCGGCTGCACCGTCCGCGCTGACCGCGATCCCGCTTTCGTAACCGGCCTCGCGAAAGGTGCCGTCGCGATTATTGTGGAACAGAAAATTTGCCATCGAATCGTTGGCGATCAGGATATCCTGCCATCCATCGTCGTCGTAATCGAAGGTCACCACGCCGAGGCCGTTCCCCGGCTTCGCCGCAATGCCTGAGTGCTTGCTTACGTCGGTAAACGTGCCGTCGCCATTGTTGTGGTAGAGGGTGGGAGGCTCGCCGTTGTAGTCGTCGGGATGACAGTAGCTGCGCATGCCGGGCCCGTGGTCGCCACACCAGAAATTCCGATCCGGCGACCAGTCGATGTAATTGGCGATAACGAGGTCGAGCCGGCCGTCGTTGTCGTAATCAAACCAGGCGGCGCTGGAGGCCCAGCGGCCGAGATTTGCAACGCCGGCATGTTGAGTCACATCGCGGAACGTTCCGTTGCCTTCGTTGTGATAGAGGATGCACCGGCCGTAGCCGAGGACGAACAGATCGGGGAAGCCGTCGTTGTCGTAATCCCCGACAGCAACGCCCATACCGAAGAGGCCCTCGGCGCCGGCGCCAGCCTTTTGGGTCACGTCGGTGAAGGTCCCGTCGCCGTTATTGCGGTAGAGCGCGCTGCGTAGCGGGTGGGATGGCGCATAGACGCGGGTCGGGGCGCTGTTGACCAAATAGAGATCGAGCAGCCCGTCCTGGTCGTAGTCGATCCAGCCGCAACCGGCGCCCATGGTCTCGATCAGGTATTTCTGGGCGGAAGCGGCGTTGTCATGACGGAAGTGAATGCCGGAGGCGGCCGCGACGTCGACGAAGGTAATTGGGTTGCGGTCTTGCGAAGTCTGGGCGGGAAGGCCAGTAAAACGCGAACCCCCGACAGCAACAGCGAAGGATTTCAAGAAACTTCGCCTCGGAATTGGCAACCTGCATCTCAATAAAGCGCTCACGAAAACTCTGGCAAAGGACTACAAGTGCGGTAGCGTATACCAAGCGCCGCGCCGGGAGCGAGGATGTTCGGCGTCACGCGGGAGCTTTGGCGTGCTCGCGGTGATACGACAGGAGAATTTGACGAGTTGGACAGAGGTCTCCTCAAAAGCGCGCTGAATGACTGGCGCTTATCTCGACGCAAATTCCTTCAGTTGCTGGCTTCTGCGGGAGTGTTGCCTGCGGCGAATCGGGCAGGATTATTTGCGAACTCGGCGCCGCCGGTTCGTTATGCGGGGGTGGCGGCTGCGTTCGAGGAAATTCCTTCATCGGTGAGCGGCATTTCATGGAAACACGTGGGCGGGCACTCGCCGGAATTCTATTTGCCGGAAACCCTGGGGCCAGGCTGCGCGTTCGTGGACTACGACAACGACGGCTGGATGGACATTTATCTGGTCAACAGCGGGCCGTGCGATTTCTACACGCCAAAACAGCCGTTGCGCAACGCGCTTTATCACAACAATCGCGACGGGACGTTCACGGACGTAACGGAAAAAGCGGGCGTTGCGGGCAACGCTTACGGGATGGGAGTAGCCGTTGGGGACTACGACGGGGATGGATTTCCCGACCTGTACGTGACGCAGTATGCGCGGAGCATCCTCTACCACAACAACGGCGACGGAACGTTTACCGACGTCACCGCAAAAGCGGGAGTCGCCGCGCCCGGGTGGGGAACGAGCGCGGTGTGGTTCGACTACGATAACGACGGCCGGCTGGACCTGTTCGTGTGCAGGTTTGGCAACTTCAGCAAGACGAACAACCCCTTCTGCGGAAATCGCCTGACCGGACAGAGGTGGTATTGCAAGCCCACGGTGTTTGACCCGCTTCCCTCGTGGCTGTTTCACAACAACGGCGACGGCACGTTCACCGACGTCAGCAAGGAGTCGGGGATCGCTCAATCGCCGGGGAAATCATGGGGAGTTGTTGCGGCCGACATCAATAATGATGGCCGGCTCGATCTGTTTGTCGGAAACGATACGACTCCGAATTTTCTGTTCGTCAACCAGGGCAAAGGGCGCTTTGTCGAGAATGGATTGCTCGCCGGAGTGGGTTACAACTCGTTCGGGCGCGCGCGGTCGGGAATGGGCGTTGATGCGGCGGATTACAACCACGACGGCTGGTTGGATCTCTTCGTCGCCAATATAGACGAGGAAATGTTTTCGCTATATCGAAACAACAGGGACGGAACGTTCACCGACGAGGCAGGACCGACAGGCATAGCTGCCGCCACGCGGCTGCTGAGCGGCTGGGGTCTGAAGTTCTTCGACTACGATAACGATGGCGAAGTGGATCTGCTGCTGTGCAACGGGCATCCGGATTTGATGGTGCAATCGTGGAGCCGGTCGGACGTCAGTTACCTTGAGCCCATGCTGCTCTTCCGGAATAGAGGAACAGGATTTCAGAATGTGAGCGCGCAGAGCGGTCCGATTTTCTCGAGGAAAATCGCCGGCCG
>DATEKA010000066.1:0-10472 GCA_035277685.1 Candidatus Acidiferrales bacterium
CATTCCGACGGCGCTCGAGCTGACGGCGATGAAGAGGCCACGTTTTTCGATCCTCCGGCGATGCGACTTTTTGAGGCGCCGTGTTACCATCGCGGCCCACTGAAATGAGCAGTTTCCGCCGCTGCGCGGGGAATCGGCCGGCACGCGCGATGCGGGATTCCGAGCCAGGAGGATACGCCCCTATGAAGCAGGTCGGTTGGAAGATTCTGCGGGCATTCATCGTCTGCGCCGCGTTTGCATTCGTCTTCTTCCTCTCTACCGGTTCCGGCGACGCCGACAGCGCCCGTCCGGGCTATTACCGTTATCCGGCGATACATGGAGACACGATCGTCTTCACCGCCGAGGGCGACCTATGGAAGGTGAGCACGAAAGGCGGGACCGCCACGCGCCTCACGTCCAACACCGGCGAAGAAAATCACGCGGCAATTTCGCCCGACGGCCGTACGGTTGCCTTCAGCGCCGAATACGAGGGGCCGCGCGACGTTTACACCATGCCCATTGACGGCGGGCTGCCCGAGCGCCGCACGTGGGACGGCGACGCCCTGGTTGCCGGCTGGACGCCTGATGGCCGCCTCCTGGTTCACACGGAGCGCTACTCGACTCTGCCCGATCCCAAGCTCGTCGTTATTGACGACAGGGGCCACCGCGAAATCGTTCCCCTCGCTTCCGCCGCGCAAGGAAGTTACACGCCCGACGGCCACACGCTCTTTTTCACGCGCAACGACCGCCAGCCAAGCTGGACCAAGCGCTACAAGGGCGGCACGGCCGAAAATATCTGGCGCTACGACGCCGGCCATGAAGCCGTCCCGCTGACGGCCGATTACGCCGGCACATCCACCGATCCGATGGTCTGGAACGGCCGCGTCTATTTTCTTTCCGATCGCGACGGCGTGATGAACGTCTGGTCCATGGATGAAAACGGAAAGAACTTGAAAGAGGAAACCCATCACCGCGGGCTGGACGCGCGCTCGGCGTCGCTTTCCGACGGCCGCGTCGTTTACCAATGCGGAGCGGATTTGTGGCTGCTCGATCTGCGCTCCGGCAAAGACGCCGTCATTCCGATCACGCTGACTTCCGACTTCGACCAGATGCGGGATTACTGGGTAAAGAAGCCGGTCGAATATCTCACCGCTGCGCACATTGCGCCCGATGGTTCGGCCGCCGTATTCACGGCGCGCGGCGAAGTCTTCACGATGCCCGCCACACCCGGAAGAATCGTGAAAGTCGCCGGCGATCCGGCAGTCCGTTACCGCGCGGCGCGTTACTCGCCCGACGGCAAAAGCATCATCGCCATCTCGACCCAAACGGGAGAAACCGAACTCTGGAAGTTCCCCGCGAATGGCGAGGGTAAGGCTGAACAGTTGACCTCCGGCGCCACCGTGCTTCGCTGGGAAGGCATTCCTTCCCCCGACGGCCGCTGGGTCATTTTCCACGACAAGGATCAGCAGTTGTGGCTCTATGACACGAAATCCAAAGAGCAGAAGAAGATCGCGCAATCCGATGTCGGCGGCTTTTCCGACTTCTCGTGGTCGCCCGACAGCCAGTGGCTCGCCTACGGCGAGTCCGCGGAAAACCAGTTCCAACAGCTCAAAGTCTTGAACGTCAACACCGGCGCAATTCAGCCGCTCACGGACGACCGCTACAACAGCGGCAGTCCTGCCTGGAGCGCCGACGGCAAGTGGATCTATTTCCTTTCGGACCGCATGCTGAAATCCAGCGTGAGTTCGCCCTGGGGGCCGCGCCAGCCTGACCCGAATTTCGATCGCACGATTAAGATCTATCAACTCGCGCTGATTCCAGGCTTGCGTTCGCCCTTTGCTCCGCCCGACGAGCTTCATCCGGACAAGCCGCCGAAGGTGGAAGAGCCGCAGCCGGCGAAGTCCGCGGAGGCTAAAACCTCCAGCGAAGAGAAGAAACCTGAAGGCGTTAGCGTGGCAATCGACTTCAACGACCTCGCTTCGCGATTGCAGGAAGTGCCGGTCCCGCCGGGCGATTATGATTCGCTGCAAGCAACGGACAAGCGCCTGTGCTGGTTAAGCCGCGACGAACAGCCACAACCCAAGCTCGCCATCGAGTGCCTGGACATCGCCAACAAGGGCGACAAACCGGAGACAGTGGTTCCCGATGTGAAGGATTACGAAGTTTCGCTCGATCGCAAGAAGATACTTGTATCCAAAGGCGACGATTTCTTCATCTTCGATTCCGGCGCGAAGGCAGGCGCCGTAAACAATTCGGAAACGCTTTCAAAGGCCAAGATTGAGATGAACGGCTGGACGTTTGTCACCAACCGCCGCGCGGAATTCCGCGGTCTCTTTCTCGATTCGTGGCGTCTCGAGCGCGATTATTTTTACGACCGGCACATGAACGGCGTTGATTGGGTGGCTATGCGCGAGCGCTATCTCCCGCTCGTCGATCGCGTCACCGACCGCAACGAGCTCAACGATGTGATCGCGCAAATGGTGAGCGAGCTGTCCGCCTTGCACACGTTCGTTCGCGGCGGCGATGCTCGCGAGCCGTCCGACAAGATTGATATCGCTTCCCTCGGCGCCGTTCTTCGCCGCGATAAACAGGCCGGGGGCGATGTCGTCCAGCACATTTATCTGCACGACCCCGACCTGCCCAATGAAGCGCCACCTCTCGCCCGACCCGGCTCCATCGTTCACGAAGGCGAGGTGATTCTGAGCATCGATGGCCAGAGCTTACTCAGCGTTCCCGACGAGCGCGCGCTCCTGCGCGGAAAGGCCGGGCAAAAAGTTCTGCTTCGCGTGAAGTCGGCCTCCGGCGAGATCCGCGAGGTGCTCGCGACCGCCGTCTCCGAACGAGAGGAGAGCGAGTTGCGTTACGCCGAATGGGAATACACGCGCCGCCTCGCTGTTGATTCCGCCTCGCACGGCGCCATCGGCTACGTCCATCTCCGCGCTATGGGTCCGAACGACATCGCCGAGTGGGCGCGCGACTTCTATCCTGTCTTCGATCGTCAGGGCTTGATCATCGACGTCCGCCACAATCGCGGCGGCAACATTGACTCCTGGCTGCTTTCGAAGCTCCTGCGCAAGGCGTGGTTCTATTGGCAGCCTCGAGTCGGCAATCCCAATTGGAACATGCAGTATGCTTTCCGCGGCCACATTGTCGTCCTGTGCGACCAGCTCACCGCATCCGACGGCGAGGCATTCTCTGAAGGCTTTCGCCGTCTCGGGTTGGGGAAAGTGATCGGGATGCGCACGTGGGGCGGAGAAATCTGGCTCTCCGCCAGCAATCGGGTCGAAGATAACGGAATCGCGACGGCCGCGGAAACAGGGGTGTTTGGCCCGGAAGGCAAGTGGTTGATCGAAGGCCATGGCGTCGATCCCGACATTGTCGTAGATAATCTGCCGCACGCCACATTCGAGGGAAAGGACGCCCAACTCGACGCCGGCCTGAAACTTCTCGAAGACGAAATTCGCAAGGCTCCGAATCCGGTGCCGCCACATCCAGCATACCCGGACAAATCCTTCAAGTACTCGCAGTAGGCAGCAAAACGTGATTTTTTGCGACCGCGTGCCGCGCTCCTTGCAAGCGGCTCGGAACGGGCGTGTGTTATCTTAGGAATCTGCGTCCCAACCGGCGATAGTGTAGAGCCATGCCCAAGAAAGCAGCTACGGCGAAAGCCGAAGAAGAAATTACTGTCGATGCCATTTTCGCCTCCGGCGGCTTGCTCGAAAAACGCCACTCCGCCTACGAATTTCGCGGCTCGCAGCTCGAAATGGCTCGCATCGTTGACGACGCCTTCGCCAACAAGCGCCAGGTCGTAATCGAGGCCGGTACCGGCACCGGCAAAACACTCGCCTACCTGATTCCGGCGATCCGCAGCGGCCGCAAAGTTGTCATCTCCACCGCCACAAAATCTTTGCAGGAGCAGCTCTTCCAAAAGGATGTTCCTTTCCTCCAAAAGCATTTCGCGCCGAACCTGAAAGTCGCGCTGATGAAGGGCCGCTCGAATTTCCTCTGTCGCGCCAAAGTTCATCAGATGGACGGCCAGGCCGTCCTGAAGGGCTTCGACGAGATTGACTGGTTCAACCAGATTCGTGACTGGGAAAAGCTCACTGAAACCGGCGACCGCAGCGAGCTCACCTTTCTCCCCGACGATTCCGATCTTTGGAATCGCATCGACGCCCGCAGCGACCTCTGCACCGGCCAGAAGTGCCCCGAATTCAACTCCTGCTTCATCACGGCCATGCACCAGCGCGCGCACGAAGCGGACCTGATCATCGTCAACCACCACCTCTTTTTCGCAGACCTTGCCATTCGCGACAACGACTTCGGTTCGATCCTGCCCGAGTACTCCGCCGTCGTTTTCGACGAGGCGCACGAAATCGAAGACGTTGCCGGCGATTATTTTGGCCGCGAGGTCTCGAGCTATCGGTTCGAGGAGCTGTCGCGCGACACCGAAGCCATGCTGCGCATGCTGCAAATCGAGGCTTCGGTATTGCGAAAATATCTCGTCCGCCTGCGCGAGCGGAGCCGCAATTTCTTCGAGAACTTTCCCGAACGCGAAGGCCGCTACCCGTTCGACCTGACGGCGCGCCGGTCGTTTCTCGATCGCGCGCGCGAGTCCTACGACGATCTTTCCGCATCTGTGAAACGCGTCGAAACGGAGCTCGGGGCGCTGTCACCCAAGCCGGAGGAAGCGCTTGCGCTCGCGCGACGCGCAGTCGAATTGCGGCGCGAACTCGAATTTCTGCTCGAAAGCGAGGAGAAAGCCTACGTTTATTGGTATGAGCGCCGTGGCCGCGGCGTTTTTCTCGCCGCCACGCCCATTGACGTCAGCCAGATTCTTCGCGAACGCCTCTTCGAACAATTCGACACGGTCATACTCACTTCGGCGACTCTCGCCGTAGGCGGCAGCTTCGATTATCTGAAGCAGCGCCTCGGCATTTTGCCTTCCGCCGAAGTCGTTCTGCCGCATGAGTTCAACTTTAAGGAGCAGGCGCTCCTCTATATCCCGCGCGCGCTTCCCGACGTGCGCGACCCCGCCTTCGCATCAAGCGCCGCAGAAGAAATCGCGAAGCTCCTCGAAATCTCCGAAGGCCGCGCCTTCTGCCTGTTCACCAGCTACGCACAGATGAAGGACATTTTCGAGCGCGTCTCCAGCCGTGTGGAATTTCCGCTCCTGCTGCAAGGAACCGCGCCGCGCTCGACGCTCCTCGAGCGCTTTCGCTCCACTCCGAATGCCGTCCTCTTCGCCACCGCAACTTTCTGGCAGGGCGTCGATGTCCCCGGCGCGCAACTTTCCTGTGTCATCATTGACAAGCTGCCTTTCGCCGTTCCCAGCGATCCCATCGTCGCCGCTCGTGTTCGTGCGCTCCAGGAGGACGGCCGGAACGCCTTCGCCGAGTATCAGGTTCCCGAAGCGGTCCTCGCCCTCAAACAAGGCTTCGGCCGCCTGATTCGTTCGAAGACCGACCGCGGCATTCTCGCCATCCTCGATAACCGCATCCAGCGCATGCGCTATGGTAGAATTTTTCTCGAGTCCTTACCCGGCTACTCGACCACGCACGACCTCGCCGACGTAGCTCGCTTCATGCGCGATTCCGAGTAGCGGCGAGGGTGGCGCGAATTTCGATTCGTCCGAGCCTGGATTCGATTGAAGCCATGTACGAAGTCTTTGTGGACGAAACATTCGCCGCCGCGCATAACCTGCGCAATTACAAGGGCAAGTGTGAGAACCTGCACGGCCACAATTACAAAATTCGCGTCACGCTCGCCGGCCGTGAGCTCGATTCCACCGGCCTGCTCTATGATTTCGTTCATCTCAAGCAGGTGATTCAGTCCGTGATTCGCTCGCTCGACCACCAGTATCTGAACGAGCTCAAGCCCTTCGATGTGCTCAATCCGTCGGCCGAAAATGTCGCGAAATTTATTTACGACGAGGCTTCCAGGCAGTTGCACTCCGCCCCGAACGGCGCCGGAATCTCCAGTATCACGGTGTGGGAGACGGACACATCCGCCGCGACGTACCGCCCATGAGCGAACTTGGCGCTGTTCCGTAACGTATGGTCGTCACCGAAATCTTCAAATCCATACAGGGCGAGGGCGCTCGCGCCGGCCTGCCTTGTATTTTCGTGCGCCTCACCGGCTGTAATCTGCGCTGCACCTGGTGCGACACGGCCTACGCCTTCTACGGCGGCGAGAAAATCTCGCTCGACGCCATCCTTGCACGGGTCCACGCACTCGCCGGCGAATCGCCACATCGCGTCCCCCTCGTCGAAATCACCGGCGGCGAACCGCTCCTGCAAAAAGAAACTCCGGAGCTGGCGTCGCGACTCCTCGCCGGGGGTTTTACTGTCATGATCGAAACCAGCGGCGAGCGCTTCGTCGGCGAACTTCGGCCCGAAGTCATCAAAATCGTAGACGTGAAATGCCCGGACTCCGGCGAGCCGGACACGTTCGACGCGGCCAACCTCGATGCCATCGGCGCCCGCGACGAAATCAAGTTCGTGATCTCCACTCGCCGCGACTACGAATTCGCGCGCCGCTTCACGACCGAGCATCGCCTCGCTGAACGAGTGGCCGAAGTCCTCTTTTCGCCGGTTTTTCCCGATCCCGAGGGGAAGTGGGCTGGTCTTGCGCCCCGCGAACTCGCCGAGTGGATTCTCGCCGACGCCCTGCCCGTCCGCCTCGGCCTTCAACTCCACAAATTCATCTGGGACCCGGCGACCAAAGGCGTCTGACGACCGCCGGCGATCGCCATGCCATAAGGAGAGACCGTGCAAACAGCGACTGTGAAATGGGCCGGCGGCGAGAAATTTCTGGCCACCATGCCCTCAGGCCAGAAAATCCAGTTTGATGCGGGCGGCACGCACCACGACGGGCCCGGCCCGATGGAAACTCTTCTTGGCGCGCTCGGAGCGTGCACTTCCGTTGACGTCGCCATGATTCTCGCGAAGAAGCGCCAGAAGCTCGAATCGCTGGAAGTGGTCATTTCCGGCGAGCGCGCTCCTTCGCCTCCGCAGGTCTGGGCCAAAATCGAGATGCTCTATCGCCTTAGCGGCACTCTCGACGAAAAAGCTGTCCGCGACGCCATCGACTTGAGTCAGAAAAAATACTGCTCCGTCGCCGCCATGCTCGGTAAAACTGCCGGCATCACCTACCGCCACGAAATCACTCCCGGGTAGTTCAGACCTGCCTGCCGCGGGGCGCACTTCAAAGCCGCTCGCGCGCCGCAGCCCTGTCATGCCTCTCTCCCTTGTCACCCCGCGCTGCATTGCATACAATCGCGCTGGATTCCTACGGAGATAGAATGCCCAACCGCATCGCCGCGAAAATCACCGGTGTCGCCGGCTATGTTCCCCCGCGCGTCGTCACGAACGCCGACCTCGAAAAGATCGTTGATACCTCCGACGAGTGGATTCGCACGCGCACGGGAATTCGCGAGCGCCATTACGTTGACCCCGGTGTGGCAGCCTCCCATCTTGGGACCGAAGCCGCGCGCAAGCTCCTCGACGCAAAAGGGGTCAGGCCCGAGGACATTGACCTGATCGTCGTGCCCACCGTTACACCCGACATGATGTTTCCCGCCACCGCCTGCCTGATCCAGAACAATCTCGGCGCGGCCAAGGCCTGGGGATTCGACCTTTCCGCCGCCTGCTCGGGATTTGTCTACGGTTTGACCGTTGCCGCCCAGTTCGTCGGCGCCGGCACGCACAAGAAGACGCTCGTCGTCGGCGCCGATGTGATGACCTCCATCCTTGATTTCAAGGATCGCGCCACCTGCGTCCTCTTCGGCGACGGTGCAGGCGCTGTCCTCCTCGAGCCGGCCGCTTCGGATTCCGAAGGCATTCTCGATTTCGCCAATGACGTTGACGGTTCCGGCGGCTGCAATCTCTACATGCCCGCTGGCGGCTCGCTTAAACCTGCTTCGCAGGAGACTGTCGAAAAGCGCATGCATTACGTTCACCAGGAAGGCCAGCAGGTCTTCAAGTATGCCGTTCGCCGCATGAGCGAACTCGCCTGCCACCTGCTCGAACGCAACGGCTTCTCCACGCGCGACCTGGCTCTTGTCGTTCCCCATCAGGCCAATCTGCGCATCATTCGCGCCATGCAGGAACGTCTCGGCGTTGACGATTCCAAGGTTCTCGTCAATATCGACCGCTACGGCAACACCACCGCCGCCACCATCCCGCTGGGCCTGAACGACGCCCTGGAACAGAAACGCCTGCGTAAGGGCGACCTCGTCCTCCTCATCGCCGTCGGCGCGGGCTATACCACCGGCGCCGTCCTCCTTCGCTGGGCCTACTGATGACTGATTTCTTCGACCTCCCGCCTCTTTCTGGTATACTAAACACATGAAGCGCACAAATCTTGTGCTTGACGAAAACGTCTTGGAAGAGGCCACTCGCGTGTTGGGCCGTAAGACGTACTCCGCTACGGTGAATCTGGCACTGGCGGAAATACTTCGCGTCCGCAAGATCCAGAGCCTCCCAAAATTCTTCGGGCAGGGCCTCTGGCATGGAAGCCTCCCCGAAATGCGCGAAGATGAAGATGGATCGCCCAAGACGGGAAATCGACAAGGGCGACAAAGGCGCCGCTTGGCGCGCCGGCGTTGATCCTCGTAGACACGTCCGTCTGGATCGAACTCCTGAACGGTCGCCGGCCCACGAAAATTTCCGAAGCTCGACTGCTGAACTTCGTGACTTGCGGCCCCATTGTTCAGGAAGTGCTGCAGGGCCTGCGAGTCGGTCCAGCGAGCGACGCCTTCCGCGACGCCTTCCTTGCCCTCCCCATGCTCAGCGACCCATTGTCTGCGTCCCTGTTTCTTTCCGCAGCGGACATTTACCGCCTGGGGCGAAACAGGGGCTATACCATCAGGTCTTCGAGCGATTGCCTCGTCGCAGCCATCGCCATCGAGAACCGCACGCCAGTCTGGCACCGCGACCGCGACTACGACGCGATCGCCCGCTACACCAGCCTGCGCACTTTACCGGGCTTTTGAAGCAGGAGCGTCAAGAAAGACTCTCATAAACGGTTTTAGGGGGTAGGAGCTTTATAGCTCCGACATAAGGACGCCTGAAAAATACGGGCTTTTAGCCCCTGAAGTTGAGCGGTTGATCGCATCCGAAGTATTCATGAGCCGCTTGGTGGCTTCTAGTCCTGCCCGATCACAATCATCACCGGATTCGTATCGCCGCTCGTCGTCGAAACCATCACGATCTTCGTTGGCGACACAATGTAGAACGCGCCGGTAAACGCCGCCGGTGAACTCAGCGTCGCCGTTCCGCTTCCATCCGTCGCGCCTGTGCTCGTCAATTTGTACGTGCCCGTCACAGTTTGGCCGGAAGTCGTCGCCGTATCTTCAGTTCCGCTCACGTTCGACACGCCGTCGAACGTCAGCACACCCGACAGATCCGGCACGCTGTTTACACTGGGCGCCAGCGTACCCTCAACGAGAGTCGCCGTTACCGTGCCCGCGCTGAAAGGCCCCGCCGTCTGCGGTTCCAGCAAACCGAACATCGGGTTTCCGATCACGCCTCCCACCACGAACGCCTCATTCGCGCTGATTGTGTAGAACACCGGATCGATCTCGCTGTTGAGACCCTGGCTCCCGATTCGTCCGAACTGGTCCGCATTGATGAATGTTCCCGTCTGCGATATCACGCTCACCGTTCCGCCGCGATTCTCCGTGCCGGATAGATTGAAGCTTGCCGCTCCAACCACGCTGATCGAAACTACCGCATCATCCGCGATGTTACCGCTCCCCGACGAGAATTGTCCGCTCAGCGCTCCTACGCTCGTTCCATTCAGCCCGCCCGACACGCCCGTAAACGGATATCCCGCCTGCTGCCGCAGCGTGCCCGCCGTCAGGAATGGTGTGCTCGAACTGCTCCCGCTCGCCGTGTCCGTCTCTACCAAAAACGCTTCCGTGCTCGACACCGGATACACGCTGAACGTCATGTGCGGCAGAGTGCTCGGCGTCAGCGCGATCGTGCATCGCGCCGCTTGTGACGTTGTCTGGTACGTCCCCGAAAGCGCGTTCTGCGGCTCCTGCACCAATCCTCTTCCCGGATCGTTCGCGTCCATCTCCGCGCTGCCCAGGTTCCCTCCGGCCGCCGTGAACCTTCCCGCCATCGCCACCGGCCCGGCAGTAAAACTGCCTCCGCTCGGCGCCGACGAGTATCCGCTCGCGCCAAACGCATACTCTCCGCTGATCGTGCTCGACGTGCACGTGCTCACGCTCTGCAGTTCCAATTGTCCCGAGCCGTGTACCCCCGTCGAGTCCGCCTCGATCAGCCGCCCGTGCGCTCCTGTCGCGTCGATTGCGAAGTCGTATGTCGGAGATCCGCTGAGGCTGCCGAACGTCAGCGTTCCGCGTCCGTCCGAGCTCAGCGTATAGGTCCCGGTGAACGTTTGGTTCACCGGCGTTCCTGCAATCGAATTGAAATCCTCCACTCCGTTTGTGATGTGCCCTTGCCCGTCTGCGGTGAAGCTGCCGCCCG
>DATEKA010000067.1:0-14958 GCA_035277685.1 Candidatus Acidiferrales bacterium
GGAGGCGGTGGCGTTGGTGCAACGCCATCGGCCAGCAAGGACGATCCAACTGTTCCGGTTAGGCAAATCAAGCCAAACGCCACTGCCAGGACCGCAAGAACCACGAGCAACAACCAGCGGGTATTCCTTTTCATTCGCGTCCTCCTCGGTTTTTCGCGTTGCGGCGAAAACGCGGCGGACTATAACGGCGGCTGGCGGACCGGGGACGAGCTACGCGGTATTGCTTGCAAAACCGAGCAGAACGGGACTCGCGTCATTCTGCGGACCATCGAAAGGGCGTCCGAAAAGAGAACCCAGTCGCGTCATTTCGCAAAGGCTCAGCACGAAACACCACGGTGCATCGCGCGGAGCCGTCTCGAATCCTGTTGGTGACTGATTGAGAACTGACCCTGCGTATTGGCTGGAGTTCCTGCGCAATTCCCTGTATCTACAAAGCAGGCCTCTTTCTCAAATTTATGACTGGAAACGCGACAGGTGCGCCCGAACAAGCGGCCGTGCCGGGAGAACTCCTTCGGGAGGGTTTCAAGAAGCTCGATCGCCGCCAATGGTGGCTTTGGTCGTCCACCGTTCTTGTGCTGATTCTTCTGACCCTTGCCGTAGCATCATTTACCTTCCCTGCCGTCCTCGACCGCGATATGGGGAGTTACTCCTTTTATCTGAACCAAGCCGTCCGGGCGCTCGTGGGGATCGTTTTGGTCTTTGCGGTCTACGCGGTCTACCAGCAGTATCAGATCATCCGCATCCGCAATCAGATCGCCGACCAAATCCAGGCGCTGGCAAAGGTGGAAACTCTCACGAGCGAGGTGTACAAGCTGGCGGCTCTGGACCAGCTCACAGGGCTTTATAACCGGCGTTCGGGAGAGCAACGCCTGGCGGAAGAAATGAGCCGCGCGGTTCGCCATGGCCGGCCCCTCACCCTCCTCCTCCTCGACGTTGACGGCCTGAAACAAATCAACGATCGCCTGGGACACCCGGCCGGAGACCTGTTGCTAAAACAGTTTGCCGACCGGCTTCAGCGCGCGATCCGCGGCTCCGATCTCGCTGTACGCCTGGGCGGCGACGAGTTCATGGTGCTGCTGCCCGAGTGCCCGGTCGGGGAGGTTGGACGCGTGCTCGCACGCGTAGACGGGCTCCAAATTCAGTATGAGCGCGAGCACGTGGAGTGCCGCTTCTCGCGCGGCTGGACCGATTTTCGTCCCGGGGAAACCGCTCACGAACTGATGAAGCGGGCGGACGCCGCTCTTTACGAAAATAAGCGCGCGGGCAAGCTCAGAACGGTTGACTCTCCGAGAGATGTGCTGTCCCATTCCATTCCGTAACTCCCGCGATTCCGTTCGCGCCCGCGTTCCGCAGGAAACAAGAACCGAAATTCCGCTTGCGCACCCAGGGGGTGCTTCGTAAGATAACGGCGCGTTACCGGAAAAGATACCATGCCCAAAGAGAAGCCCAAGGTTAACATCGGCGAAGTCATCCGTTCCTACCGCAGCGACCGCGGATTGTCGCAGGGAGACATCGAGCGCCGCACCGGCCTTCTGCGCTGCTATCTCTCGCGCGTCGAAAACGGCCACACGGTCCCGTCGCTTGAGACCCTGGCGAAGATCGCCGAAGCAATGGAAATCAGCCTCGCTGACTTCTTTCCCGGCAGTGACACGCCTCAGGATCGCGAAACCCGCAAGATTCTCGGCGAGCTCAGCGATGAGGAAATTCGTTTCCTCGCCGAGATCAAAAGGTATTCCACCACCTTGTCGGACGATGATAAGAGGCTGGTGCTCGCCATGATCCGCAAGATGGCGACCGTGATTCCGCCATCCCAACCGCGCAAGGCGGCTCCCGCGGCGCGCCGGTAACTCCTCGCACCTGTTAACAATCTCGCTTTTTACGAACACCGCGATAGGGCGGAATCGTCCGTTCGCCGGTGCGCGCTCCAGGGTTCGTTGCCGCCACGATCTTTCCGTTCGCTGCTAAAATACACAGTTCGAGCGGGCATGATACGCTCGGGTTCACGGCGCGCCCCGCCGCGTGCCGTAGTACGAGGCATCGATGGAAAACCGAGAAGTCGCGAAAATTCTGCGTGAGACGGCGCAACTGCTCGAAATCGACGGCGCGATCATCGGCCGTTATCGCAGCTACGAAAAGGCTGCCGAGCTGCTCTATAACATCCACGAGCGAGTGGAGGACCTCGCCAAGGATGACAAGAAGCTCCGCGAACTTCCCGGCATCGGCGAGAACATGGCCGAGCATATCCGCGAAATCCTCCAGACCGGCGACTACTCGCTGCGTCGCAAACTCCTGAAAAAATATCCGTCCACGCTTCTCGACGTCCTGCAGTTGCAGGGTCTGGGGCCCAAGAAAGTTGCGTTCCTGCGCAGCGCCTTTCACATCGCCACCGTTGAGAACGTCGAAAAGCTCGCGCGCGAACAAAAACTTCGGGATTTGCCCGGGTTCGGCGAAAAGAGCGAGCAGAACATTTTGAAGGCTTGCGAATTCTTCAAGAAATCTACCGGCCGATTCCTGCTCGACCGCGCGACCGAAGAAGCGGAAAAGCTTTCCGCCTACATCCGAGCCTGCGACACCGTAGAATCGGTCACCCCGGCCGGTTCGCTGCGCCGCGGCCGCGACACAATTGGCGATGTGGACCTGCTCGTCACGATGAAACCGGGGCGCGACAAACAAGCCGAGATCGACAACGTGGCGGACTACATCCAGAAATATCCCGGCATCGACACGCACCTCGCGCGCGGCGAAAATAAAGTGAGCGTCCGCCTCGGAAGCGGGCTCCAGGTAGACGTTCGCCTCCTCGAGAAAAAGAGCTTTGGCGCTGCCCTGCTCTACTTCACCGGCTCAAAGGAACACAACGTCGCTCTTCGCGGTCGCGCAAACGATATGGGCTGGACCCTCAACGAGTACGCGCTGAGTACGCTGAAGGGCGGGCGCGCCATCGCAGGCAAGACCGAAGAGGAAATCTACGCCAAGCTCAAACTCGCCTACATCGAGCCGGAGCTCCGCGAGAATGCCGGAGAAATCGACGCCGCCGGGAAAAACGCGCTTCCCTTCCTGTTAACGCTCGGCGACATCCGCGGTGATCTCCAGATGCACACCACCGCTTCCGACGGCCGGAACTCCATAGAAGAAATGAGCGAGGCCGCAAAGAAGCTCGGCTACGAATACATCGCGCTCACCGATCACTCGAAAGCCGTCACCGTCGCGCAGGGCATGGACGAAAAGCGCACTCTCGAGCAGCTCAAAAAAATCCGTGCCGCCCAAAAACGCGTTGAAGGCATCCGCCTGCTAGCAGGCATCGAATGCGATATTCTGAAGGACGGCACGCTCGATCTGGACAACGAAGTCCTCGCGCAGCTTGACGTAGTCGTCGCTTCCATCCACTCCTATATGAATTTGACTCGCGCCGAAATGACCGGCCGCATCCTCGCCGCGATCGAGAATCCCTACACCCAGATCATTGCCCATCCCACCGGCCGCCTCATCATGCGCCGCGAGCCCTACGACTACGATATGGAGCAAATTCTCGCCGCAGCCGCGAAGCACGGCGTCGTCATGGAGTGCAACGCCTATCCCGACCGTCTCGATCTGAATGATGTCCACCTGCGTGTGGCCAAACAGCGCGGCGTGAAAATCGTCATCTCGACGGACTCGCACTCCACCACGCACCTGCCATTTATGAAATATGGCGTCATCACCGCTCGGCGCGGCTGGCTCGAAAAGAAGGACGTCGTCAATACGCTCCCTCTAGCCGAATTGGTGGCGGCACTCAGGCAGCGCCCGGGCGCCGTGGCGGGCAGACCCTCTGCCGCGAAGGCAGCGCAAAAATAGCCACTGAACGGAACATTTCAGGAGTCGATTCCGTACCTCTGAATGCCGGCTAGAGTCGAGCGTGTCACCGGAGGAGCGAACATGAAACAACGGCTTCTGATTTCAGCGGGCATTCTGATCGCAGGGGTCGTAGCCCTCTCGGCGCCGCCAGCGCACGCCGACGACTGGTCGAAGACCTACGCCGTCAACGGCACCGCCGACCTGCACGTCCAGACCGACGACGGTAGCGTCACCATCACCTCCGCCGACCAGAACAACATCTACGCGCACGTGACGACTACCAAGTACGCGATCGGTTCAAGCGGCGTCAGTATCGAAGAAAGCCAGAACGGCAACAGCGTCAACATTCGCGTCCGCATGCCGCGCATTCACTGGGGATTCTGGGGCAGCAACGGAACCGTGCGCGTTGAACTGCGTGTTCCGCGCAATCTGAATCTCGACGTGACCACAGGCGACGGCGACGTCACCGCGCAGCCCGTGGCGGGCAACATCCGCATCACCACCGGCGACGGCAATATCAACGCCAACGGCCTTCGCGGCCAGATCTACCTCCACTCCGGCGACGGCCGCATCGAAGGCTCCGGCATGGACGGCGCTCTTCAGGTTGACACCGGCGACGGCCACATCACCGTCGACGGCCGCTTCGACGCCCTGCAAGTCCAGACCGGCGACGGTAGCATTGACGCTTCGGCCGCCAGCGGCTCGAACGTGCAGAACGGCTGGAACCTCCACTCCGGCGACGGCCGCATCACTTTGCGCGTCCCCGGCGATTTGAACGCCGATCTCGACGCCCACACAGGCGACGGCAGCATCACGGTGGACGTCCCCATCACCGTTTCCGGGTCCCTCAACCGCTCCGCTGTTCGCGGCAAGATGAATTCCGGCGGCGGGCTCCTGAAGATCAGCTCCGGCGACGGCTCCATTCATCTCGAAAAAATCTGACCTGCTTGGACGTTCTCCTCTGCGACTGGCCGTATTTCTCTGCGCAGGGGCGCGGCTTGCCTTGCCCGCGAAATACTCACCGCAATCTATCAACTCGCTCAGCTCCAAGAGTTAGTCTTCTCACGCATCGAGACCTTTTCATTCGGGGTTGGCCTCTAAAACGCATCGCTCGAACTGATTGCAAATCCCTTTTCCATGCCGCATCATAGTTAATCTTTTCCGCCGCTTTACTGAATTGCCTTGCATCGCGGGCCGGCCGCAGGCCCGTTGCGAGAGCGAATTGTAAGACACGGCAAGATCGTCACGGAAATTTGTCCTGGGAGACCACTGAATGCGCAGGCCTGTGCAGATCGCCCCTCCGAAGGGGAAGCTGGGAATCTTGACGCCCGGAATGGGCGCTGTTAGCACCACGCTGATGGCCGGGGTCGAGCTCGTTCGCCGCGGTCAATCGCTTCCGATCGGCTCGCTCACGCAAATGGGCACGATTCGCCTCGGAAAACGCACCGAGGCCCGCACGCCAAAGATCAAAGACTTCATCCCTCTCGCAAAGCTCGACGATATCGTCTTTGGCGGCTGGGACGTTTTCTCCGACAACGCCTACGAAGCCGCCGCCAAAGCCGGCGTCCTCGAGTCGAAAGACCTCGACAAGGCCAAGAAATTCCTCAGCGGCATCGAGCCGATGAAGGCTGCTTTTGATCAGAACTATGTCAAAAAACTGAATGGTCCCAACGTTAAGAAGGCCAGGAACAAGCTCGATCTCGCCGAACAACTCCGCGAAGACATTCGCAATTTCAAAAAGAAGAACAAGTGCGACCGCCTCGTCATGGTCTGGTGCGCGTCAACGGAAGTTTTCATGAAGCCCGAATCCGTGCACAAGGACATCGCCTCGTTCGAAAAAGCCATGAGAGAAAACCATCCGGCGATCGCGCCTTCGATGCTCTATGCCTACGCGGCCATCAGCGAGGGAGTCCCGTTCGCCAACGGCGCTCCGAACCTCACCGTGGACATCCCTGCCCTGATGCACTTCGCGCGCGACCGCCACGTCCCGATCGGCGGCAAGGATTTCAAGACGGGCCAAACACTCATGAAGACCATCCTCTCGCCCGGCTTCAAAGCCCGCATGATCGGCGTGAACGGCTGGTTCTCCACGAATATTCTCGGGAATCGAGACGGCGAAGTCCTCGACGATCCCGGCTCGTTCAAAACGAAAGAAGAATCGAAGCTCGGCGCACTCGAGTACATTTTCCAGCCCAAGCTCTATCCCGAACTCTATGGCCATTTCTTCCACAAGGTCCGCATCAACTATTACCCGCCGCGCGGCGACAACAAAGAAGGCTGGGACAACATCGACATTTTCGGCTGGTTGAATTATCCGATGCAGATCAAGGTGGATTTCCTCTGCCGCGATTCGATTCTCGCTGCGCCGATCGTGCTCGATCTCGCGCTTTTCTTCGACTTGGCTCACCGCGCCGGCCTGCGCGGCATCCAGGAATGGCTCAGCTTTTACTTCAAGTCCCCCATGTGCGCGCCCGAACTCTATCCCGAGCACGACCTCTTCATTCAGCTCATGAAACTCAAGAACACGCTGCGCTGGATGATGGGCGAAGAACTCATCACCCACCTCGGCGCCGAATACTACGATTAGGCCGGAAATTGACGATTCGCAGTGGAAGAAGGCCAGCTGTCAAAACTACGATGGGCTTCTTGTTCTGTAGCCTCCCTTGGCGCTTCGGTTTGAATCGAGCGAACCGGCGTAGCTCGGCTAACTTTCATCCACCAGGAGCAAGGCCGTTGTACTACGCCGGTTCGCCAACCCAAGCGACGCCCCTGAGTTCTTTTGTAGGGGTCGGTCTTAGCCTCACCCCTACTGAAGGTATCCGCGATTCATGTCGTGTCAACATTAGCCGGTCGCCGCGCTACGCCGGTTCGCCAGCCGAAATTCGAAGCCGGCCTGTCGCCAGACAGGCGCCGAGGGAGGCTGCAAGATATAAAGCGTCTCCAAGTCACGATCTTCCAGGTCACAAAGTTCCAGGTCAAAATGTTCCAGATAGCAATGTCTGCGACACGTTTTAGTAGGAGAGTTTATGAATCCACCGGCTCGACCAACTTATCGGCCTGTCGCAAAGCCGGAAACCACCACGCCCACAACGCCGTCGCGACAATCGCGCCGATCCCGCCGATAATCACCGCCGGTACTGCTCCGAGCCACTGCGCCGTCAATCCCGACTCGAATTCGCCCAGCTCATTCGACGCGCCGATGAACACCATATCCACGGCATTCACGCGCCCGCGCACGTGGTCCGGCGTTTTCACTTGCACCAGCGTCCCGCGAATCACCACGCTCACCATGTCCGTCGCGCCCACCATCACCAGCGATACCACCGAAAGCGTCATGCTGCGCGACAGTCCAAAAATAATCGTCGCCGCGCCGAACCCCGCCACGCACCACAACATTGCCGCTCCAGCCCGCCGCCTCAACGGCCGGTAACCTAGAAAAACCGCCATGATTGCCGCGCCTACTCCCGGCGCGCTCCGCAGAATGCCGAGTCCCCACGGCCCCGTGTGCAAAATCTCGCGCGCGTAAATCGGAAGCAAGGCCACCGCGCCACCCAGCAACACCGCAACCAGGTCGAGCGAAATCGAACCCAGAATTATCTTTTCCTTCCAGATGTAGCGCAGACCGGCCACAAGCGTCGTCCAGCTCACGGGCTCTCGCGCCGGCGTGCCTTGTCTCGTCTCGATTCGCAATGTCACTGCGCCTGCAACCAGCGCCGCTACTAAAGCCGTCGCATACACTGCTTCAGGACCGCGAAACGCCGCGTAGATCAGCCCGCCAACTGCCGGCCCGAGAATGCTTGCCGTCTGATACACGCTCGAGTGCCACGCCACCGCGCTCGGGAAAATCTCCATCGGAACCAGTTGCGGCAGGATCGCGCGCGTCACCGGCCCGCTGAACGACCGCACCACGCCTACCAGCGTCATCACCACGTAAATCCAGAACACGCGCGGCTGTCCGTGAACCGAGAGTATCAGCAACAGTGCCGAACATAGCGCAAACGCCGCATAGCACGTCGTCAGCAGACGGCGTCGGTGAATGGCGTCTGCGGCGTGTCCTGCTACCAGAAACAGCACGACGCCGGGCAGGAACTGCACGAGTCCCGTAATGCCGAGGGCCAGCGCACGGTGCGTGATGTCATACACCTGCCAGCCCACCGCAACCGACTGCATCTCCAGCGACACCACGATCAGGAACCGCGCAACCTCGTAATTGCGAAACGGCGGAAAGGTGAAGACAACGCGCCCGCCCGCGCCGCCCGTCGCAGCCCTCTCAGTCATGCGCGGCTAAACACGTAGGAACCACAGCGTTCCACATAGCAAGACGACCGAACCATGCCAGTTCGCCGGCAAGGCAGCTTCGCCAGTTCGCAAGGCACAATTCAAAGCCTGCCTGTCAGGTACTGACGGAAGCATCGTTAAAAATCCCGCTACGAGCGCGGCACAACTAAGACGCTTCGACCCGTCGCCAAAGTCTCCTGGGCCCGCAGGGCTGCTCATAGCAAGGCAGCGCCGCCTCGCCAATTCGCAACACAAAATTCGGAGCACAATGGAGGCCGCAAACAAAAAGCGGTTCCAGGATTCAGGCTGCCCTAAAACCGACCACCGGCAACCTAAAACAGATTCCACAAGAACTGGTTGTACACCTCATGGTGATACTGCACTTCGGGCGGCTTGACGAATGTCCCCAATAGCCGCGAGCACCGGTCTGCAGACCCCTGTTTCAAATCCGCGAATCGCTTCTTCACGTCCTCGCCCAATATTTCCGACATCCACGACGACTTGTTGAAATTCTCCAGCGCTGTGTAGATATTGTCAGGCAGATAGCGTTCCGCCTGGCGCAAATTCTTGATTTTCGCGGTCTCGCCTTCGATGCCCGTTCGGAAAATCGCGTACAACACAAGATAAGGATTGGCATCCGGCGCAACCGATCGGAACTCCACGCGCATGCTCCGCTCGTTCCCGATCGGAATCCGGATCATCGCGCCCCGATCCACCGCCGACGCCTTCAACTGATTCGGCGCTTCGAAATGTGGATCGAGGCGCCGGTACGCGTTCACGCTCGAATTCATCACCAGGCAGAAATCATTCCCCTGCGTCAGTACGCGGTCCACAAACGCCCATCCCAGCCTGCTCAGCTTCTCTTCGCCCTTCGGATCCCAGAACAGGTTTTTCCCATCCTTGCTGATCGACACGTTCGTGTGCATGCCGCTGCCGTTTACGCCCACCACCGGCTTCGGCAAAAACGACGCCGTCAGCCCCATATTCGTTGCCACCTGCCGGCAAATCAGCTTGTAGAGCTGAATCCGATCCGCAGCGGCCACCGCATCTCCATATGAGTAGTTGATTTCGAATTGCGACGGAGCCACCTCGGGATGATCCTTCTCGTTCTGGAAGCCCATCGCCCGCTGCACTTCCGCCGTGGTGTCAATGAACGTCCGCAGCGGATCGCCCGGAAGAGAATGAAAGTATCCGCCTGTGTTCACGTATTCGAATTTCAGCGTCTCGTGATAACGCCGTTCCGCATCCACGCCCTTGAACAGGAAGCCTTCGATCTCGTTCGCCGCGTTCAGCGTGTACCCTTCGCCCTTGTGCATCTTCTCGGCGAAGCCCTTCAGCACGCCGCGAGTGTCCGCCGAGTAAGGGCTTCCATCCTTGTCAATCACGTAGCCGAACACCAGAATCTTGCCCGGACCAAACACATCGGACGGTCCCCAGTAAAACGCCGTCCAATCGATCGAAAGCCGCAAATCGCTCTCGCGCTGCGCCGTGAAACCCCGGATCGACGAGCCGTCGAATGTCAGGTTGTCGAAACTCTTCAGCATGAATTTCTTGTCGTAGTCCAGCATGTGCAAGCGGCCTTCCAGGTCGCTGAACAGCACCGTGATGGCCTTGATCCGCTTCTCGTCCGTCAAATACTTCAGACGCTCTTCCTGCACCTTGTGTGCGGAAACGCGATCTTGACGCTGCTTCTTCGCTTTGAGGTTCAGTTCTTCGAGTTCGTCATACGGAAGAGCCAGAAAGTTGCGCAGTTCGTTCGACATGCATCTCCTCGAGGCGCGGGCCTCAGCTTGCCCCCGAATTTCGATCCCGCTTCGCGGAATCGAGGCGCTAGCGTAGCGTTCCCTCCCTCGAACGTCAAATCCCAAAATGCCTCTCCAGTCAAAGAAACCTTTATCGAACGCATCAGAAAAACTCTAGTGTCGCGTTCCGAAGAAAGTGAAACACGTTCTCGCCGGGCTGTCATGCTAAGCGAAGCATCTCTCTGAAAACTCCCGCTTTCCACCCCAATGGGACGCGGTGCTCGTGCCGAGCAATGTATCACCCTCGTTTGTAACGCAACTCTGGGAGCATCTCGCTTCTGTTCCTTTGCCTCCCCGCCCGCTCCATGCCTCCGCTTTCTCGGCGCACTCTGTGGTAAAAAAGAGATGAGTGACCCTCGAAGGAAGCATCATGGAACGCGATCCAGTCTGCGGCATGACCGTCGACCCCTCGCGCGCGAAAGCGACTGCCGAACACGGAGGCAAACGCTACTATTTTTGCAGTCAGGGCTGTGCTACGAAATTTCGCGCCGATCCCGAACATTACCTGAACCAATCCGTTTCGCCCGCGCACGCGCATCACTCCGGCATAGTTCAACTCAGCGGCACAAACGCTGGCTCGAATTCGCCCGCTCCCGCCGGTTCAGCCGTGCCCCCCGCGCCCGCCTCGCACGCGCGCTCCCAATCGAGCGCCCGCGTTCCCGTTCAACCCGGCCCTGAACGAAGCGGCGACCCGCTTCAAAAGCTCAAGCACACATTCGTGTGCCCCATGGATTCCGACGTCCGCGAAGACAAGCCCGGGCCGTGCCCCAAGTGCGGTATGGCGCTCGAACCGGAGGTGTACGCCGCCCCTGAAACCACGGTCGAGTACACCTGCCCGATGCACCCCGAAATCGTTCGGAACGAGCCCGGCTCGTGCCCGAAATGTGGCATGACTCTCGAGCCGCGCATCGTCGCCGGCGCGCCAAAGGATCCCGAGCTCGAATCTATGGTCCTCCGCTTCTGGGCCGGCCTTTCACTGACGTTCGCGATTCTCGTTCTGGGCATGTCCTACATGGTCCCCGGCGAGCACGCTTCGCCCTGGTTTTCGCCTCGAACCACCGCCTGGATCGAACTCTTTCTCGCGACGCCCGTGGTCCTGTGGGGCGGACTTCCCTTTTTCCGCCGAGGCTGGCTCTCGATCAAAAACCGCAGTGCGAACATGTTCACCTTGATCGCCCTCGGGACAGGCGCCGCGTACGCCTACAGCTTGATTGCCGTCCTCTACCCAGCGATTTTCCCCGCGTCGTTTCGCGCTAAAGACGGCTCCGTTCCGGTTTACTTCGAAGCCGCTGCTGCCATCACGACGCTCGTCCTTCTGGGCCAGGTGCTCGAACTTCGCGCTCGCGAACGAACCTCCGGCGCCATTCGCGCCCTGCTCAAGCTTGCGCCGCGCACTGCGCGCCTGGTTCGCGCCGACGGCACCGAACTCGACATCCCCCTGCAGGAGGTCGCCGTCGGCGACGCCCTCCGCGTCCGGCCCGGCGAGAAGGTCCCGACCGACGGTATCGTCACCGGCGGCTCGAGCGCCGTGGACGAATCCCTGATGAGCGGCGAGCCCATCCCCGTCGAGAAAACTACAGGAAGCCGCGTCGTTGGCGGCGCCATCAACGGCACGGGCACTTTCCTCATGCGCGCCGAACGCGTCGGCAACGATACTGTCCTGGCGCAGATCGTTCGCATGGTCGGCGAGGCGCAACGCACGCGCGCTCCAGTCCAGCAGCTTGCCGACCGCGTCTCGAGCTGGTTCGTCCCGGCCGTCGTCCTCGTCGCCGTGGTGACATTCATTGCCTGGGCCATCCTCGGACCGCAGCCGCGCATGGCCTACGCGCTGCTGAATGCAGTGGCAGTTCTGCTCATCGCCTGCCCCTGCGCGCTCGGACTCGCCACGCCCATGGCCATCATGGTCGGCACGGGGCGCGGCGCTCTGGAAGGCGTTCTCGTCAAGAACGCCGAAACGCTCCAAGTTCTTGAAAAAGTGGATACGCTCGTCCTGGACAAGACAGGCACGATCACGGGGGGACGGCCGCGCGTAACTTCCATCGCCGGCGCGCATGATTGGGACGAGTCCACCGTCTTGCGCATTGCTGCCAGCCTCGAGCGTCCGAGCGAGCATCCTCTCGCCAGCGCTATTCTCGCCGCCGCTAACGAGAAGGACGTCGCGCCCGGCGACCTCGCCGATTTCCACTATCGAACTGGCCGCGGCATCACTGGCGCAATTGACGGCAAGCGAGCGGCGCTCGGCAATCGCGCCTTGTTTCAGGAACTAGGCATCGGCCTCGGCAATCTCGATGAGCGAGCCCGGTCGCTCGAAGCGGAGGGCCAGAGCGTCATCTTCGCCGCCGTAGACGGAGAAGCCGCCGGCCTGATCGCCGTGGCCGACCAGGTAAAGCCGAACACGCTCGAGGCGCTGGATACGCTGCGCCGGCAGGGCTTGCAAATCGTGATGCTTACGGGCGACAGCGAGCGGGCCGCGAATGCCGTTGCGCAGAAGCTCGGCATCGGGCACGTCGAAGCGGAGATTCAACCCGGCCACAAGGCCGACGTTATCAAACGCCTTCAGGCGGAGGGTCACATCGTTGCTATGGCCGGCGACGGCATCAACGACGCACCCGCTTTATCGCAGGCGAACGTCGGGATCGCCATGGGCACGGGAACCGACGTTGCCATCGAGAGCGCGGGAATCACGCTGCTGAGCGGCGACTTGCGGGGCATCGTTCGCGCCCGCGCGCTGAGCCGCGCGACAATGCGCAACATCCGTCAGAACCTGTTCTTCGCCTTCGCTTACAACACCATCGGAGTGCCGGTTGCCGCCGGCGTCCTCTACCCGTTTTTCGGGCTTCTGCTCAGCCCCATTATTGCCAGCGCGGCCATGACCTTCAGTTCGGTCTCGGTGATTGGGAACGCGCTGCGCCTGCGCCGCGCGGATCTCAAGTCCGCGTAGGGCGGTTCTGAGACCGGGTTGCGTCGTGCCGCAGCTTGAATCGTTGTGAGGTCAAGCGATAGCGGCCTCCCTTCCCCGGGGGCGTTTTTTCATCGGCGAAACGCAAAGAAGTGTGCCGAGTAATTTTGGCGGTTTTGTTGATGGCGCTGGAGTTACGCGGAAAATATCTCGGCAGGTGTACCGAGTAATTTCCTGGCCATTTTGACCCGCGCCGAAGTTAAAGAAGAACTTTGAGAGCGTCGCAAACTGTTGCGGGTAGCCGCACCCGCCCGCCAAGTCGGGCGCGAAGCGCTTCGGCGGACGAGGGAGCGCCGTGCGTCAGACCCAGGTGCCGGCAGCGTGTTGTCAGTTTCGTCGCGCATAAAGACGACGCAGGGTAGCATGGAATTGAAGTAATGTATAGGTACAATGTGCCGATAGTACTACTAGAACCGGAGAGCAGAAGTTGGAAGGCAGAAGGCAGAAGGTAGAAGTTATGCCACACAAGATCATCAATCACGACGAGTGGCGAGTCACGGCTGCCCGGCGCTGGTATAATGCGAAGCCATGACATTCATGACGGTCACGTACGAGCTACAGAATCCGCTGAGGGCTGAGGATTTTCGGGCGCTGGGGAACTTCGCGAATACCTACGGGCTGCATAACTTCCGCTACGACGAGAAAGCGAAGCACCTGCACTTCGATTACGACGCATCGCGGCTGCGCGAAACGGTTGTCGAACACGTCCTTCGCGAGGCTCGGATTCCGGTTCTCCGTCGGGTTCCAGCAGCGTAATCGGAAAACTGGCCGACAGGCTAGCCAGGAGAAAGGCAGCCATCAGTGCAAGGACGTTTTTGGTTTGCCGCCTCCATTATCACTTCGATGTTTGGTATGCGAACTGGCGTGACGCGGCTGCCTTCCTATCGACCGCTAACAGACTGACCGATCTCACGAGGAAAGCGATGGGCGAAAATTCAGTCAAGCGAACGTATGTAGCGGGGCCAGAGGGATTCGGGCCGCTGCCGTTCAGCAATGGCGTGCTCGTGGGGAACACATTCTATATGGCGGGGCACATTGGGTTCGACCCGGCCACGCGCAAAGTGCCGGACGTGCTCGAGCAGGAAGTCCAACTTCTAATGAACAGCATGAAGGAAACGCTGGCGAAAGCGGGGTTGCGGCTGAGCGATCTGGTGTACGTGCAGATTTTCTGTGCGGATGTGTCGCTGTTCGAGCGCTTCAACGCGGTGTATCGGACGTTTTTTCAGGAACCGTTTCCGGCGAGGGCGTTTATCGGGTCGGGACCGCTGCTGCTCGGAGCGCACTTCGAGATTCAGGGGATTGCCGTGGGGAGAGAAGTCGAGAGTTGAGAGTTGAGCGGGATGCGGGGGAGCTAGAAGTTCGAAGTTGAGAATCGACGTAGGAATTCCCTGCTTGGAACGAGGAATTAGGGTCTCGAAAGGAAAAAGAAAAGGGGCTCTTGCTTGGGATCAAGAGCCCCGATTAGGCCGCGTTCCTTGGTTCAGCCTAGGCGGGGCTGAACCATGGGGTCATCCATCCTAGCTTCCCTCTCAGAGGCAGGTGGGAACGAGACGAACCATCCCTGGCCGGGCCCCTTCCTTCCCGGCCAGAAACGATCCGAATCGTGTTGAAACGCGACCCGCGCCTGAGATACAGCAAACAATGTACCAATTGGTCATAAGCGAGAAGTTCGCGTAGTTTCGTGCTTTCAATCACTTACGGAAGCGGCTGCGCGGAGACGGTTCGCCAGTAGTCCAAAATCGGGAAGCGCAGTTCCGGGTTGGCACTCAGATCAACGAAGAAGACGGTGGAAGGCCGGTGTACACGCCAGGGCACAGGCGTCGTTGAATGCGGGCGGGTCTGGCCTCATAATAGGATGCAAATGAAGAAGAAATACGTTGTCGTCATTCTGGTTGGGCTGGCCGCGATCGTGGTGGTTCTGGGGTTCACGACGGCGCGCTGGACGCGCGCAATCGCCATGCGGGACGCAACGGCCCATGCGGCGAGCAAGACAACCGGGGTCAACAGCGCCGTGGAGCCGAAAGAAGACGAGGACGTGCAGGTGATACGGTTCGCAAAAAATGCGGCGCCAGCGCCGCCGTTTCTTCT
>DATEKA010000068.1:0-4183 GCA_035277685.1 Candidatus Acidiferrales bacterium
GGCTCTGATTCCAGCGGTTGAAGAGCTGCGCCGGGCCATCGAGGAGAAGGCCCGGGAATTTGGCGGCGTCGTCAAAATCGGCCGAACGCACCTGATGGACGCGACGCCGCTCACCGTAGGCCAGGAAATGTCCGGCTGGGCAAGCATGCTCGAGCGCGACGTCGACCGCCTAAAAGAGGTTCTAAGCGGTCTCTACAACCTCGCCATCGGTGGCACCGCCGTCGGTACGGGCCTGAACGCGCCCAGGGATTTCGGTGAGCGCGCCGCGCAGAAAATTTCCGACCTCACCGGCCTTCCCTTTAATTCGCATCCCAATAAGTTCGCGGCGCTTTCCGCGCACGACGAGCTTGTCTTCGCCAGCGGCGCTCTAAAAACTCTCGGCGCTTCGCTCATGAAGATCGCCAACGACGTTCGCTTCCTCGCTTCCGGGCCCCGCGCCGGCTTCGGCGAGCTTCTGCTTCCCGAAAACGAACCGGGCTCTTCAATCATGCCCGGCAAAGTGAATCCCACGCAGTCGGAAGCCATCACGATGGTCGCCGTTCAGGTCTTCGGCAACGACGCCACCATCGGCTTTGCCGGCTCGCAGGGCAACTTCGAGCTGAACGTCTTCAAGCCCGTCATCATTTTCAATTTTCTGAATTCCGTCCGCCTGCTTACCGATGCCTGCCGCTCGTTCACCGAACACTGCGTCAGAGGCATGAAGCTCAACCGCGCCCGCATCGCGCAGAACGTTAACAACTCCCTGATGCTGGTCACCGCGCTCAGCCCCCAAATCGGATACGACAAAGCCGCCGAAATCGCCCACAAAGCCCACCACGAAAATCTCTCTTTGAAGGAGGCAGCCCTCCAACTCGGCTATCTCACCGCATCCGAATTCGACGAAATCGTCCGCCCCGAGAAAATGACTCACCCGTAATCGGCTGCCGCCGTTTGGAAGTGCGGGAGCTTGCTCCTTTCGAATCGTGCTTCTCGTCCTAGCCGTACGCTGGGGCCCGAAGCGCCGCGGCCTGGATGGCTAGACGATTGATGCCAGGGGGAGGGTGTGACGGGTTACAAGGGCACGCTACGCCGGTTCGCGAGACCATTGCCCGGAGCGCTGTGGGAGGCTGCAAAAAGAAAGTTTTCTGCTGCTCGTGCCTCCGCCAAGCATCTGCCTGATGGAGCGACTGCGCAGAATCAACTGGAACGCCTTCACCCTATGGCTTCACCTGCTCGGGCTCGACGCTCGTTCCGTCTTTGCGATATCCGAAGTGCAAAAGCCACGCGCTGGGCGCGGCCTGCCCGTTCCGCATCGCCGGCGCGAATCGCCACTTGCGCGCTGCATCCACTGACACCCGCGCAAAGTACCGGCTTGGCCCCGCCGCTTGAAGTTCCGCACCGGTAACGTTCCCCGATGTATCAACGCTGACCCGCACTCCCACTCGCACCGTTCCCCAAATCGTATTGCTCGCGCTCTTCAATACGTCCGGCATAACCCGCTCCAGCACCCGGCCCGGCGCCGATCCGTTCGCTGAACTTGTGGAAACTGCGCCGCCGTTCGAAAAGCCCGGCGCCGGAGGCGAAGCTGCGCGAATCGTTCCCGGTTTCGGTGTGCTGGTGTGCTCGGCAGTCGCAACTGCGGGCGGCGCGGCACGCAGTGGCGTTGGTTTTGGAGCCGAAACGCCCTGCGCCGGTAACGACGCTGATTGGGGCGCCGCCTGCCCGGGTTTTGCCGGCGGTCCGTTCGTTGCCACGCGTTCCGCCGGTCGCGTTCCAGCCGCAGAACTGGCGGCCGCATGTTGCGGCGGCGCAGGGATCGTCCTTGCGGGCGTCGGATTCGCGCTCGCATGATTCTGTGCAACCGCGTGCGCAGGCGCGGAAGCGGTCGGACTCGTTCCACGCCGCCCCACCAGCTTCGCCCCTGCGAGAATCGTCGCCAGCACGATCGCCGCTACCGCTCCCCACGTAACGTACCGCCGCGCATTCGCCGCTGCTTCTTCCGTGCTCGCGGTGTTGCTCGCGGTAGTCGTCGCTGCAGGAGCATTGGCTGCAACTCGCGCGGGCGTGGCTACGGCTTTCGCGCTTGGAACGTGCGCCTGGAGCGTCGCTGCCGGCCAGCGGTTCTTCGGGTCGCGCCGCAGGCAATGCCGCACAATCTCCGGAAACGGCGGTGGCATCGTTTCGGGCGGCGCCGGATCGCGCCGGTCCGACGCATTCCATTCCGGCGTCTCTTGCGTCAGCACCTCTACGAGCGTTACGCCGAGCGCCCAGATATCTCCCGCCGTTGACGCGCCGCTTCGGCTGCCTTCCGGCGCGTCGTAAATGCTCGTCGCGCCATTGTGTTCCACCGCGTCTCCCAGCCGGCAAATCCCGTCGGTCGAAAGCTTCAGTTGCTCGCCCACTGCCATGATGTTAGAAGGCTTGATGTGCCCATGAACGAACCCGCGGCTGTGCATGAAAACGAGCGCGTCCAGCAGGGAAGCGAGCACCTCCCGCGTTTCCTCTGCGCTCAATGGCCGTTGGGGAATGATCTCGCCCAGATTCTCGCTGGCAAGTTCGGTCACCACGTACAACATGGACGCGCTGCCAATCTGGCAGCGTCCCATGTCCAGAATACGTATCAGGTTCGGATGCGCAAGGTTCTTCGCCAGCCTCCAGAGCGAAAGCTGAGCGGCCGCGCCTCCCGCGCGCGCGGGAAGCAGCTTAATCGCGGCGTCGCCCGGGTGTACGTTTCCATGCCGCGTCAGAAACACCGAGCTGTGTTCCGACCCGCCCAGGTACTTCAGCAGGGGATACTTCCCGTCGGCCACTTCGCCCTGTAGAAAGCTCTGCGTCTGGGTCGCCATCATTGCGTTCCCGTCTGTGAGACATCGCGCGAGGGTATTCGGCGCGGAACGTCATCGGACTCCGCGCCTGACGCGCGCGTCTGAGGCTTCTGCCTGGCGCGGACGGGGCTGGGGTGCGCCAAAGCTCTAAGAAAATACGTCCGGTGCCCGAATTATAGAAGGCTCGGATATTCGCTCATTATATTCATTCGCCCGGCCCGGAAAAGCAAAATGAGCCATGCCCAAAGCAATAACTGTACGGACCTGTACGTCCGTTCGGTTCTCCTTGTGTTCGGCTGTATAGCAGGCGCGACGCGAAGCGCGCCGAGGCCCGAGACTGTCCTCGCTCTGGTGTTTCTCTATGATCTCTGCCGCTAGGTCTTGCTTCTATGGTTGGATCTTGCCGGGGTTTACTGGCCCGCAGCACGGCCGGCCGGTCTCGCCGTTCCCGAGCGTATTTCCTTCACGATTTTCTCTGCCAGCGCCTTGCTGACGGGGCACGAAGAATCCAGCAGTCGGCACTGCGCGATGGTCATTCCGCATCCGCACGAGCAATTCCGCAAATTCATCAGCTTCAGCGCCGCCTTCTTCTGCGCCTCCGATAGGCCCTTGAAATCCACTTCCGGCAACTCCGTCGCCAGCTTCGCGTTCTTCAGGAAGATTTGACCCTTGTCCTCGAACGTCTCGATCTTCGCGTCCACGTGCATTCCCAGCAGCGCCCGCACCTCCGTGTCGTACACGCTTAAGGGATACAGCCCAACGTGTTTCTGCACGATCCTTCCGTTCCGGCCAATCAGAAAATTCGTCGGCAACGCGGGCACGCCCCCGTATTCCTTCACGATTTCCGCGCTGCCCATCACAATCGAGTAGTTGATCCCCGCCCGCTTTGCGAATTGAAACACCTGCTGCGGAGGAGCATCGTCCAGCGAGACGCCCACAATCTCCAGTTGACCCTTGTACCGGCTTTGCAGCTCCGTCAGTTCGGGGATTTCTTCGCGGCAGGGCGGGCACCACGTCGCCCAGAAATTCAACAGCACCACGTGCCCTTGGAAATTTGCCGTTGAAATGACGTTCCCCTGAAGATCGGGCAGAAGAAACGGCGGCGCTGGCGCCGCATTTTTTGCGAACCGTATCACCTGCACGTCCTCGTCTTCTTTCGGCTCCACGGCGCTGTTGACCCCGGTTGTCTTGCTCGCCGCATGGGCCGTTGCGTCCCGCATGGCGATTGCACGCGTCCACCGCGCCGTCGTGAACCCCAGAACCACCACGATCGCGGCCAGCCCAACCAGAATGACGACAACGTATTTCTTCTTCATTTGCATCCTATTATGAGGCCAGACACGCCTGCATACAACGCGCCTGTGCCCTGGCGTGTACAC
>DATEKA010000069.1:0-15157 GCA_035277685.1 Candidatus Acidiferrales bacterium
CGTTCCGGAGGGATACGGCAGCATTTCCAACAGATAGTATTTCGGGCGTGAAGAATCGCAATCCTTCGCTTCGAAAACGCCCTTCTCTTCCCAGATCTTCTGCCACTTGGGTTCAATCTGCTGTGGATCGTAGTCGGCCACGCTGTCTATCCTTTGTTCTTTCCGCCCAACTGATGTTGTCGCGTCCTAGTGCATTCCCGCTTCTGCTGGGTCCGCATTCAGGTTGTGTTTCATTCGATTGCAAGACGCCGTTTGCGATTCAACCTGGGGACTCAGCGCCGAGCCTTTCCTCTGCCTCCTTTGATTCCTCCGCTTCCAGACTTTCGTCCCGTTCTTCGCCGCAGCTTCATTCCGTCTTTGCCGGTCGCAACGACGGTCTTCCCCGCCAGCTTCCAAAGAGTCGCAACGTTCCGGCGATCGTCGCCGGGCCGATCGATTGGCGTTTCGGCGATAAAGGCTTTTCCTGCGAGCATAGGGTGGTTCAGGATGGCGCGAAACGCTTCCAAGCCGATCTTTCCTTTGCCGATATGTTCGTGCCGGTCGAGGTGAGAGCCGAGCCCCGCCTTCGAGTCATTCATATGAATCACCGCGACGCGATCCAGACCAAAGGATTCGTCAATGGCCTTCACTGTGGCGTCGAGGCCGTGCGGTTTTCGGATGTCCCAACCGGAAGCGAACAAGTGGGCCGTGTCGATGCAAATGCCGAGCGTAAGTTCCGGACAGCCGTCGAGAATCGCTTTCAATTCCTCGAATCGCGAACCAACCGAAGCACCGTGTCCCGCCGTGTTTTCCAGGAGAATTCGCAGTTGGCCGAGTTTCAGGCCGCGCGCCGCCTGACGCAGCCCTTGGGAAATTGCGGCAATCGCGGCATCCGTGGTTCCGTCGCGTCCGCTGCCGGGATGAGCAACAAGATAGTCGGCCCCGAGCGCAATCGAGCGAATGATCTCCTGGTGGAACGCCTGCACGGAGCGGGTTCGCAGAACGGGATTGGGCGAAGCAAGGTTGATCAGATAGCTGTCGTGTACGACGAGCGGACCCAAACCAAGTTCCCGGCGCCGTTCGCGAAACCTCTTGGCGTCGGCATCCGGGATTCGAGAGTTTCCCCGCTCCCACATGCGCGGGCTCGACGAAAAAACCTGAAGGGCGTTCGCGCCGAGGCCATGAGCTAACTCGAGAGAGCGCGCAATGTCGCCGGCAATAGAGGTATGGATTCCAATGCGCACGCTTCCGTCTTTCCAGGAAGGGATTTCAGGAGGAGGCGGAGGCTCGGGGCGGTATTCGTCGGCGGGATCGTAACCCAGGACACTACGCTGTTGTTCTTCCGACATTCCCTCAGGTATTGCCTCGGGTTCACCGCCGCCGTGTTGGCCCGGACGGTGTCTCGCTTCAGTCCGCAAGCACCATCGGCTCAGGGCATTGAGCTCTGAATGTGAGCAGTAATTTTAGCGGAATGCTCCCGTCTTCGCAAACTGTACGTCTGAGCATCATTGAGAAAGCGGAAGAGCCGCCGACCCAATCGGGATCGCCGGTACCGTGTCAGAGTCGCGGCACAACGCTCAAACTTCCGAACGGTACCGACTGGTACCCCCGTTCTATGGCAGGCGCGCGATCCGTCGCTTACTTTATGTGCGGACGCTTCATGGGAAAGGCAAATGACGGCTAGCAGAAGTCAGGCAGCAAACACGGCATTTAGCGTCGCAAACCGGCGGGGTAAAGGCGTTGATGCCCGGCGGCGCAAGCGAATCCGGCTTTCGCTGCCCGTGCACATCCGGCCGTTTGAGTCGCGGCTGATTGATATCGAGGATATCGGCGAAGTCATTGATTTTACGCATGATGGACTGCTGTTCGTGACGTGCATGCCCCACTATCGGGTGGGTATGCGGCTGATCGTCACATTTCCGTTTGGCCAGATGGCCGCGGCGCAGAGGAAGTTTCTCGCTACGGTTGTGCGCCTGGATGAGCGCTCGGGCGGGAATTCGGGCGTGGCAGTTCGGTTCCTGTTGTAGCCGGGCGTTTCCCGCGGAGGGTGCAAAGGGCCTTGGCGCTGCCAGCGGGCTCGATTCGCTCGGAACCGGAGGCAGTCCTTGGGCACGTTGGTGTTTGGGCAATGGCTCCCCCATTTGTCTTGTCTATACTCCACAGCAGCGAAAAAATGAGTGGAGCTACTTGGGTGCCGGTCCAGTGATGCAGAACGAAGGCCCGGAACCGTCGGCTCGCGAGGGATGGACCAATAATGCCAGACCACGGAAGCAAGAACTTAATCCAACCTCCCGCGGGAAAGTCCTCGAGCGTTAAGGAAGCGGAACGCCGAAGCAGCGACCGGCATATGTTCACCGCATCCGCCGAGGTGGTCGAATTGGTGTCAGGCGCCCGGTTTTCGACGCGAACGACGGATCTTGGGCCGGGCGGCTGCTTTATAGATACCACCAATCCGTTCCCGGTGGGAGCGGCAGTGCGGGTGACGGTTCGCAAGGGCAAGAACGAATTCCATACTCCAGGAACGGTCGTGTACTCACAGCAGGGTCTTGGGATGGGCATCTCCTTCAGTGATCTGGACCCGCAACAGCGGAAAGCGCTGGATGAGTGGATCAGCGATCTGACCCACGGCTCTTACCTTTCATCGGATGCTGTCCATGTGGACCGAAAGAGTGGAACAGAGGGTCCGGGCGCCAGCCAAACGGCGCTGGTCCGGTTGGTGCGCTTGATGATCTCGAAGGGCATTTTGACGGAGGCTGAAGGATCGTTCGTTCTCATAGACCCGGTTCTCTAGGCGACAGTTCTCCTCCAAAGGCTCTCGACAGGAAGACCTTTCCGATTCTGCAGACGGAGCGCGTGGTTCGACCATGAAACGCAAACGTCTTGGCGAGGTTCTGCGGGAGCGAGGTCATATCTCTCACGCGGACCTTTCAAAGGCAATCCAGGATCAGCAAGGCAAGCTCGTGCATCTGGGCGACCTGATGCTCGAGCGGGGGATTGTGTCGAAACAGGATCTTGCCAGCGCGCTGACCGAAGTCACCCATCTGCCTTACGTTGATTGTGAAAACGTAGAAATCGATTCCGAGATTTTGAAGCTTATTCCCCGAGCGATGGCCCAGCGCTGTTGTGTGCTTCCGATCCAGGCTCACGGGACCAAACTCGTTGTGGCCATGGCAGAGCCGCAGAACCTGCATGTGGTGGACGAGTTACGCTTTTCTACCGGGATGAACATCGTCCCGCACCTTTCGTTTCGCAGCGAGATCGAAGCCGGCATAGAAAAATGGTATGGAAGAGTCGAAGAGGCCGAAGCCACCATTGCCGAAGCCATCGCGCCGGCAACACAAGGGCCGGAAATGGAGTTCATATCTTCGAGCTCGCTCCAGCGCAATATCGAGGCCATGCAGGAAATGCAGGCCGAACTGCTGAACAAGAGCACGCCGGCGGTTCGGCTGGTAGCGTCGGCAATCGCAGCGGCAGCAGCCAAGCAGGCCAGCGATATCCATGTGGAACCGCAGTCAAGCGACATGGTGATTCGCTTCCGCGTCGACGGCATGCTTCGCGATTACCAGCGCATCCCGCGGAGCTTACAGAATTCCGTCGTCTCGCGAATCAAGATTCTTTCGGACATGGACATCGCCGAGCGTCGCGCGCCTCAGGACGGCCGCTTCCTGGTGAAGCTTGCGGGACGCAAGATTGATCTGCGCGTTTCGACGTTACCCACACAAAACGGCGAAAAAGTCGTGTTGCGCTTGCTGGAATCCGAGGCTCCGGCGCAGGGGTATGCGACGCTGGGGATACCAATAGAAATTGCCGACTCGCTTTCGCGGCTCCTCCGGCAGCCTCAGGGGATGATTCTGGTCACGGGTCCGACCGGATCGGGCAAGAGCACGACACTCTATTCCTCGCTTAATCTGGTGCGACGGCCCACAGTAAACATCATCACGGTCGAGGATCCCGTCGAATACGTTCTGCCGGGATTGAACCAGGTACAGGTAAATTCGAAAGCGGGGCTCACCTTTGCGACGTGTTTGCGATCCATTCTGCGCCAGGATCCGAATGTGATCATGGTTGGGGAGGTTCGCGACCGGGAAACGGCCGAGATTGCCTTGAAAGCCGCGCAGACCGGGCATTTGCTGTTCTCGACTCTGCACACGAACGACAGCATATCCGCGATTACGCGGCTGCTCGACCTTGGCGTCCCGGGTTTTCAGATTGCGAGTTCGGTTACCGCCATCCTCGCCCAGCGGCTTGTCCGCCGGTTGTGCTCCTGTCACGAAGACATTCCATGCACGCCGGAATATGCAGCGCGTCTCCTGGAACTGGGAGCTCGAACGCCGCCGGCGAAGCAGTCCCTGGCTACAGGATGCGAGAACTGTGACATGACCGGCTACAAAGGACGCATCGGCGTCTACGAAATGCTGACGTTCGATGAGGCCGTCCGGCAGGCCGTCCGCACTGGCGGACGCACCGACGAAGTCCAGGCGATCGCCCGGCACAACGGAATGCGAAGAATGCAGGAATGCGTTCTCGAGCGCGTTTGCCAGGGCGAAACCACTTTGGATGAGGCTCTTCGCGTCGTTCCGTTCGATCAGGTCTTTTTCGCTCGGTGTAACTCTTGTAGCAAGGATCTGTCGCCGATGTTCGTGTTCTGCCCGTATTGCGGGAAACCGCAGGAGGAAACGGGAGCTAGAAAATCAAACGGCCGTATGCTGGTCGGCCAAGGAGCCGAAACGGAGTGAGTCCGAAAAGCAATGGAAAAGGCTGGGGTGTTCCGCGCGTCGCGCCGCGAATCAGCACGCTGCGCGAGCTGTCCGTAAACTACGAGGGACGAAGTGAAGAGGTTGCCCTGAAGCCTCCGGATATCAGTACCCGAGGGATGTTCATTAATACAAGCCGGCACTTTCCCCAAGGCGCTGTCCTTAATGTGCAGTTCCGGCTCGGACAAAGCGGGGAACGCGTTGCCGCGCGAGCAGAGGTCCGTTATTGCCTTCCCGGTGTGGGCGTGGGAATCGAATTCGTCGAAATCTCGGACGAAGCGGTTCGCGCCATTGAGAAGGAAGCCAGGCTCCAGAAACAGCCGGAGATTGGCAGCGGGCGCGTTTACTAAGCCCAGCACATGCGTTTGGGATGGGACTCGCTTGATAGGAAGGTATTTCCGCTCCTGGGAAGAATTTGCACTGATCTGGTACTGCGAACGCCTTATATCCGCGACCTAAACCATGTATTTCAAGGAACTTGCTTCCTTTAGCCGCCGTGGCAAAGTCATTGCACCGCAAAATCTTCGGGGGCGCATGGGAGAGCGTCGACAAGCTCGCCGGTACAGTGTGTATCTCCCGCTCCAAGTGTTTCTGTCTGGAGCGCTCCCTGCAAAATTTCACAGCGCCCAACTCCGTGACGTCTCCCGCACAGGCATTTATTTTCACTCTAACATCGCAATCGAACCAGGCGCCGGTCTGGAGCTGACGTTCGCTCTACCCGGCGAGCGCGGGCCGCGGGCATCCGTGCTGGTCCGTGCCAGCGCGAAGGCGCTGCGGGTCAGCACAATCGAGACAGATCCCAAGCCTATCTACGGCGTGGCCGCGACCATTGAACGCCTGGACTTTGTCCGGCCAGTCGCAACCAACGCGGCCTGATCGCCCGCCCGCGTTGCTCCTTCAGTTGCAAGATTTCAGTTCCCCGCCGGACCCGCCGACTTTTCCTCAGCGCTGAAGAGTGTTACGTTGCGTTCCGTGGGACACCAAAGTACACCGGACAGTGAGCAATTGATGGTCGCAGAACGAGCCTTCCTGCGACGCCTGTGTGAAGTCGGCATAGCAGGCGTCGCGCCGGATTCGCTGCGACTTCTTCGTCAACGCTCATGGGCCAAGCCCGACCATAAAATCATCTTCGAGGCTCTTATTCGACTGAGCTCTGCACCGCCTGGATCCCTGCGCGGCCGCCTTCCCGCCGAAGCAACGCGCATGGGCTTCCCGGAAATAGCCTGGGACGAATTTTTCGCCTCAACCGAAACATCCTCCGGTTCGCGCTCCACAAGCGAGTTGATCGAGGTGGTGTTCGCCGCATCAAAACGCGAGTGATGGCTTGGCGACTCGAGCGCGGGTTCTCGCTGGCGGACGTCAGCCTGCTGCCGGCATTCATTCTGTGGTTCATCTGGCAGCTGCAGTTCGAGGCGCGGTGGACCTGGATTATTTTCCCGATCTGGATCGTTCTTAGTTTTGCCGCACATCGGGATACGCCCAAAACGCTTGGATGGCGCGGGGACAACCTGGCGCTCGCAACCAGGCGGGCCCTGATCGCTTTTGGAATCATGGCGGTTGCGCTGATCGTTATTGGATTCGCGCTGGAACGACCCGCGTACCTTCCGCCGAACCTGATTTCCTGGCGCAGGCTCTGGACCTATTTCGCTTTTTGTCTTCTCCAGCAGGTGGCGCTCAATTCCTTAGTGCATAACCGTATGCTTTCGCTGATTCGCAACGAGTATGTAGCGGCGGGATTGACGGGCGTGATCTTTGCGGCATGTCACTGGCCGAATCCGGTGCTCGTTCCTCTGACACTTATTGGGGGCGCGGTTATGGCCTGGCTGTTTGGCCGCGTACGAAACATCATTCCCCTGGCCATTGGGCAAGCCATTCTGGGTTCGATCGTTTGGTGGGCCTTCCCACTCGCGTGGCACCACCATCTTCGGGTCGGTCCCGGTTACTACGGCTTGCTCCATTAGGATTTGATTTGCGCGAGGCTCTAAGGTCGAGAGGAGCGCCGGTGGGATGCCATAATCGGGCGAAGAATAGGGTAAAACTGTACAAAGACGTTATCGTCTGCTGCGTGCTGTGAGTGGCACGAGTAGCAAGCCTGCTTCGGATTTGCGGTGGCTTCAGCTTGCAGATTTGGCGCCCGTCCAAAATTGAAGTAAGCCCAGCCTTCGGCAAAGTGCGAATGGTCCTTCACGGCCGCAGCCATGCCATCCAAATCGCCTTCGAAATGCCCGCCCTTCGCGGGCGAGACTTTGTCTTCGGGAGGATACAAGGCGAGGACCAGCACCGTCTTCTCCGGAAATTTCCCGGTGCGAACGTACTCTCGGTAAGATTCGGGACGGATGTAGACGTCGTGGAACTCGCCAGGGGCTGTCCCTATGCCGGGCTCGTACGTCAGCCCGGTGGAACTCCCCACGAAGATCCACGTTTCGAAGTGTTCCGGCCGAAGCAAAGCACCATGCGAATCATATCGCGGCGCCGCGGTTTGCTCGGCGCCCTGGGCAAAGACCGTCGCTTGATTGGGCGCAAGTCTCGCTGTCACCGACCACGTCGTCAAGCCGGCGGCGAGGCCAATTGCAAAGAAAAGCAGTTTTCGCATGATGCTCTCTCCTACTCCGAACGCAAAGCAACGTTGGGATCGATAGAAGCCGCACGCCGCGCCGGTACCAGGACCGCCACCATCGCCGCGCCGACCAACACAATCCCTACGCCAAGAAATGTCGCCGGATCGTTCGGCGCCACTTCAAACAGCAATGATTTCAGCAGGTGTGTCAGCGCGAGAGCCCCCGCAAATCCGATTCCGACGCCGATCAGTGCGAGTGCGAGTCCTTGACCCACGAGCATTCGCATGATTCCCGACGGTTGCGCGCCGAGCGCCAAGCGGATGCCAATTTCGCGCACTCGCTGGCTCACGCTCAGCGCCATGATTCCGCCGATTCCGGCGACCGCAATCAGAAGGGCGAGCCCCGCGAACAAACCAAGCAAGCTTGCCGTCACGCGTGGCGCCGAAAGCGAATCGGACAGCGCCTGGTCTAGCGTAATCACCTGCGAAACCGCCATCTGTGGATCGACGTCATGGACCGCGCGAGCCAGCTGCGGACCCATATGCGCCGGATCCGCCGCGGTGCGCAGCACCAAAGTCGAAAGATTCATGCTGGCCTGTGCCAACGGGCCGTACGCTTGCGGCAAGGGCGCGTGATCCACGCCTGTATCCCGCACATTCCCGACAACACCGACGATCTGCCACCAATTTTTTCCGTCATCAAACGACACGTGCTGCCCAAGCGCGTTTTGGTTTCGCCAGAACTGCCACTCCATGGCCTGGTTGATGATGATCGCCCGCGGCGCTTTGGCATCATCCGCGAGCGTGAACTCGCGGCCTTTAATCAGGGGAATACCCAATGCCCGAAAATAATCCGGCGAGATATCGGCCGTATCCGCCAACGGAGGAATTTCATTGGGCTTCAGCGGGCGCCCTTCGATCTGAAAGGAATTGGAGTTGGGCCCGTCCGCGACCACCTCCGGCTGAAGAGGATAACCGGAAGAAAGGGCAGCGGCGATCACGCCGGGTTGAACCGCGAGATGGTCCAGCAGTTTTTTGCTGGCGTCGCCCAGTTTTTCCTCTGAGCCGTATTCCGACCAGTTGTAGTTGAGCGTCATGGCGAGCGTGTGCTCGGGCGCAAATCCCGGATTGGTCTCGAGCATGTGGTACAGGCTGCGCAGCAGCAGCCCCGCGCCGATCAGCAGCATGAACGAGAAAGCGAACTGCGCCACAACCAGAACGCCGCGCACCGCCGTGCTGCGCCTTCCCGCGCCACCTCCGGCGCTTCCCTCCTTCAAGCCGGAGGAAAGGCTCCGGCGCGCCGACATTGCCGCCAGCGTCCCGAAAATGACGCTCACGCCCACCGCAATGGCGAAAGCAAACAGCAACACTCCCGTATCCACGCGGATCTCTCTCGCGCGCGGCGTCAGGCGCGCCGCGAAATCGGTCAGCAACCCCAAACTGTCATATGCCAATAACAGTCCCGCGGCTCCCCCAATCAGCGCAAGCAAAAAACTCTCTGTCAGAAGCTGGCGCAATAGCCGGCTGTGGCCCGCGCCGAGGGCCGTGCGAACGGCCAGCTCGCGTTCGCGCCGCGCCAACCGCGAAAGTGTCAGGTTGGCGACGTTGGCGCACGCAATCAACAGAACGAATCCAGCTGCCGCAAGAAGAACCAGCAAAGTCGGCTGCGCTCCGCGCGTCAAATCCGTTTTCAGTGCAGAAGGGACGACGGTAAAGCCGTACTTTTGCGGGTAGGATTTGGGATACGTAGCGGCCAAGCCTGCTGCAATCGTAGTTAAGTCGGCGTGCGCCTGCTCCAGCGTCACCCCTGCCTTCAGACGTCCAAAAACATCCATCATATGCATGTCGCGATTGACGATCATCGCGTGGCTCGAACGAAACGGGCACGCGGACGTCGGCATGTACACATCGTTCTCCCGGGGATATTGCGGGATCGGCGGCAGCACGCCTACGATCGTGTGCACCTTGTCGTTCATCTTCACCGCCGTCCCCACCACCCCGCGATCGCCGCCGAATTCCCTTCGCCAATAGTCGTAGCTCAACAGCAAAACCGCGGGAGCCCCGATCACGTCATCCGCCGTCGTGAAATTACGGCCCAGAATCGGCTGCACCCCGAACATGTCGAAATAATTCCAGGAAACCACGCCGGTCTTGACGCGATCCGGGTCTCCGTGGCCGTACAGGATGAACGACATCGAATGGTACTCAACCAGCGATGACAATGTGCGATTCTGCCGCCGGTAATCCATGATCTGCGGCACCGACCACTTCACGCCTTCGGTGCCGACCTTCTCCGCCTCCGCCCGCAGAGAAATCAGTTGTTGATCCTGTCTGTAGGGAAGCGGGTTGAGCAGCACTGAATGGACCACGCTGAAGATGGCTGTGTTTGCGCCGATGCCGAGCGCGAGCGTCAGAATCGCTATTAGCGTGAACCCGCGATTCTTGCGCATCATCCGGAACGCATACGCGCAGTCCTGTTTCAGGATTTCCCAATGCTCCCGCGGCGCCGTGCGAAACGCTCCGGCGAGTGTTTGAGCCCACAGCCTCAACACTCCAGGGATGCCGCCGCGCGTTTCTGCTTCGCGCTGCTGCTCCCGGAACACGCCCGCCATTTCTCCGCCATAATTCGCCTGGAAATCGAAAGGGAAAACGCGCACCACCATCCGGAAGAACCGCTCGGATAGAGACCGTTTCTCATCGGCCACAGTATCAGCCTCCCTCGCCCCGTCTACACAAGCCGCGGCTTGCGGAATAGCTTCTTCGAGTAAGCCTGATCCACAGCTTCCTGCATTCGGCGCGCTTCGGCGATGGCCACTTCGCGCCCCAGATCTGTCAGCAGGTAATATCGCCGGCGCTCGTCGTCCAGGTCGAACTCCGGTCGCCGGTCCGATTCGAGAATCATCCCCGAGCTCTCCAGGCGAGCGAGGTTCCCGTAGAGCGTCCCAGCACTCAACTGGACCTTGCCTCCAGTGCGCCGCGAGACTTCCTTCAGAATCGCGTACCCGTGTTTTTCACCGTCCGCCAGAGCGAGCAGGATGTGAAACATGGCCGGCGTCAGCGGCAGAAACGACTCCGAGTCCTTTTTCTTGTTCATTTCATTGCTCCCTGAATCGAACGCCTCTATCGGCCGGAGGAATAGTATATCGTCGGACGCTATAGTAGAGCACATTCCTTGCCGCGCCAGCGTTTCGCGCAAATCAAAGCCAGACGGCGGTTTAACGTTCCGCGTGCGCGCGGGTACCTGCCCGGCGGCTGTCCGCTTGTGGGACGGACTGTCCGGTCTTGTAGCTCCGCCCGAAAGACGTTCGGAATAAAGCGAAAGCTAGTGCGCAGCGATTCTTCTGCCTCGGCTGATTCTCTTGAGCGCAAATCCAACGGGAATCGTGGCGAAGCATATGAGGGCGAGGTAGCGGAAGTCGTCCACATAAGACCAGAGCGCCGCCTGCCGCTGGAGCGAGCCTTCGAGGACCTTCAGGGCCCGGTGCAAAGCGTCCACCGTGCTTGCGTGGGCGGTCAGTTCATGGCGCAGATTCGAAAGGGCTCCTGCAAACAGCGGATTCTGTGCGCTGAAGTGGTGCACAAGTTCGTTGCGATGCACTTGCTCGTGGCGTGCAACCACCGTTTCGACCGCCGAAATGCCGATGCTCCCACCAAGATTGCGGCACAGATTGTAAATCCCGCTCGCGTTGCTGATCTGCTGTTCGGCGAGCGTACCCATCGCTACAGTCGCCAGCGGAACGAATACGAACCCGAGGAAGAATCCACTCAGGGTGATGGCCCAGAACAGTGTCCACTGACCGATTTGCAGCGTCGCATGCCCGAGCCATAAATTGCAGACCGCCACCCCCAGGAACCCGACCATAATCAAACGGCGGCTGTCGATCTTCGTCATGAGAATCCCGACCAACGGCATCGCGAATATGGCGCCGATTCCTCTCGGCGCCACAGCCATGCCCGCACTGAGCGCCGTATAGCCGAGCAGCGTCTGGTAGAAGAGCGGGAGGATGGTCACCATTCCATACACGACTGCGCCAAACAAAAAAATCTGCAAGCAGCCGATGCTGAAGTTCCGGTCGCGGAAGCTTTGAAAGTCAACCAGGGGCTTACGCAGCCGGATCTCGCGCCAAAGAAACGCAATTAATGTCACGGCCACGACGATCACCGCCACGCGGATCCATGTCGCGCCAAACCAGTCGTCCTCCTGTCCTTTGTCGAGAACGATTTGCAGCGTGCCGATCCACACAGCCAGAAGCCCGAGTCCGATGCCGTCGAGCTTGCCCGGCTTCGCTTGACGGATATACTGCGGGTCCTGCACCAGACGCGAGATAAGGATGACCGCCAGTATGCCGATGGGAATGTTGATGAAGAAAGCCCAGCGCCACGTGTACGTCTCCGTGATCCAGCCGCCAAGCGTCGGTCCAAGCACCGGTGCGACTACCACCCCAAACCCAAATGCGGCCATGCCCATCCCGCGCTTTTCGGGCGGGAAACTCTCGAGCAAGATAGCCTGCGACACGGGCTGAAGAGCGCCTCCGCCCGCTCCTTGCAGGGCGCGTGCAATCAGGATCATCGTGAGGCTCGTCGAAGCCCCTACCAAAAACGAGGAAATGGTGAAGATGACGATGCAAACGATCAGGAAGCGCTTGCGGCCAAACCGCATGGAGAACCAGCCGCTCGCGGGCAGGATCACGGCATTGGCGACGAGATAGCTTGTGAGGACCCACGTGGCTTCTGTGTTGGTAGCGGAAAGGCTGCCGCCAATGTACGGTACGGCCACGGCGGCGATGGAAGTGTCGAGCACTTCCATAAAGGTGGCCAGCATCACGGCGACCGTGATCAGCCAGGGGTCTGTTTGCGGCGGAACAAATCCGGAGATTTGAGCTTGGTCGGGCATCGAATGAACATGTAGCTTGGCTGGATTGAGAGCGAGCGCGATCTCTGCCCGCGGAGAAAGCAATGCGCTGGGCTTGGGTGCCTTCCCGCGCTTTAGATGCTCATCGGTTCAACCTGGACGCAACAGGATCGTTCGTTCCGAAGAGAAGCTAGAGATTCAAATGTTCATACCGTTGCGTGATTGCAGCTTCGCTTCCGCGTTGGAAGAGCTTCAACGGCGTCCGGCCGTGCGGATTTGTCCAGCGGCCCGGAATCTGAAGACCACAATTCGGGCAGCAGCCGTTCTTCAGGCGATTCTGCTTCACATCATGCCACGAACGCAGGATCAGAAGCGTCTTGCAAGACGGGCACGACGTGTGCGCGCCGTCGCTGAAGATGTTTCCTTCGTAAACGTAGTGCAGGCCCGCCTCGAGGGCTATCTTACGCGCGGCGTGCAGGGTCTCGGGCGGCGTGCGGGGTTTGTCCTGGAGCTTGAAATCCGGATGAAACGCGGTGAAATGCAGCGGCACATCCGGTCCGAGGTGTTCGAGCACCCAGTCCGCGAGCCGCCGCGTCTCGTCGGCCGCATCATTTAACGTCGGAATAACCAGGTTCGTAATCTCGAACCAGACGTTTGTTTCTTTCTTCAGCCACTCGAGAGTATCCAGCACGGGCTGCAGGTGTGTCAGCGTGATTTTTCCGTAGAAAGTTTCCGTGAACGCCTTCAAATCGATGTTCGCCGCGTCAACGTGGTCGTAGATGTCGTGAAATGCCTCGTACGTGACGTATCCGTTCGACACCATCACCGTATTCAGTCCGGCCTCTTTCGCCGCAGCACAGATATCGATCACGTATTCGCCCCAGATCGTCGGCTCGTTATACGTGAAGGCAATCGACGGGCACCCGTTTTGCCTCGCCAGCAACACAACGTCTTCCGGAGGAATGTAGGTCGAGTGGACCTGATCGGAGTGCGATTTCGAGATGTCCCAGTTCTGGCAGAAGAAGCAACCCATGTTGCATCCCGCTGTCCCCATCGAAAATATTCGCGTTCCCGGCAAAAAATGGTTCAGCGGTTTCTTCTCGATGGGATCGATCTGGAGCGCGGCGGGATGCGCGTAACCCAGGTTGAACAGCTTTCCGCCTTCGTTCACTCGGATGAAACAGAAACCGGGCTGTCCCTGCCCGATATGACAATGCCGGGGACACAAATAGCAGTGCACTTTCCCGCGAGGTTCCGGCTCCCACCAGCGAGCCTCGTGCAACTCGGGCGCCTTCTGAAGGATTTTCAGGTCCTGCATAGATCGTTCCTGTATACCGATTATACCGCGCCGCGGCGGCCGACGCAGTGGTGGCGCGAATCGAGCTCAACCGCCGGAGGAGTCAGCCTGAGGCAGTGGTTCGAATTGAGGCTTCACCAGACCAACGATCGCGCAGGCGTGTTCCATGCTTCGAACCACATGCAGGTTCGGCCGCGTATCTTCTCCGTGAGACGCGAACACGCGGCAAATCCCGAATATATGGTTTTCCGGCGCAACCATTACGCGTGGCCTCGAGGAATCCGGATCAATGGGCTGTTCCCAAGCCAGCATCCGCGCGGTCTGGGTCGAGACGTCGAACGCGGTCACGCCGGAAAAATCGATGATGGTGCCACGAAACTCGACCGTGGCGACGACCCGGCGGGCCCCAACCCGCTGAAAATCAACCAGTAGCTCATCGGTCACGCGCCCCTCGAAACGAGCGAGTACAATTTTGTTTTCGCGGTCGAAATAAAAGGAATAGGACATGGGACGCGAACGATTGACGCGATTGTGGACAGGTACCGCCGCAGTGTCAATCCCGTGCCGCCCTCAAGCCGTGCCGACAAAGGCATCGCCAGGTTTTTGTTTATGATGTGTGATTGAAAGGTGGGCCGGCGCCTGCGTTACAGCGGAATGCCCCAGATATTCTTGCCCGTATCCAGCAGGAAGACTCCCGCCTGTCCCGCGCGCGGTCCCATGTCACCGACCCAGATCACACGGAATCGGGCTGTCTTCCAGCCCTTCTTGATCTCGATCACTTCACCCGGCCACGTCAGGAATCCGACGCCATCCAGGCGCGCCCCGTTTTTGCTGATGTCCATCGCCACGGCACTCTGAGAGTACTTGTGCCCTCCTCTATCATTGCCGCGGACCCATATTTTGATGGGCTTCGAGATTCGCACTTCGCGCCTGTCGAGCTTCCAGAAACTCGGCGCCTGCCGCTTGAACGCGAATCCGACGCGGGCTTTCCCTTCGAACTCGGGTCCCACATACGCCACCCGGCATTCCTGCTCGCTCTGTGTCGATTGATTTACCACAAAAATCGCATCGCCCACTGCTACGTTCGCTTTAAGCGTGATTAAACCGCCGCTCGCGTTTACCAGCAGGGTTGTCGAGTTTTCGTGGAACGAGATTTCCTCGTGCGACCATCCGTACACCATCACTGGAATGTGAATTGAGATGCGCGGGCTCGAGCGCGGTTTGGCTTCTTCGCGAATCGCCGCTATCGGTGCAGCCGGAGGCATGGTGCGCGCTCGCGCTCCCGCTCTCGGCCCTTTTTCGCTGCCCGACAACGGAATCTCTCGCTGCACCCCGTGCATCGGGCATTCAAAATCCCACGAAGTTTCCAGAATCTGCGCGAGCGATTCCTCGCGGTCCTGAAGCAGGACCGCCCGGTCCTCGTCCCCATAGGGACACCGCAGCCGAATTACGAAATCCTTGGACACCGAAGCCTCTGAGGAGCCTCTGGAGCAAGCGTACACGCGGCGCGGAAAGCTGGCGTGAGTCTGTGGGACAGGTGTCCCGTGAGAGTAATCATTGGGGAAACGCAATGCAGCACCGGAGGTTCAGGGCTCCGGAGGGGCCTCGGCGCACTCCGAATCGAGCGTGTAATGGCCGCCATGTTCCAGCGTGACGGCGACGCGGCCTCCCGGTTCCAGGTTTTGGCTGCTGACAGGACCGCCGGCTACTCTGATCGT
>DATEKA010000070.1:0-18447 GCA_035277685.1 Candidatus Acidiferrales bacterium
TCGAATGGGCCCAGCGGGACGTGTTGCGACGCGATGTGCAGCCTTCCGTGGTAGGCAAACACCTCGGGGCGGCCAGCAAGGGCCTGCTCGGCGGAGATCTGGGCGAGATCGGGGGTATTGTTCTGCTCGGACAGATGCGCGAGGACGAGATGGCGCGCGCGCCCGTCAAAAATGTCGGAATCGGCGAGAAAATCGCTCACCACCGTATTCGACAGGTGGCCGGTGCGGCTCATCACGCGCTGTTTGATGTACCAGGGATACGGCCCCACCTTCAGCATTTCGAGATCGTGGTTCGATTCGAGCATCAGGAAATCCGCATCGCGCAGGTGATGCTTGACCAGTTCAGGCATGTAGCCGAGGTCCGTGACGATGGCCACCTTTGTGCCATTCGAGTGGAACGCGTAGCCAACCGGCTCGACCGCGTCGTGCGGGATGGTAAACGCGTCAATCTGCACATCCCCGATCTCGAATCGCGCCCCTGGCCGGACGAATTCGACCCGCTCGAGCTTCGTTTTTGGACTATCCGCATAAACCTTCAGGAGTTCGAAATAGGTTGGCTGCGTGAGATAGGCCGGGCACTTCCAATCGCGCGCGAGTTGCGGGAGACCGTTGCAATGATCGGAATGCTCGTGCGTGACCAGGATGGCGTCAACGTGCTCGGGACGGCTGCGGCCGAGGGCTTCGAATCGGCGAAGCATTTCGCGGCGGCCAAGGCCAGCGTCAATCAGGAGAGTGGTGTGTTCGGTTTCGAGCAACGTGCAGTTGCCCGTGCTGCCGGAAGCGAGGATGGAGATCCGGAACGCGATGCTTCAGCCCTGGGCGGCGTCGAGGCGATAACCGGCGTCGACTGACATTCTTTTTTCCGCCGCGAGGAATATTGTCAGAAAGCCAAGCGCGGCGCAAGAAGAGAAACAAACGAATGCGGGAAGAATATAACGGGAGGGTCAGAGGGCAAGCTGCGAACGCGTGAGCTGGAAGCCGTCGAGATTGCCCACAACGGAGGCGGCGACTCGCTCCCATTGAAAGAATTCACGGGCGACCTGGCGAACGTCTTCGGCGGTGACGCCTTCGAGCATGGCGATCAGCTCTTCCGGAGTGAAATAGCGATTGAAGTAGAGGTGATAGCGCGCGAGGCTGTTCATGCGCTGACCTGTGCTTTCGAGCGCGAGCAGAGTCGAGCCCTTCAGGTGATCCTTGGACCTGCGGAGTTCCTCGGCAGTGAGCAGTTCGTTCTTCAAACGCTGTAGCTCCTGCATGATGCACTCGATCACTTTAGGCGCCGTCTCGATCGATGTCCCCGCGTAGACCGAAAGCATGCCGACATCTTTATAGGCGTTCAACTCGCTGAAAATCGCGTAGGCAAGCCCCTGCCGCTCGCGAATGTTTTGGAACAGCCGCGAGGACATTCCGCCGCCGAGAACGTTGTTCAGCACAGAAACGGCAAAACGGCGGCGGTCAGACATGGGCAGCGCCGGCACCCCGATGCAGATGTGCACCTGCTCGAGTTCCTTCTTTTTCCGGAGGGTGATATGCGGCGCGGGCCGGGGTATGGTGTCGGCGGCGACTTCGGAAGATCGCTCGAGCTTCCCGAAGCGCTCGGTGACGAGGCCGACAAACCGCGCATGTTCGAGGCGCCCCGCTGCGGTAATCACGACATTGTTTGGCGCGTACCACCGGCGAAACCAGGACTCGAGGGTCGGGCGGTCGAATGCGGAGACCGTGTCCGGCGTGCCCAGGATCGGCCGGGCTAAGGCGTGGGGATCCCAGAAATTCTGGGTGAACAATTCGTGGACCAGGTCCTCCGGATTATCCTGGGTCATTCGAATTTCTTCGAGAATGACGGAGCGCTCGCGATCGATATCCTCGGGAGCAAATTTGGGCTCGAGGAGCATGTCCGAGAGCACGTCAAAAGCGCGCGGCAGGTGTTCATCGAGAACGCGCGTATTGAAGCAAACCATTTCCTTGGAGGTGAAGGCGTCGAGCATGCCGCCGATGCTGTCAACTTCGCGCGCGATGTCCTCGGCGGTGCGGCGGCGCGTGCCTTTGAAGACCATGTGCTCGATGAAGTGGGAGAGGCCATTCACGTCGGCGGGCTCACGCCGCGATCCCGAGCGCAGCCAGATGCCGGCAGAGACGGAGCGCACGTGCTCCATCGGCTCGGTGATGACCACCAAACCGTTGGCCAAAGTCTCCTGGTTCACGCCGCGAGCGATCTCAGTCATCTGAGAACATTCTCGCACGCAAAGGAACCAGTGTCATTCCTCGCGAAGAAACAAGTGAGCGAAACAGATGCCCCCGCGTTTCAATTAGATGCTGTTTACCGGATTACTGACCCGGAGAAAGGAAGTGGCGCGAAAAATCGGAAAGTCGCCGCGTGCTATGATGAGGCGAATGACACATCGAAATCCGGCGCACACCCGCAATCTTCTGGGCAAGTCAGCGGAAGAACTGCGAGAATTCGCGCAAAGTCTGGGTGAACCCGCCTATCGCGGCGCGCAAATCTATCGCGCGTTGTATGCCGAGCGGCGGTTGGACGTCACTTCGATGACCAATCTGCCCCTTGAATTGCGCAAACGTCTTCTGTGCGAGAGCGAGGTGGCCCTGCCGCGAATCCGACGAGCCTACGCGTCGGATGACGGAACCGTGCGATACGTGCTATCGCTGCCGGAACACGGCGCTGGGGCCCGCTCCGCCGCGGAAACGACCATCGAGATGGTGTTCATGCCCGAAACGAAGCGCCAGACAATTTGCGTTTCGACACAAGCCGGATGCGCAGTGGACTGCCGCTTCTGCCTAACCGCGACTCTCGGACTGATCCGGAATCTCTCGGCCGGAGAAATCCTGGGGCAGGTTCTGGTGGCGCTCGAGGAAAATCGCCACGCGCTGAAGGGGCAAACCAATGTGGTGCTGATGGGCCAGGGCGAGCCGCTGCTGAATTACGACGCTGTGATGGCGGCAATGCGAATCCTGCTCGATCCGAGTGGGATGGCCATCTCGCCGAAACATGCGACTCTCTCGACGAGCGGAATCATTCCGGGAATCGAGCGGCTGGCCGGAGAGAAAGTTCGACCCAAGCTGGCCATTTCACTGAACGCGTCATGCGACGAACAACGCAACGAGATCATGCCGATTAATCGGAAGTATCCGATCGCAAAGCTGCTCGAAGCCTGTCGCGAGTATCCGCTGCGTCCGTGGGAGAGACTGACGTTCGAGTACGTGCTTCTCGGGGACTTCAACGATGCGCCCGAAGATGCGCGCCGAACGGCAAAACTGATTTCGAAACTGCGAGCGAAGGTGAATCTGATTCCATGGAATCCCGGCGATTTGCCTTATCGAAAGCCCGATCCGGCGCGCGTCGAAGCATTCCGCAAGACTCTCAGCGACAAAGGCATTCCAGTCTTCGTCCGGTACTCGCGCGGGCAGGACGTGATGGGCGCGTGCGGGCAGTTGGCGCTGCTGGAATCAGCGGAAACGAATCTGGCGCGAATCTCGCCCGCAAATGCATGAACGCGGGGGCCCGCGTCGGCATGTCAAACGCCATCTCGAATACCGATCGCGGCCATGAGGCGGCCGGTCATTCGCTCCTTGCGATAGCTGAAGAACAAATCGGTGCGGCAAGCGGTGCAGAGTCCGCAGTCGAATATATTTTGGGACGGAACGCCTGCGCTGATTAGAATCGCGCGGTTCGCTGCGAGCAGGTCTAGGCGCACGCGGCCGGGTTCCGGGGCGTGTCCTGGCGGCGCCATGGTGAGCCATGGCAGCCAATTCGGATCATTGTCACCGGTTGCAATCGCGTCAAACGGGCCGTCGAACCATTCGCGCGCATCGTGGAATTGAGCAGCAAACTCCTTCGCGACCTCGTGGCCGACTTCGTAGCAGCAGCCGCCGATACCCGGGCCGAGCGCGGCGATCACATCTTCGGGTTGAGTGCCGAATTCCATGCGCATGCGGCCGAGTGTCTTTTCCACGATGCGGCCTAACGTGCCGCGCCATCCCGAGTGAACGGCCGCGACCGAGCGCGTTCGAGTATCCGCCAGAAGAATTGGAATGCAATCGGCAGTCTGCACGGCCAAAAGAATTCCTGGATCGCGCGTCAAGAGCGCGTCACCTTTGAGCGCCTCACCGCAGCGCAGTCCATCCACCCGGTGAGCCAAGTCCGAATGGATTTGCTTCAGAGTCGTCATCTTCATGCTGGCCGCGTCCAGCGCCGTGGTGAATTTGTTCCTGTTGTCCATCACCCGGTTGCGTTCATCCCAATCGGTGAAGCCGAGATTCAACACTCGCTCCGTCTTGCCGCTACCGTTGTCCAGTTCGCTCGATCCGCCGGGACGCGTGCTGAAGCCGTGAACCAGCCACGCGATGCTCGCAAGAGGCCGCGCCATTAAAATTCGAAGCCCTTTTTCACTGCGCGTGGTCCAATCCGAATTCTTGCGCGGCGCCGAATCCTGGCGTTTGGCTTTAGTCAATTTGTTTTCCCTGGTACTCATGGCTTCCGCTCGGTCGAAGTGCAATGGAATATTATAGGTATAATTGGCGCGGCAGAACCGGGCGGAACCATCTCATATAACAAAGTCAGGCTGCCGAGGATCCGTGATCGTTGGGCTGGGCTTGGATATCGCGGAAATCGACCGGATCGCGCAGGTCCTGACGCGACACGGGACGGCGATTCTGGAGCGGCTCTACACGCCTCGTGAAATCGCCTACTGCGAGAGCCATAAAAACAAGTTCGAGCGCTACGCAGCCCGTTTCGCGGCAAAGGAAGCCGCTATGAAGGCGCTCGGAACCGGCTGGCGGCGCGGTGTACGGTGGCGCGACATCGAAGTGGTTAATACGCCGGGCGGTAAACCCACACTGCGACTGGAAGGGGCGGCGCGGCAAATCGCAGGGGAGCTCGGCGCAAGAAACATTTCTCTGACGATCACTCACAGCGGAAATCTGGCCGTGGCGCAGGTGATTTTCGAAGACGGCGCTTGATCAGCGCCGGCGAAACCGTTCCGCTTTAGTCCACTGCTTGAGCTGCCTGCCGTTCGCTGCCGGTTTCGAACGAATATTCGCTCGCAATTTCGTCGGGCGAACGGGTCACTCTTACGCGCACCCATTGATTGGCGGCAACATGCTCCGCGACGCGCACGGACAGGTAGTTTCCGGTCAAGCATTCCGTCCAGCCGCTGCCGCGCTTATCAAGTGTCAATGCCCATTCCCAGTTCGAGGTTCGGCACTGACGAAAGGCGGCTGCCTTGCGCGCGCCGATCGCCCGAAGCGTGCGCGCGCGATCGCGAATGACCGCTTCACTCACCGGGGTGGAAGCCAGCGTTGCCGCTTCTGTTCCCGGCCGCGACGAAAAGGAAAAAGCGTGCAAGTAGCTGAAGGGCGCTTTCTCGACCAGTTCGACCGTTTCGGCGAAGTCCTTTTCCGTTTCTCCGGGAAATCCCGCGATAACGTCCGCCCCGATGGCCGCGTTCGGCAGCGCCCTGCGAATCAGACCGATACGCTCCGCGTAGTGCTCCGCGCGATACCAGCGGTGCATTGCCTTTAGCATCCGGTTCGAACCGGACTGCAAAGGAACGTGAAAATGCGGCGCAATACGAGCTGATGAAGCAGCCAGTTCGACGAAGTCGCGCGTAACATCCTGCGGCTCGATGGAACTGAACCGAAGTCGCTCGAGATGTGTCTCGTCGAGAATTTGGTCGACAAGCCGGGCGAGGCTCGAACGCGGCGCGAGGTCGCGTCCATAGCTTCCCAGATTGATGCCGCTCAGAACGATTTCCTTCGCTCCGAGACCGGTCAGTCGCCGAATTTCCTGAACGACCGCCGCCACGGGCATGCTCCGGCTGCGCCCGCGGACGAAGGGAATCACGCAGTAGGAGCAGCGATGATTGCATCCGTCTTGTACCTTCAAGATGGGCCGCGTCCGATCCGGCTGGAAAGCGGAGAGCGGATCAATCGAAATCCCCGCGCTCGCAAAGATGTCGCCGGTCAGTATCTTTGCGGGCCCGTTTGCCAGCGACATTGGCTCACCAAGTCGAGCAAGCGAGACGAAACCAGACGCAGGCTCGTGCGGGTCCACGACTGCATTCGCGCCCAAGCGTGCGAGAGCGTGCGGGATCTCCGAAAAATGCGAATTGCCGACAACCAGCCCGACGCCCGGCAGGCTCGCAACCTCCTCGGGAGCCCGTTGGGCATAGCAACCGGTCACGACAATGCGCGCCGAGGGATTCGCGCGATGGATCTTGCGGACCGTTTCACGGGCTTGCGCGTCGGCAGCCGCTGTAACCGTACACGTATTGAGGACGATGATGTCCGCGCGGTAATCGTCCTGCGCCAGCGTCAATCCGTTCGAGACCAACTGCCGGCGCAACGCCGAAGCATCCGCCTCGGTGGCTCGGCAGCCAAAGTTTTGAACGGAAAACGTGGACATGGGCGAATTCCGGGAACAGGAGTTAAGGTGGAATTATAGCAGTACGCTGCGGGCGCCTGCGAATGCCGCCGTTACATGGACGCGCCGCGCCGCTGGAAGCACAAGAGAATCAGGTCGGCTCGGCGGCGAACGCCAAACTTTGCCAGCAAGTTCGACACGTGGAATTTTACGGTTCGCTCGGAGATGTGGAGACGGTCGGCCACTTCTTTGTTTGCAAGATTTTCCAAAAGGCCATTCAAGACTTCCTGCTCACGACGGCTGAGCTCTGCCGGAGAGTCACCGCGAAGCCTGCGCCCTTGAGTGCTGCTCAAAATCGAATCCACAAAGCGCGACAGCACTGCCCTCGGAACCCAAAAGCCGCCGCCGGCAACGAGGGGCAGCGCGCGCGGCAACTGCTCCCGCGCCTCTTCGTAGTTCAGGATTCCTTTCACACCCTGCCGGAGGAGTCCGTAGCTCTCCTCGTCCCCGAGCTTCTCTCCGACCACCAGGAGGCGCGCTGCGGGATTGCGATCCAGGATATTGCCTAGCAGGGCCCCTGTAGCCTGGCGCGCAGCGTGCGCGTCCACCACGTACACAGGCGCGCGCGGGACTTCAAGATTCCGCAAGTCGGGCGCCAGCATGGAGTCGAGCTGTTTCGAGACTATCTGAAGCCCCGACTCCGAAAGCAGACGGCGGAACTCGTCGATCACCATCGGATGCGGAGACAGCAGGCAGACTTTCAAGGTTGACTTGGTTGCGGCCTTAGCCATTGGAGTTTAAGGCTAGCGAAAACAAGGGGAAGGAGCAAGACGCGCTGCGGCCGGTTTTTCCAAGATGATAACAAGACCCTTGAAACGCGCGACCCTCGTTTTTTGAGCCTTCGGTGAAAGCTGTCAGTCCGCGGGAAGGGAAGACTGGGTGGAACCGCCGGAACCCTTATGCGGGCGCTTCGAAGGCAAACCCGCCTGCCGCACTTTGTACAAAAGCGCCCGGTAGCTGATCTTTAGAGCCTCGGCAGCCTTGCGGCGATTCCAATGATTCGCTTGGAGAACTTTGAGGATGAGTTCTCGCTCCATTCGCCGGGTAACCTGCTGGGAAATTCGTTTGAGCGGGATTTTGCCGTCCGGAGTGAGCTCATACTGCACTGTTTCCGGCTTCTTGTCGTCACGCTCTCCGAAAAAAGCTTCTTCGGATCCGAAGATGACGTACCGGGCCATGCAGTTTTCCAGCTCCCGAATATTTCCGGGCCAGTCGCGGTTCTGGAGAACGTGGAGCGTTTCGCGGGAAAGCGGAGCGGCATCGCGCTTGAAGCGGCGGTTGAACTCCTCCCTGAGATAGGCGATGAGGCCGGGAATATCCTCGCGGCGTTCACGAAGGGGCGGGAGATGAATCGTGATTACGTTGATCCGATAAAACAGGTCCGAGCGGAAATTGCCGATTTCAATTTCGTGCTGAAGGCGGCGGTTCGTGGCGCAGACGATGCGAGCGTCCATTTGGCGTTCTTCGTGGTCGCCGATCCGCGTGAAGGAGCCGTCCTGAAGGACATGTAAGAGCTTGGCTTGCAAACTGCCGTCGAGTTCGGCGATTTCGTCCAGAAACAGAGTGCCGCCCTGAGCCATCTCGATTCGCCCGGGTTTGTCAGCAGTCGCCCCGGTGAAAGCACCCTTTTGAAAACCGAACAACTCGCTCTCAAGCAGTGTGCCGGGAATCGCCGGACAGTTCACTTTCACAAAAGGACCCTCGCGCCAGGGCGAGCGCCCGTGAACGAAACGGGCCAATACTTCTTTTCCCGTACCGCTTTCTCCCAAAATCAGGATCGGGACATCCAGACCGGCCGCTCTCTCCACCCGTTGACGCACTGACTGCATGATCGCGGACGGCCCGAAATAGATCTGCTCGGGAGGTAGTTCTACCGGTTTTGCGGCACACAGTTTAGGTTGACTGGCCATTAGTGAAGTTAGTGGACTGATTTCGCTCAAGACTAATTTTTGCACTCGGGGAGCCAAATTCGGGGTTTCGGGGCCAAAAGAAAGGTTTTGCTGTTCAGGGAGTGGCGTCGGCAATAAGCCCTATCGATGTAGCATGTTACGGGCATTGCCGGAAGACGGTTCCAGTACTCGGATGCCTCGGAACTGCTGGGAAGGGGCGCAGGGTAGCGCGAAAGTCCCAGAAAATGATTGGCACTTTGGGGAATGCGGTTTCCCGGTTGCAGGCTCACCAAAAGCGCGACTGTGCTGGCTTCGATTTTCACGCTGCCGCCACGAAATTCGCCGGACAAGGCGGACGGTCGTGCCTGAGCCAGTCAGGACAGCACTTCCTTCATAATTTGTGGCGAGACGAGGAACCCGGGCAGGCGGTGCATCGTGCGAAATGTAAAGGTTCGAAAAACCGGGAGCTTCACTGGCCGAACGTGAAGCGCGAGCGAAAGAAAGTTTCAGAGACTAGTTCCGGTTTCCCTCGCCGCGGATGATGTCGTAGCGCTCGATTACCGCTGCAACACCGACCATAGGAAGGTCATCTTCGCCGTGCCTGTCGATTCTCACGACGCGACCGTGCGCGCGCACGAGCACTTCGCTGCCCCGCGTAATCTCAGGCGGCAAAGTCAAGGTGAAGTCCACCTCGCTGCCCGTGCAGAGCTCCCTTTGAGTTGTGAAATAGACCCCGCGAGTGGAGATATCCCGCGTCTGACCGTTATGCGAGACGGATTCTCGATTGACTGGCACGCGAACATTCACCGGTAGCGAGAGGTCGTACCGGCGGGCCATCCGACGCTCACTCATCCCCGCTCCTCATGTTGGATTTCACACCCTGCCTCCCGAGTGGCAGAAAACAAGGCCCCCCCACGTCAGAAGCTATGCACGCAATTTGCCGCGAAGTCCTCGAGTTTCGGCCTGTCCGCATTCTTCCATAGAACAGCCGAACATCCGCTTCCGTCAAATCCTTTGAAAGCACCAGTTAAGAAATGCTTTTGCAACACGGGAGAGACGCAAACGAGCCCAGGCAATCTTCCCAAGTGACCCGCTTCGGGTCAGAATACTAGAACAACCTTAGGTCCGAAGGGTAGCGGTATTTCTTTGAATGTGCTCTAGATATGCAACTGTTTTCCGGGCCTAGAACCCGAGTTGCAGTACGCGAAATCCGCGCCTGACCCGCTAGGAACCGGTGATTCCGGAACTCGCAGGCGCAGGCTCTTTGGCCGGGGAGTCTTTCGCAAGAGTTGCTTGTTTCTCTTGTGCCGCAGCCCTTGCTGCCGCGGAGCGCGAACTGCGTCCAGAATCCAGGTTGAAGTGACGCATTTTGTACAGCAGCGCCTTGTAACTGATGCCGAGCATGCGTGCAGCGTCTTTGCGGCACCAATTCGTTTTCTCGAGCGCATCCGCAATCGCTTCCATCTCGGCTTCGTCCTTCAGCCCGCGCACCAGGGCCTTCAAACCTTGCTCCTTGGGCGCCGCAACCTCCTCACGTTGAGGCACACGCTGCTGCCCGGTCATCTCCAGTAATTCCCGAAGGCTGCCTTCGTCGTCTTCAAGGATGACGTAGCGCTTGACGAAATTCTCCAGCTCGCGCAGGTTGCCCGGCCAGGGATAACGCAGAGCTGCTTCGAGCAAGTGCTTCGAAGGTTCCATGGCAGGCTTCTGATATTTCTCGCTGTACTTTGCCAGAAAATGCCGGAACAGAAGCGGAATCTCCGCAGTCCTTTCCCGAAGGGGCGGGATGTGGATCGAAAGAACATTCAGCCGATAGTAGAGATCCTCGCGAAATCGCCCCGACCGCATAGCCTCCTTGACGTTCATGTTCGTGGCGGCCAGCACGCGCACATCTACGTTCACCGCCGAACGGGCTCCAAGCCGCGAATACTGCCCATCCTGCAGGACGTGGAGGAGTTTTGCCTGCAGGTGAGGGCTCATTTCGGCGATCTCGTCCAGAAACATTGTTCCGCGGTTTGCCAGTTCGAACTTTCCCGGTTTTGCCCGGACCGCGCCCGTGAACGCGCCTTGCTCATAGCCGAACAATTCCGACTCGAGCAGCTCTCCGGGAAGCGCCGCGCAGTTCACTTTCACGAACTGCTGCTGGCGACGGGTGGAGCGCAAATGAATCATGCGCGCCACGACTTCCTTGCCCACTCCGCTTTCGCCGCTGATAAATACCGGGACGTCAACCGGCGCAATCTGCAGAATCTGCTGGCGGATCTTCAGCATTTGCGGGCTGGCCACCAGGAAGGAAAGATCCTCGGTGAGCTGTTCGCAATACTCGCGCAGCGCCTCGTTTTCAGAACGAAGCTGCTTCTTCTGGCGCACCTTCAGGAAAGCGGCATCCAGCTCGGGCTTTTCGAACGGTTTCGTGAGGTAGTCGAGCGCGCCCAGACGGATCGCTTCGACCACTGTGTTCACTTCGTTCGAGCACGACAACATGATGACATTCAGCGAGTGGTCGATTTGCATCAGCCGCCGCAACGTCTCGAGCCCGTCGATCTCAGGCATCAGCACGTCCAGAATCATGAAGTCGGGGCGTTCACCGGCGCCCACGCGCTCAAGGGCCTCTTTACCGCTCGAAACGCTCTGGACGTCGAAACCATCAACTTCAAGCAAGGTCTGGAGATACTTGCGTATGCTCGGTTCGTCGTCCACGACCAAAATCTTTTCTTTCGCTACTTCCTTTTGAGCCATCGTTTCCCTTCTGATGAAACCGTTTTATCCGGCATTAATGGGCAGGAGAAATGAGAAGCTGCTCCCCCGCCCGATCTCGCTGTCCACCCAGACTTTTCCGCGATGCGCCTGGATCAGCCGCTTGGTTATCGCCAAGCCCAATCCCATGCCCGACGACAAGGGATCGACCCGCACAAATTCCTCGAAGATCTCCTGGTGGAACTCGGCGGCGATCCCGTTCCCGGTATCGGAGATGGAAATCAAAACGCTGTTGGGGAGGGCGGCGCGTTCGCGGCGCCGTTCTTGGGCTGGGGCAGCCTCAGCGACCCGCCGCTCCCAGAAGTGAGGTAGAACGGTCAACGTTACACAACCGCCTTCCGGAGTGTGCTTTAACGCATTGTCGATCAAGTTTGCGATACATTGCTGCACTTTCTGATAGTCGAACTTGAACAACGGAACATCGGGATCGACGCGCGTTTCGAGCCGCACGTTCACGCGCTGGAACGCTTCCTGCCACCTGCAGACCAGGTCTTTGATGCAATCCTGCAGGTCGTTCTCGCGCAACTGCAAAACCAGTTTCCCGCTCTCCAGTGCGGAGTAATTGAGGAACATGGACACCAGGCGCACGAGCCGGTCACAACTCTCCTTCGACTCCTGAAGGATGTCCCGCTGTCTGTCGCTCAGCTTGCCCAGCGAGCCTGAGAGCAGCAAATCGTAGTACCCCTTCATTACGGCCAGTGGAGTCTTCAATTCGTGCGCCGCCGAGCCGAGAAAAACGGTCTTCTGCCGGTTGACTTCCTGCAATCGCAAATAAGCGGCCAGCAGGTTGCGATACGTGATCTCTCGCTCCTGCATAAGATCCTGGACTTTCTGACGCATCTCCTTCTCGTCGAGAAAGTCGTCGGACGCCGCCGGTTCGACATAAACAACCAGCCAGTCCGGCTCGGGCAGCCATCGGATGCGCGCGCGGCTCTTGCCCTCGCTGGACTCCACCGGCAGTTCGAGTTGCGGTTCGCCGTGTTCGAGGAGGCTCAGAATCGCTTTGCCGTCGCACTTGAGTACGTCGCGAAAGAGGTTTGGCTCCGGAGCGTGAAAACCCAGGGCGTTCAGGACGTCTTGAGCCCGCAAGTTGGAAAAAAGCACTCGTCCCTGCCGCCCGGCCACAAGTAGGGGTTGATCCACTGCATCGAGAAGGCTTGCCGCTATTTGAAACGCCGGCTGGGCAGTCGCTTGCTCGCTATCTGTCAGACTTTCAGGCAAGGATATCCCTCTCTGCAACTCTTTAACCGGCTAAGGACACACCGGCTTACCGCTGGGAAGCATGGTTAAGTGCCAAATACAAGGTATGCTCGCAAAGGCAATAATTGCTGTCAATGGCAAATGAGTCCTACGTTTGCACAATGGTGGAAACACAGAGGACTAATCTTGCATACATCTGTCGTTAAAACCGCAGCGGGTGGAGTTTGCGCTTCCCATAAGTGTCTATGCGCACAGCTACTTACGCCGGTGTAGCTCCACCCGTGGACTTTGCACTGAAATTGCCATAGATATCGAGTACTAAAACTGAGGTACCCGAGTGCGAGAAAGCCCTCTTCGACAAAGACTTGGTATGTCGCCGATGTATGACGAGCGCCGCCGCTTCCAACGGATCCGGCTGCAGGTGCCTTTGTTCGTGCGTGGGAGAGACCTTCACGGCGAGCAATTCCTCGAGCTCGCCAAGACCCTCGACATCAGCGCTCTGGGCGCCTTTATCACGTGTCCCAGAGCTTTGCCGATCGGCGAGGTCATTACGCTCACCATTCCGGCACCCTCCATCACGTCCTCCGCTTTGATTCCATCCGGGATGCCGCCGATGCTGGCTCGTGTGAAGCGCCGGCAGGAAGCCGGAGACGTCCATCTTGTTGGAGTCGAATTCGTTAAGCCGATAGGCTGATTACTTCTCCACCCAATCAAGCGCAGAACAGTTGGCATAATGGGAACGGATTTTCTTCAATTTGCGGCTGAATACAGCCGCTCCCGCATTGACACGTCCCAAGACGGATGCAATCCTATGCGTTAGAGGAGGTTAGAGGGCAGCCCCTGACTGGCTCGCCCGCTTGGATTGGACTGTCCCGTGCTTGAAGTTTTGCGCCCCCGCAAGCTTCCCTTAACAAAGGGAAAGAATAGACTACAACCGGACCCATTGATGCCCCAGCCAGGAGAGGCCTCCCAGCTGCTGTCTTCTGAGGAGTCTCTGCTCCCTATTCTTGCGGAAACTCTGGACGGTCTTGAAGAGGCCGTCCGAGGGGTATTCCTCCGCCAATTTTTCCGCTCATTAACGCAAATCGACCTGACGGAGGTCCAAAGCGTCGAGGCCTGGAAGGCGATCCTTGAACGACGCGGCCAGCTCTCCGCAAGCGGCCAGGCGCTCTCCCTAAGAGCCGTCCTCGTCGATGTTTTGACTGCCCGCGGGCTTCTCCGGGCTCCCGTTCTCATGGAACTCGACGAGCTCAAGAAGCTGCAGATCAACGCCGCAACAGACTCGCTTACCGGCTTGTACAATCGCCGCCTGTTCGATGAGTACTCCGACAAAGAGCTGAATCGCGCGAGGCGTTACGGGCACCCTCTGGCTATCGTTATTCTCGACTTGAAGAAGCTCAAGGAGGTGAATGACCGCCATGGCCATCCGAGGGGCGATCAGGTTCTTGTTCTGGCCGCGAACACGTTGAAGAGCACGCTGCGTTCGTCGGACTTTGCTTTTCGCATCGGGGGCGATGAATTCGCGCTTCTGCTGCCCCAGTCCGAAGCGGAACAAGCCGACATTCTGTGTCGCCGCGTCCGGGCACAATACGAATCGGAAGTGCAGTCCTTTGCGCTCGACGTTGGAGTTACGCTTGATTTTGGCGTGGCAGTCTACCCACAAGACAGCGAAAAAATGGAAGACCTGATGGCGATCGCCGACCGAAAGCTCTACGAGCTCAAGACCACAGGGCGTCCACGGCCGGAGCCGACCATCATCAGCAGCCGCGAGGAGCGCGAGATGAAAGCAGAACCTCCTTCCCCGCCTGCGGAAGCGGCAGTACCGCCGCCTCCCGCGCCGGCGCCAGCACCTCCTCGCGTAAACCAGGGATCCGGGCCAAAATCCGAGCACAGAAAATGGGAGCGCGTTTCGCTCGCTGGGACGAAGGCCTACGCCGTGCTCTCAACTGAAGGGCAGAAGACCGCGCGCGTTCTGGATCTGAGTTACGGAGGCGTCGCTTTGGTGCTTGACACCTCGACAGAAGTTCCCGCGCAGTTCAGCGCGGTCCTGCACGTTCCCATCTTGCCACCCGTCCGCGTGATTCTCCGAAAGGCGTACACGCAGGCGGCGGAGCCGGGCCGCGCCCGAGTCGGCTGTTCCTTCGTGTCCTGATCCCTTCGATCGCTTCGAGTCCGAATTGGAGATAAGACATCAAATCGTCTATACTTAACAACTCGCTGTCGGCCTAGCGGCTAGGCCGCATGAGGCTGATTCAGTTTTCGCCGCGCAGATCCTGTCTGCGGCAGGCAAGGCGATCACCGAAAGGAAGCATCCATGAAGGAAGGGATTCACCCGGACTACCATCCTGTAACCGTTCACTGCGCGTGCGGGAGTACGTTTCAGACCCGTTCGACTTTCAAAGGCAATCTGATTCGAGTGGAAATCTGCTCGAGCTGCCACCCATTCTTCACCGGCAAGCAGAAACTGATCGATACCGCGGGACGCGTCGAGCGCTTCCAGAAGAAGTACGCGAACAAAGTGGCCAAGAAGTCTTAGCCGCCGCGGTGGTCCTGGGATCGTCTCGTTTCCCGGAATTTGCCGCAAAGTCACGTCCTCGGCCCTGAGCAAGTAGACGGCCGGTGTACAATAGCGCCGAAGATGGCCACGCAATTCTCTCCTGTGCCGGAATCGCGGCAGCCCTCCGCAATCGAGACCGCGCCTCCGCGGATCACTCTGCGCAATGCGTTTGCTCACCCGTTCGATTCCGCGATTGCGGCCGCGCGTACCTGCTATTCGCCGCGCATAATCGGCCCCGAAGAGGTTAGCGATAAGCAGCGAGTGACCATCGGTTCGGCCACGTATTACGGCGGTCATCACACCGTTTATCAGCACGCGCACTTCGAGTTCGGCCTCGAAAACGTCAGCCGGCAGTTTGTCTGGTCGTTTCTTCACGCGCATCCTTTCTACAACTCGGAGCAGCAGAGCCAGCGCTACGTGCGTCTCGACCGCGCGCAGGCTTACGTCCCGCCCGAAGGTCCCGGCAATCCCAATTTTGGTCCGGCCGAACGCACGATCTATGAAAACGCGGTTGCGCGGGCCTGGCGGCACTACCGCGAGCTGACTTCAGTCCTCCAGCCTGGCGCCCGCGAAGTTCTCGGCGATATCTGGCACGTCAGCGGGATGTCTCATCCGAAACGCATCCAGAAAGTTGAACGGCAGTCGGAGAAGCGCGCCATCGAGGTCGCCCGGTACGTATTGCCGGTTGCGGCTTTCACCACCATGGTGCACACGCTCTCGGGGATCGTTTTGCATCGGCTGTACCGGATGCAGGCGGCTAGCGACACTCCGGCGGAAGCAAGAGAAGTGATCGGGCAAATGGCAGAACGCGTGCGCGAGATCGATCCGCAATTCTTCGACCGGTTCGATAACGAGCCGATGGAGGATCCGCCGGAATGGAAAGAGCCCGCTCGCGATGGCGAACGGTTCGCGCGCGAATTTGACGCGACGCTCGGCGGTCTTACGTCCCGGCTCATCGATTACTCGCCGCACGCGATCGAAGCGGTGGCGGAAGCCTATCGTGCCGTCGTAGGAGCAGCCAAGGAAGAGTGCTCCGATTTCGAAGCCCTCGATCGCATGCTGAATCCTGCGCGTAATCCGTATCGTCGCGAAACGCTGAACATCGGCGTTCACGCGCCGATGATGCGTCCGTTGCAACACGCGAATTTCACGTTCGCCAAGAAAATCAGCCACACCGCGGACAGCCAGGACCAGCGCCATCGAATGGTACCCGGCTCGCGACCGTTGCTTACGCTCGCCGACACGCGTTCGCCCGATTACGTCGCCCCTATGCTGATTCGCGAAAATCCGCGGGCGCTGGAGATTTATCAGCAGGCGATGCAGGAAGCGTGGGACGCCAAGAACGAACTGCTCGACCGCGGCGTTCCGGCTCAGTTCGCTCTTTACTTGCTGCCGAACGCCAAAGCAATTCGCCTGGTCGAATCGGGGCCGCTGCTGCATCTGCTCCACAAATGGACGATGCGGACCTGCTTCAACGCGCAGGAGGAGATTTACCAGGCTTCCATTGACGAAGTGAATCAGGTACGCGCCGCGTTTCCCTCGATCGGGCGATACATCGGCCCTCCCTGTTACCTTCGGGCCGGAATTTCCAGTCCCATTTGCACGGAAGGCTCACATTTCTGCGGCGTAAAAGTGTGGGTGGACTTCCCCAACGTCCAGCGCAGAATCTGACGCGCGACGTTCGATCGCTGCCGGTTTAACGCGTGAGAATGCGCGTCGTGCTCGGCGAAACGAGCTCATAGCGAATCCCGCGCCAGCGGATCCTCTTTGTCGCCAGCGATGAAAGAAAATTCCAGGAAAACAGGAACGGCACGAGCGGCGCCAGGACAATCCAGACCCATGCCCACTGCGAGAGTTTCGATTTCCACTCCGGCAGTAGTTGCTCGACAGCGGCCGTCCGCAGCGCGCCTTTCATGCCCGCCAACAGCAATGGAGCGACTTCAAGCAGCGCCAGTTGTACCCAAGGATCCCCGCTAAGCATCGTCGCGAGAATCACCACGGCGCCGTAGAGAAAAGTCAGTGAATAGCTGAGGTGCGAAATCATCCCGAGCAGCCAGCGCGTCGGGGAGTAGACGCGCGTAATCACGATCTGCCGCGTCGTGAAATCGAGAAGCTGGGTGCCCGTCCAAGGATGCGGGGTTGCCGCCATACACTCCGGGCAGAAGACGATTGCGCTTCCCGCATCGTTCAATGCTTGCGTTAGAGTGAAATCATCGCTCAGGGCGCCATTCCACGCCGCCAGGACGCCCGCGTCCTCGAACGTCTTCCAGCGGAGGGCGGTGCCGCCACCCCAGCAGAAATTCTCCTTTTCTCTCCCCAGGAGCGTTGCTACGGAAGCATTCCAAGCCGAGGCCATCGCGCTCGCGAATCCGCCTTCGCCGATTTTCCTGCTCGGGATGATCCAGCGGTAGGCAGTGGTCGCGCCCACGCGCGGATTTTGAAGAGGCGCGACCAGCTTGCGAAGCCATCCTCGCGGCAGCCGCACGTCAGAGTCAATAAAAACGAGCGCTTCGAATTTCCCCGTCGGCAGGGCCCCAACCGCACGGCTCAAATTATGCACTTTGTCGGAAGAGTTCTCCGGAGGCCCTGCTATGACAATATGAATGGGCCGCTGGCTCGCCGCCTTTATCTTTTCAACGATCTTGACGGCGGGATCGAGGCTCGTGGCCAGCGCAAAGTAAATTTCGTAGCTCGGATAGTCGAACTGCGCGAGCGCGGCCAGGTTCTCTTCCAGCCCCGGCTCCAGACCTTTACAGGGACAGATGACTGCCGCCACGGGCGCGTAGAATCCCGAATGCGACGCCGCTCGCCGCCGGACCATTTGATACCACTCGAACCCGGTCCACAGCGAATAGATTCCTACCGCAATCTGCACAAGAATCAGAATGTAAAAGAGTGCGACCACGTCGCGAGAATAGCAGAATCGCGCCGATCGTGGCTTCGCGCCCGCATACATCTGTGCTCAACAGATATGTACTATCGCGCTGCGATAGCGGGACACGCGGTTGGTTTCTTCAATCCACACGCCGGCGCGAAAGCGTCGTCCGCAGGACGCGATCCGCCGCCGCGTCCAGTTCGGACTCGAACTTCGCAGTCGCCCGGCGGGCCTGTTCCATCAGCGACGGATCAAGGAGGAAGGCAACCCGGTCCACAAATGGCCCGGTAGGAACGGCGCGGGCGATGCGTCCCACTCGTCGGGAATTGCTCGCTCGCAACTTTTCGTACAGTTCCAGGTCGCGCCAGAATTCTTCGGCGTCCCGCTGGCTCCATTCGAGCGCCCGGCCCAGCGCCACAAAGAATTCCTCGCGAAAAAGGTCGAGAATCGGTATTGCGAATTCCCACGTGTCACGGCTGCTGCGCGATTTTTTCGGCCGCACCCCTCGGCCGTGCTTCCCGCGGGCGTTCTTACGCGGACTTCTCACGGGAACATGGACCTTCAGGCGCTTGGGCAGCGCTGCCTCGATGCGCAGCACCATCGCCAGGATCGCCTCGCGCCGGATCGTCTCGAGTTGCTCACGGTAAAGTCCCGGGTGGTCCGCCCGGCCCGGTCTGCGATGCTCCGCAGCGTACATGTCCAGAAACCTGGGAACCATCTCGTCACGGTCGAG
>DATEKA010000071.1:0-6311 GCA_035277685.1 Candidatus Acidiferrales bacterium
AAGTATTCGGCACAAAGAACTCCCTGGGCGACGGCCGGCAGCATAATCTCGGGCGAGAGGATTTCAGAGATTCGCGAGGTGAATCCAAGGCGATCGAGGCCAGCCTTGGCCAGAACAATCGCGTCACATTCGCCCGCTTCAACCTTGCGCAAGCGGGTATCAACGTTTCCGCGGATCTCGCAAATTTCAAAGTCGGGGCGAAAGGCCAGAAGCTGGGAAGCGCGGCGAAGGCTGCTCGTGCCGATGCGCGCGCGATGGCGCAGGCGCTCAATCGTTTCGCCACCGTGCGAGACGAGCGCGTCTCGAGGATCGTCGCGGCGAAAAACGGAGAGTATCCGGCAGGCAGCGGAAAACTCCGTCGGAACGTCTTTCATGCTATGGACGGCCACGTCAGCGCGATCCGAAGCAATCGCCTCTTCGAGTTCCTTTGTGAAGACACCCTGAACGCCGATCTGGTCGAATGAGGCAACCGCAAAATGATCGCCGGTGGTCTTCACCACGACGATTTCGGCGTTGCGGCCGAAAGTTTTCTGGATCGCATCACGCAGGCGATTGGCCTGCCAGAGTGCAAGGGCGCTGCCGCGTGTAGCAAGCCGAAGAGCGGCGCCGGCGGTGGTCAATTCTTCCTGTCCTTGCGAGTGGGACCGGCTTCGTCAAGTCCGAAAAGATGGCGGAGGGCCTCGACCGCGCCCAGGCGGCCGCGCATGCCTCCGCCATGACGCAGGCGGCGAGTGGGATCGTCGAGAACGCGGTCGATCAACTCCTGGGTGATCGCTGCGATACGCTCGCGCTCCGCAGAAGAAACGCCGGGCATGCCGCTCAATTTTTCGCGCAGGAGAGCCTCGCGCTGAAGCTCGAAGCGCTCGCGAAGGTCGTCCGCAATGGAGCTGGATTCGAGAGCGATGCGCCAAGCCTCGAACTTCCTGATCTGCATGTCCACGATCGATTCGGCGCGGGGAATTTCGGCCTCGCGCGCTCTTCGATTCTGCTCGACGATGTCGCCGAGATCATCGACGTTGTAGAGATAAAGATTATAAAGACCGGCGGCTTCGGGCGCGACGTTTCGCGGAACGCCCAAGTCGACGACGAACATCGGGCGGCCGTGACGCGCAGCAATGGCGCGTTCGAGCGAGTCGCGGCCCAGGACCGGCGCCGACGAAGACACGGACGTTACGAGTATGTCCGGCTGGCTCAACGTGCGCTCCAGCGAATCCCAAGCGAGCGCTTCCCCGCCGAATCGCCTAGCAAGTTCCTGTGCGTGATCGACCGAGCGGTTCGCGACGCGCAAGCTGCCGATTCCCCGGTTGCGGAGATGCTCGATAACCTGCTCCGCGACTGCTCCGGCGCCCAAGACCACGGCGGTGTGGCCACGCAGATCGCCAAAAACCTGCTCCGCCAGACGAACACCCGCGAGTGCTACCGACATCGGCCGCGCTCCGACTTCGGTTTCCGCGCGAACGCGCTTCCCCACCTCGAGGGCACATTGAAACGCTTTGTTGAGGACCGGGCCCGTCGCGCCATGTTCAAGGGCACGGGTGTAGGCGTTACGAAGCTGTCCAAGAATTTCCGCCTCGCCAAGCAGCATCGAGTCCAGACCGGCAGCAACGCGGAAGAGGTGCCGAACCGCGTCGGTACCGGTCGAGCGGTACAAAGAGCCGTTCAGGTCAGCGGGCGAAAGGCCGTGAAACGAAAGGAGGAACTTCTCCATCCCATCGAGGGCCTCCGCTCCCGTGGAGACGCCGTAAACCTCGCTGCGATTGCAGGTCGAGAGGACGACCGCTTCCTCGAGGATTCCCCGGTTGCGCAACTGGTCCGCGGCGGCAAGCGCCTGGTCGGACGTGAATGCAACTCGCTCCCGAAGGGCCACAGGCGCGGTGCGATGATTGCACCCAATGAGCGCAAGGTGAATTCGTTGCGCCGCCGAGCGCGATGAGTTGAAGGTCGTCGCCATCAGATGAAGCGGTGAAACCGCGTCAAATAGAGATTCACGAATGTGTAGCTGAACAACACGATCAGAAAATTGGATGCGCACAGAGTCGCCGCGCGCGCGCCGCGCCAGGCCGGGCTGCGCGAAAGCCACAGGTACGCGACGTACACAGCCAAAATAGCGAAAGTAATGATCACTTTCGGATCCGCCCAGGAATAGCTGCCACTCAGGCGGTGCCGCCAAACTAGGCCCATTCCAGCGCCTGAAGCAAGCACCAGCAGCCCGACGCCGACGTAGACACTGCTGCGAGCCATGCGGTCGAGGACGTCGAGTGCGGGAAAGCGCCAGAAGGTGACGTTTAGCTTACGCGCCCGAAGAACCCAGTTTTGCGCAAGGTAAATCATGCTCAGCACGAACGAAAGCGCGAACGCGGCGTATGCCCACGTGTTCAGAGTGACATGAAATGCGAACAATGGCCCCTGCGCGGGCGGCGGAGAAGGAGCGGCGCCGGGCACGATCATTCGAAGAGCAGCGGTCCACCCAGTCAGCAAAAGCGTCACGAAGGCTCCCACCCCGCGCTGGCGATGAAAAAGTTCCAAGCCGAGATACGTGACAGCCAGTAGCCAGGCGAAAAGCGACATGGAGCCGTAGAGATCGTCATAAGGGATAGAATGAGTCCAATTTGACCGCTGCAGGAGAGCAAAATATTGGGACACAATGCCGCCGGCCAGCAGGAGCGTCGCCAGCCAACCGAATCGCGCCTGCTGAGGCGCCTGCGAGGAGTAAAGCACCCTTGCATAGCAAACGAAACTGGCCGCGTACAGCGCGACGGTGAGATAGGCTAGCTGATCGCCCATAAAGATACTCATTCTCCGGCTGAAGAGGAATTATAGCGCCGAATGGCCGAGGCGCCGTTACGTTCGTCACGGAGGAAGGCATCAGATATCGTACGTCGCAGACTGGACGTTCGTTTATTGTGTTTCTGCCGACGAACGACTTCTCGAGGGCGTGCGCGACAGCCGAGCATTGAACGCTCGCCGGAATCCAACTCGCCAAGACCAGCCGTGCGCGGTGATATGATTGCGAATATCTGGAATTTCGATATGAGTTCAGGTCCAGAAAACCGCAAGGAACTGTTTCTCGGCGCTTGCCGGTGTGAGCCGGTCGAGCGGGTGCCGGTATGGCTGATGCGGCAGGCCGGGCGCTATTTGCCGGAATACCGGGCAGTCCGCGCGAAACATTCCTTCCTCGAAATCTGCAAGACGCCGGAATTGGCCGCGGAAGTGTCCTTGCAGCCGTTCCGCGGTCTTGGTGTGGACGCAATCATCGTCTTTTCGGACATTCTGATCGTCGCTGAGGCGATGGGGATGAAGTTGGAGGTACCCGACGCGGGTCCGGTTTTGTGGAACCCGATTCGAGACGCGGGTGCGATGCGCAGGCTACGCGATTTCGACCCGGAGCACGAGACGCGGTTCGTCGGCGAGGCAATTCGCACGATCTGCAAAGCGACCGGCCCGAACGTACCGGTGATTGGATTTGCTGCGGCGCCGTGGACGCTTGCTTGCTATATGATCGAGGGTCAGACTCGCGGCGACGTTTCGAAGGCAAAAGGAATGCTAGTCTCGGAGCCATCGCTTGTGCGAGAGCTTATGGAGCGGATTGCCGGCGTCACGTCCCGTTATTTGCAGTCTCAGATCGCGGCAGGCGCTTCCGCAATACAACTGTTCGACACTTGGGCCAGCGAGTTGAGCACAAGCGAATACGAGAAATTTGAACTGCCAGCGACGGAGTCGGTTTTCGACTCATTGGCGGAGGCGGGCGTGCCACGGATTCTCTTCGCCAAGGGATCGTCGCGTATTTTGAAGTTGATGGCACGGACCGGCGCTGACGTCTTAAGTGTTGACTGGAAGACAGACCTGGCGCAGGCACGGCAGGAACTAGGGCCGAGGATTGGTCTCCAGGGGAATGTCGACCCCTCGGTTTTGCTCGGATCCGTTGATGGCGTGCGTCGCTCAGCCGAAGAAGCGGTGGAGAAGACTGGCGGTCTCGGGCACATCCTGAATCTGGGACACGGGATCTTGCCGGACACGCCGGTCGATAACGCGCGCGCGTTCGTTACAGCCGGACAAGCGGCTTCTATATCTGCCGGTGTCGCATCAAAGAAGGACTGAATTTCGACTATGGAGCAGACTCAAACAGGCACGCCGGGCATCGGGCAAATCTCTGCCGAATTTCTCCAGAAGTACAACCGGCCCGGTCCACGCTACACAAGTTATCCAACCGCGCCCGTGTGGAAAGAAGACTACGGCCCGGACGACCTTGAAAAATGCTTTGAACAGGCGAACGAGCTTGGCAGCCCGATTTCCATTTACATGCACATTCCTTTTTGCGAAAGCCTGTGCCTCTTTTGCGCCTGCAACGTCTCGATTCAGAAAAACAAAGATGTCGCGATCCCCTACCTTAGCGCGCTCAAACATGAAATCGAACACGTCGGCAAACGAATCTCTAAGAAGCGTCCGGTGATTCAGTTTCACTGGGGCGGCGGCACGCCGACCTATCTAAGTCCGGCGCAGATGGTGGATCTCTTCGGCTTCACGCGCGAATGGTTCTCGTTTGCGCCTGACGCGGAGATCGGGATCGAGATCGATCCGCGTGTAACAAACCGCGAGCATCTTGAAACGCTGCGCCGGCTCGGGTTCAACCGCCTCAGCATGGGCATCCAGGACTTTGAGCCGCGCGTGCAACAGACGATCCATCGCGTTCAGCCGTACGAGATGACGCGCGACACGATCCGGGCGGCGCGCGCACTTGGCTTCGAGAGCCTTAATGTGGACCTGATCTACGGCCTGCCCTACCAGACAGCCGACAGTTTTCGATCCGCTATTGAGCAGGTCCTGACGCTGGCACCCGATCGAGTTGCGATGTTCAGCTACGCGCACGTCCCCTGGCTGAAGAAGCAGCAGGGCTCGTTCGCCGCTCATCTGCCAGAAGGAATGGAGAAATTCCGCATCTTTCGCGCGGGGCTCGAAGGATTCCTCGCCGCGGGCTACATTTACATCGGCATGGACCATTTCGCACGGCCAACGGACGAGCTCGCCGTCGCGCAACGTGACCGCACTTTGCATCGGAATTTTCAGGGCTACACAACGAAGGCGGGCGCCGATTTGTACGGCATGGGGGTCAGCGCCATCAGCTCGATCGGCGAAGCCTACGCGCAGAACCACCGCGAGGTCGCGGCCTACGAAACAACGATCGGTGCGCGTGGGATTGCAACGATGCGCGGCTACCGCTTGTCGGAAGACGACCGCATCCGGCGCGTGGTCATTGGCCGCCTGCTCTGCCACACGGTCATCCCCAAAGCTGAGGTCGAACGGGAATTCGGAATCGATTTTGCCGAGTACTTCGCCACCGAGCTGGAACAGCTCGAGCAAGCAAGGGCCGACGGCCTGGTTGAATTGACCCGGCACGAAATCAGCGTCACACCGCTAGGCCGGATTTTCATCCGTAATGTTGCCATGACGTTCGACCGTTATCTCCACGATCAGCAGATGGACAAGCACCCGCTGTTTTCGAAGACGCTCTAGGCCGACGAATGCCTGATGCCAATCGCGTGATCGTCGTTGGCGCGGGGATTTCAGGCTTGACGTGCGCCTACAAACTGATGCGCGTGGGCCTGAACGTCACGTTGCTTGAATCATCCGAACGCCCGGGCGGATTGATTTGGAGCATCGAGCAGGACGGATTCCTCTTCGAACGCGGGCCGCAGAGCTTCCAAGGGACGGCCGCACTGCTCGATTTGATCCGCGAACTCGGAATCTCGGACGAATTGCTGGAAGCCGACTTCGCAGCGCCCCGCTACGTGCTTCGTGCCGGGCGTTTGCAGAAAATCCCGATATCACCACAGGCAATGATCGGTTCGTCGCTTCTGGGCGCCGGCTCTCGCTGGAAAATTGTCTCGGAGCCTTTTCGCCGCACGAGGCCACCAGGCCACGAGGAGTCCGTCGCGGAATTCGTGCGCCGAAAATTCGGTCATGAGATTCTCGAATATCTGGTTTCTCCCTTTGTTTCGGGCGTGTACGCAGGCGATCCTGAGAGACTAAGCTTGCGTGCGGCCTTTCCGACTCTGGAGGAATGGGAACGGCAATTTGGCAGCGTGCTGCGCGGCGCGATGAAGTCCCGACCCGCGAACGGCGAAAAGAAAAAGGCTCCGCCGCTGTGTTCCTTTCGCCGCGGTCTTTCCACACTGACAGATGCGCTCGCCCGAAGCCTGGGCCCCTCAATCAGAACAGGGGCGTGCGTCGCGAAGCTGAGCCGAGGGAATACAAATGGTGCTAGTTTCGACGCTTCGATCATTGAAGACGGGAAAAGCGAGACGATCTCCGCG
>DATEKA010000072.1:0-13214 GCA_035277685.1 Candidatus Acidiferrales bacterium
GAAGCATTGTCATAAGAAAAATCTCCTCCCGATTCAGTTTGGTATCGTTCCACTCCTAATAGAGTACGTTCGTACTCTTTTGGTTGCAAAAAATTTACTCTTCAGCGAAGCTCTTTATGAAAAACTTCCTCGCCTCCATCAACCTCTGCTCCCGTCTTTGAGGGTCGGGAATGGCGCGAACCATCATCAACACCCCCGCCATGCTGGGGAACAACAACCTAATCTTCGCTAGTTTTTCTTCTCGCGTCTGACCGGGAACAAATGGCAATAGCCGCTCACGATATGCTTCCAGCGACGCTTCAATCCGTTTCCGCACGGCCAATGGCTTTCGTGCGAGCTCTGGCCCAAGGGCGGCGCGTACGCAACCGGATCCCGGCGAATTCGCGTGGCCCTCGCTTAGATAGCGTTCGATGATGGCCCGCAGAGCCTGACCTTCGGGCGCGGACTTCGCAATCTCCACCATGCCTCTTCCCGTCTCGTCGAGCGCTCGTGCCACCGCTTCGACGAACAGGTCATCCTTGCTCTTGAAATGCCGGTAGAAGCCGCCCTTTTTCAGGCCTGCCTTCTTCATCACCGTCCCGATGCCGCTGCTGTCCCCGCCGCGCTCGCGGAACGAGCGAGCCGCCATCGAAAGAATCTTCTCGTGATTCTCCGCTTTGTGTTCCAGCGAGTATCGCACGAGATTAGAGTACCTACGTACTCTAACACCTGTCAAGCCCTAAATTGACCCTGTCAAGCCGGCGCGACAGGCCTGCCCCTCGCTTTGGGTGTCGTCTCCGCGCGTCTCCGGGCGCCCCGAACAAGGGCGCCGTCTGTTCATCCCTCTCGAAGCCAAGAGGGAGCCATACAGACGACTCCTAGTCGCAAATGCCTACGAGTAGAAATCGCCACAAGCCACGTAGAATCAGCAACATGACTTTTTCTAGCCGCCAAAAGATCCGTTTTATCGCCTTCGCCGCACTTTCGCCAAATCGCCATTTTTTCGTCGCCGCTGCTCCGCGTAATCGGCCCCAGACAGCGGCCGCCGGAGGGCAGCATAATCGGTTGTTGCGCTTCTTGCACGTGCGCTAGAATGCCTCTCCTGCACCTGGGAAAGAGGTCTCATTGAATTCAGCGCCAAACAAAGCTGCCGAACCGCAACGCAAGGGCGAGTTCGAAAAGTCGCTTGCGCGGCTCGAAGAAGTTGTCAAACGTCTCGAAAGCGCCGACCTTTCTCTCGACGAGGCCATGAGCCTTTTCGAAGAAGGCATCAAGCTTTCACGCGAATGCCAGAGAAAGCTCGAAGAAGCCGAAGGCAAGGTCGAAATTCTGCTGAAGAAAGCGGACGGCAAGATCGCGGCTGAGCCCTTCGAAGCGGAAGAGGAAGGCTCCTAGCCCGCGATTCCCTTCAGCGGGCATGATTATTTTGCGGCGTTCTCACGCATGACTCTCCCCGATTTTTTCGAAACGGACCGGGCGCTTATCGAGCAGGCGCTTGAACGCATTCTGCCGCCGGAAGACGCGCAGCCGTTCTCCATTCATCGCGCGATGCGCTACAGCGTGTTTGCGGGAGGCAAGCGCCTTCGTCCTGTGTTGTGCGTCGAAGCCGCGCGCATGTTCACAGGCGAACTGGACGCTGCACTGCAAGCCGGCTGCGCCATCGAGTTCATCCACACCTATTCGTTGATTCACGACGATCTTCCCGCTCTCGACAACGACGACCTTCGCCGCGGAAAGCCCACGTGTCACAAGATGTTTGGCGAGGCGCTCGCGATCCTTGCGGGCGATGCGCTCCTGACGCTCGCTTTCGAAACTCTCGCCAAAGCGCCCGCCCCTCCCCCTCGGCTGGTACGCATCATCGCCGAGATCGGCGCCGCCGCCGGAACGGTAAATGGAATGGTTGGCGGCCAGGTTGCCGATATCGAAGCGGAGCGCAAACCGGCCAGCGGGGCGGAACTTGAATACATTCATCGCTCGAAAACAGCGGCTTTGATCCGCTCTGCAATCGTGGCGGGCGCCATCGCGGGCGGCGCTTCCGATGATGCCGCCGCGCGCCTGGCGCGCTTCGGCGAGAACATCGGGTGGGCTTTCCAGGTGGTGGACGACATCCTCGATGTCGAGGAATCTTCGGCTGCGCTTGGAAAAACAGCGGGAAAAGATCAGGCGCAACAAAAGGCGACCTACCCTGGTTTGTACGGCCTCGAAAAGTCGCGCGCTATCGCGAAAGAACTCGAAAACAAAGCACTGGACGAGCTCGCTCCCTATGGTGAGCGCGCGTTTCGCTTGAGGGACCTTGCTCGATATCTCGTCGCGCGGCGTTCTTAACCGCCCTTCCCTACGCCCTGCCCCATGACGAAAGACATCCGAGGCGGCAATCAACCCGCACCAAAAAAGCAGAAGCAACAGAAAGCGCGGCTCGATGTCTTGCTCATGGAGCGCGGTCTAGCGCCATCGCGCGAAAAAGCGCAAGCATTGCTGTTAGCAGGACAGGTTCGCGTCGACGGGCAACCCGCAACCAAGCCCGGGAGCCAGATTGGGCGCGGCTCGAAAATCGAGATTGCCGGAGAAGGCCTTCGCTACGTGGGGCGCGGCGGGCTCAAGCTCGAAGGCGCGCTCGAAGATTTCCGGGTTTCGGCGCAAGGAAAGATCTGTCTCGACGTCGGCAGCTCCACGGGTGGATTCACGGACTGTCTTCTGCAAAGCGGCGCCGAAAAAGTCTACGCTGCTGACGTTACGATTGATCAATTGGACTGGAAGTTGCGGCAGGATCCCCGCGTCGTCACCCTGGAGCGCAATGCGCGATATCTGGCTCCCGGCGATATTCCCAAGCCGCCGGCGCTGGTCACGATCGACGTGTCGTTCATTTCTGTGGGGAGGATATTGCCCGCGGTCGCGCCAACTGCCGCGCCAGGCGCCGAATTTCTGATTCTGATCAAGCCGCAGTTCGAGTTGGAGAAGCGGGACGTCGGCAAAGGCGGCATCGTTCGCGACGCGGCTCTCCATCGAAAGGCAATCGATCGCATCACGGCGGCGGCCGCGCAGTGCGGGCTGGACATTCTGGGCGTGCGACCCAGCCGGCTGCCCGGCGCGGAAGGCAACCAGGAGTATTTTCTCCACGCCCGGAAGGGACGATAAAGTAGAATCGCGTCGCGACCATGATCCGCACGATCGGCATCGTCAGCAAACCAATCAAAGAAACCGTCTGCGCCGTGGTGCCCGGACTGCTCGCGTGGCTCCGGCAACGGGGGATTTCCGTTCTCATCGATAACGAAACGCGCGCTTGCATTGAACTGGGACTGGACGGGCTGCCGCGCGAAGCGCTCGCCGGGAAAGTGGATTTGCTGCTCGTCCTTGGCGGCGACGGCACGCTGCTGTCTGCCGCGCGCGCGCTTCGCGGTCACAACATCCCGATTCTGGGCGTGAACATGGGCGCTCTGGGCTTCCTGACCGGCGTGACGCTGGACGAGCTATACCCCGTGCTGGAGAAAGTAATCGCCGGCGACTACCGCACGAGCGATCGCATGATGCTGCAAGCGAGCGTCACGCACGACGGGCGGACGGACGGTCCGTATGCGGCGCTGAACGACGCCGTCGTAAACAAGTCGGCGATGGCGCGCATGCTCGAATTCGACGTTTACGTCGACGGGAGCCACGTGGGGCGGTACCGCGCGGACGGATTGATCATCGCGACCCCGACGGGATCAACCGCATATTCCCTGGCTGCGGGCGGCCCCATCGTGCATCCCGATATGGACGTGCTGGTGGTCACGCCGATCTGCCCGCATATGCTGACCAATCGCCCGCTGGTGCTGCCGGGCTCCTGCGAGGTTGATGTGGATTTTTCCGCGGCGGATGAGCCGGTCTATCTCACGCTCGACGGCCAGACCTGCATACAAGTGGGTTTGAACCACCGCGTCGCAGTCACGAAATCGCAGAACAAAGTGAAGCTCGTGCGTCCCACGGACAAGACGTACTTCGAGATCCTTCGCAGCAAGCTTCGCTGGGGCGAACGCTAGTTGTAAAAGCAATCGTCCAACGGGGAGTGGTTTCCGGCGGACCCGAGCCTACTTGATTTTCAGCACGACGAGGGTGCGGTCGTCGAAAGGATGCTGGCCGCCGGAAAAGTTGTGGACTTCTTCGAGGATGTGGTCGGCGATCTGGTCTGCCGAGGCGTGTTGCTTGTCCACAACGAGCTTGCCCAGCCGCTCGTGTCCAAAGAATTCACCGGCGGCGTTCTGCGTATCGCCGATGCCGTCCGAATGGAGCACCACGACGTCGCCTGGATTAAGGATGAAGGCCCGCTCGTCGTACGTCGCGTCTTCGAAAATCCCCAGCGGGAAACCCGTGATTTGCAATTTCTCGCAACGGCCGTTATGCAACAAGAAGGGCTGCTCCTGTCCGGCATTGGCGACGCGGAGGCGCCGGCGTCCGCGATGCCACGTCGCGAAACAGAGGGTCATGAAGCGGCCTTCAATCAGGCGATCGCCGAGAAATCCGTTGACGGCGCGAAGCATGTTTGCCGGGCGCAACTTTTGCACGCCGAGACTGCGCAGGGTCCCGATTCCCACGGCGCCGTAAAGAGCCGCTGCGCTTCCCTTCCCGCTGACGTCGCCAAGGGCGATCCCGAGTTCCTGAGGCCCGTAACGAAGAAAATCGTAGAGGTCGCCGCTCAATTCACGCGACGAAACCACGCGGGCGGCAATCTCGAGGCCAAATTCAGGACCCGGCAGGCGCGGCAACAGCGCGCCCTGGATCCGGCGGGCCGCGTTCAAGTCGCGCTCCATGCGGGTCTCATCGCGGTGCACCTGTTCATACAAATTGGCGTTCTCGATCGACACGGCAAGATGAGACGCCAGAATCGAGAGCACCTGCACGTGCTCCGGCGTGAAGTAATTCGTTTGCGGGCTCTCGAGGTCCATCACGCCGATCACGCGATCCTTGTAGATCATCGGAACCGAAAGCTCCGACCGCGTTTCCGCGTTGAGCATGATGTATCTGGGATCGAGGCGAACATCTGGGACGGCAATTGGCCGGCGGAGCGTCGCAGCGGCGCCCACGATTCCCTCATGCGGTGAAACGGCGAATTTCTCGAGCATGCTTTGTCCGAACTTCACGTTGACGCGATGGCGGAAGACGTTGTCCACCGGGTCGTAGAGGAGAATGCTGAAAATCTGATAGTTGATCAGACGCTTGGCAAGCGCTGCGGCGCGCCGCAAGACTTCCTGCACCTGCAGGGTCGAGCTTGCTTCGCGGGCCACCTCGTTGAGCAGCAGCAGGGTTTCCGCCTGCCTGCGCACGTTCTCGAAGAGGCGCGCGTTCTCGACGGCGGTTCCGATGCGGCTGGCAACCAGAGTCAGAATGTTCTGCTGGTCCGGCGTGAAGTAATCAAGCTGACTGCTCTCGATATCGAGCACTCCAACTACGCGCCCATGGGCGATCAACGGCACGGCCAGCTCGGAACGAACCGAGTCGAGCGCGTTCAAATAACGCGGATCGTCGCGCACGTCGCCGACGCGGACGGCGTGCCCCGTCGTAATGGCCGCCCCGATGATTCCGTCACCTGCTGGAACACGCCAGTTCTCGACAACTTCGGGGCGGTGTCCGATCGCGAACCGAAAATAAAGCTGCTGCGAGTTCTCCTCTGGAAGCAATACGGCAAAGATTTCGTAATCGATCAGGCGTTTGATTTGTTTCGCCGCTCTGCTGAGCACCTCATCGAGGTCCAGGGAACTGTTGATCTCCTGGCTGATCTCAGCAAGGATAGCCACGGTTTCGGCGGAAATTTCCGTCTTCGAGTTGAGTTCAGTCGAGTCCACGTGAATCCAGCGCCGCCGCGGCGAGTTTCGAAGTACGCGACCGCCGCCGACCCCCTCCAGGGCACACCACAGAATTCCCCAACGAATTCAAGACTGCTCAACTTCTTTAAATTCTTACAGGTTCAGTTATTATATCAGCCGCTGGGGCCGGAACCGCGGGCAGAGGCGGGTTAAGCGAAAGTATCATCTCAACTTCGACAGGCCTGGCGGACCTTCCGCCGGCCGTGCTTTGAAAGCGAGAAAGTCAGGGTTGACACCGGGAAAACAGCCTATATTCTGTGGGGCCAGCACAATAAAGCCCTGCGAAGGAGAATGAAATGCAAACCGATCAGGCGACAAGCGCCCCGCTGGCGCCCATTGTAGTGTTCGAGAATCTCCAGGCGTTTCAACGCACCGCAGCATTGAAGGCGGCCATCGAGCTCGATATTTTCCGGGCAGTGGGAAAAGGTCCAGGAGACGTTGGCTCGATCGCGCGGCACGCGCGGGCTTCGGAACGCGGCACTCGCGTCCTGTGCGACGTCCTGGTCGTCAATGGCCTTCTGCAAAAAGTTGAGGGACGCTATAAGCACACACCTTCGAGCGCGGCATTCCTCGATCCCGAGTCGCCGGGCTGTCTGGCTTCTATCGCGCAGTTCCTCTCGACACCTCAGTTGCGGGAGCCTTACGAACGCCTGTCCGAAATTGTCAGGAGCGGAAAGACGGTCCTTCCGGGCGATGGAAGTGTCGAGCCGGAAAATCCCATATGGGTGCTGTTCGCCCAGAGCATGGCTCCCATGATGGCGCCGTTGACGGGTCCGCTAGCGCAAGTGGTGCTCGAAGGCCGCGCAGGCCCGGTGAAGATACTCGACATCGCGGCAGGGCACGGCTTATTCGGCATCGAAGTCGCCAAGCAGAATCCGCAAGCGCGGGTAACGGCGCTGGATTGGGCGCCGGTTCTCAAGGTAGCGCTCGAAAATGCGCGCAGGGCCGGAGTTCAAGATCGTTACGAGATGCTGCCGGGGAGCGCGTTCGACGTCGCTTTTGGCGGTCCCTACGACATTGTCCTGCTGACGAATTTCCTGCATCACTTCGATGTGGAGACGTGCGTGGGACTCTTGAAGAAAGTTCGCAGTTCTCTGAAGCCTGGAGGATGCGCCGCCACGCTGGAGTTCGTTCCGAACGAGGACCGCGTGTCCCCGCCGATGCCCGCGTCGTTCAGCCTGACAATGCTGGTTACCACGGCAGCGGGCGACGCTTACACATTCCGGGAGCTTGCGGACATGTACGCGAAGGCCGGGTTCAAAGATGTGACTTCGCATCCCATTCCGATGAGCCCGCAGACGCTGGTGACGGGCAAGAGCTAGTCTCGTCTCAAAGCGGGGCGAGGCCGTCATCCGATTTCCGGGCGGCTCGCGCCTCTTCCAGGATTTTCACGCTTGCGCTGGCGCCGATACGGTTCGCGCCCGCGCGGACCATGTTTTTCAGATCTTCGAATGTGCGGATTCCGCCTGCGGCCTTTACGCCAATTTCGGAGCCAACCACCGACCGCAGGAGCTTCACGTCCTCGACGGTAGCGCCACCCGGGCCGAATCCGGTGGACGTCTTGACGAAATCTGCGCCAAGGTCGCGGGCCACGCGCGCAGCGGCCGCTTTTTCATCGGTCGTCAGCAAGGCGCATTCGAGAATCACTTTGCAGATCGCGCCCCGGCGATGGCACGCTTCTACAACCCCGCGAACGTCCTCTTCCATCGCGCGATGCTGCGCGGACTTGAGCGCGCCGATGTTAATCACCATATCAATTTCTTGCGCGCCTTGGGCGAGCGACTCCTCCGCCTCCTCGATCTTCACGCGAGGCAGCGTAGCCCCCAGCGGGAAACCAGCGACAGTGCAGACGCGGACTTTGCCTCCGCGCAACAGATCAACCGCTTCGGCGACGTTCCAGGGGTTCACGCAGACCGAAGCAAACGAATATCGGGCAGCTTCTTCGCAGAGGCGCCGGATATCGGCGCAGCTCGCTTCGGGTTTCAAGAGCGTATGATCAATCAGCGAAGCGACTGATTCGGGATCGGCGAGCGATATCACGCTGTCTTTCATGGGCTTACGATCCTCGCGCTCAGCCGGCAGGCAGAGTCAGCACGCACACGTCTTTCAGATTGCGGAATCGCTCGCAGTAGTCCAGGCCGTATCCGACCACAAATTCGTTTGGAATACGAAAGCCGATGTAGTCGCCTTTCACATCCTTCATCCTGCGCGATGGTTTGTCGAGAAGAGCCGCGACGCGCAGTGTTCTCGGCTTGCGCTGATGCAAGATTCGCAACAGGTAGCTGATCGTCAGACCGGTATCGAGAATGTCCTCGACCAAGATGACGTTGAGCCCCGCGATGCTGCTGTCGAGATCCTTCAGCAGGCGCACCTGCCCGGAGGTTTCCTTTCTCTTTCCGTAGCTGGAGACTGCGATGAAATCGATCGAGGTTTCCAGGTTGATTTCGCGGATCAGATCGGAAAGGAAAATGCACGCGCCCTTGAGAACGCCGATGAGATGAATTCGCTCGCCCTTATAGTCCCCGGCAATCTGGAGAGCAACTTCGCGCACACGTTTTTGGATGGCAGCACGCCGGATCAGTATCCGGAGCGTTTCTCGACTCGCGGTTGAGCCGGGGTGGAGAGAACCACGCCGAACATTTCCGGCGGCACTCGCGGCCATTGGTAGTTCGCGCCTCTTCGCGATTGCAAAGCGCGTACTTTATCCCACGCTTCCCACTGTGACAAGACGAGGTCCGGACTGCGCGGCAAGGAGATCTCTCGCTTTGGACGGCAACCTGCCCATCTCTTCTCACACCACCGCTCAAAAAAAGGTCGTTTGACTCCGCCTCGGCAGGGCAGCTAACATCTTCCGCGCCCGCCTATCTGGGATCATGAAACTCTTCTGCCGCCGCGCCGCTACGAACTTCGCCACGCCGAACCAAATCCTTGGCAGCCTCGAGGCTCGCGTGATGGATGTGCTCTGGGAACGCGGCGAGAGCAGCGTGCGCGACGTTTTTGAAAAGATGGATCGCCCGCTCGCATACACCACTGTAATGACGACCCTGGACCGGCTTTTCAAGAAAGGCTTGCTCGAACGCTACAAAATCGGACGCGCCTTCGTATATTCGCCCGTCCTAAACAGAGAAGAATGGGAATACCGCCGCGCCGAAGGATTAATCGCGGCATTCCTCGATGGACCGCAGCCCTCGCCCGGCTTGCTGGTTTCGAGCTTGCTGGACGCGATCGGTCAAGAGGATGTCGCGCTTCTGAGCGAACTGGAGCAGAAAATCCGCCGCCGGCGCAAGGAGCTTTCCGGGAAGGGCCGGTCATGACTCTCACGTACTGGCCGCGGCTGCTCTCGTTGTGTTTTGCGTCCTTCTTCTTAATAAACGCCTTGGCCGGCCTCGCTGTCCGGATTGCGGAACGGCGGATCATTCGATTGGCGGAGGGGATGACGGCTGGCGCGGCAGCCCGTCTTCTTTTCTGGACGCGTATCTTGCCGGCGGGAACGGCGGTCATTGTCGTGGCGTTCGCCTGCGCGCCCAGCTACGTCCGGTTCGAAGGAGACATAGCCATCGAAAGAGTGGGGTTCGCTTGCTTAGGGATGGCGCTTCTGGGAGGGCTTGTCTGGGCCGTCGCGGTGGCCAGGGGTTTGCGAATCGCGGCGCACTCGGCTGGATTTGCGTATCTCTGTCGCCGCAATGGTTGCGTCATTCGTTTGCCGGAGCGGCCGTCGCGAATGCTGGTGATCCAAACTCCTCGCGCTTTCCTGGCGCTTTCCGGCATCCTGCGGCCGTGCATCGTAATTTCACAGCGCCTGCTTAGCGATTTTTCCGGCGGGGAGCTGAAGGCGGCACTGGGACACGAGCGGGCGCATTGGCGGTCGCACGACAATGGGAAGCGCCTGGTGCTGGCTTTCCTGCCGGGAACCTTGCCATTCTGGCGCGGGTTCGAGCGACTCGAACGAAGCTGGTCGAAATTTGCTGAGAGGGCCGCCGATGATGCGGTGATCGCGGAAGGGCCGGGACCTGCGTTGTCGCTGGCGACGGCCCTGGTTCGGCTGGCCAGGACGCACGCAACGATGGGACGGGCGCCGTGGCTTCCGGGCGGGGCTTCGCCTCTGGGAGGCAGTGACGACCTTTCAGGCCGCGTTGGACGCCTGCTGGCGCCGGCTGCGGGCGATAACGCGAAGGCGTTCGATTGCGATCGCGTTCTACTGGCGATCAGCGGCTTCGTTGTCGCGAGCCTTCTCACGCTGTTGGCATCGCCGGCGTTGCAACAATTGATGCACGGGCTCCTCGAACGGCTGCTGCACTAACCAGAACGCCAGATTTCGCCAGGAACCGGATCTCGCGCGCGGTGAATGGAAACGTATCAGAAGCGTGCCGGGAAGGAAGACGAGAAGTACGAAGGTTGTTGCGAGGTACGTCGTGGCGAGCGGATTGCAATGCGGGCCGCCCGCCACGAAGCAATCGATAGAAACCGCGCGGTCTTAGGCAAGCTAGTGACGCTCGCCGTCCCAGCCACCGCGCCAGTTGCCGCGACCCCAGTCGCCGCGCCCCCAGCCTGAAAATGCGTTGCCGTCGACCGTGGCACCCTCGGGATATTGGAACATGCGAACGTCGCCATTGGGACCGCGAGCGAAAATGCGCAACTCTTTGCGTATTCCGTGAGCCGGATCGATGCCGAACGTGCTGTTGCCCATGCGGAAGACGAGATCTCTGCGGGCAAGGTCACGCAGACGATCAGTTACATCCACATTCCTGCCGGGGATTCCGTAGTAGGCCCTGAGAATCACGTATGCGCCATTGTCTCGCCGGTCGCGCCCGCGGTCGTCGTGGCCGCGGTCGTCACGATCGCCCCAATCACCGCGCCGCCATCCGGAGAAAACAGAACCGTCCACGGTCTGCCCTTCACGATATTCGAACACTCGGTTGTCGCCATCCGGCGCCTGGGCGTAAATGCGCAGGGTCTTGCGGTGACCGGGCGCCGGATCGATGCCGAACGTGCTGTTGCCCATGCGAAAGATCGCATTGTCACGGGCGAGTTCTCGCAGGCGTTGAGTAACATCCACTCGCTGGTCGCGCCAGCCATAGTCCGCGCGCATAATCCGGTACTGTTGAGCTGCCGCCCACGGAGCGATCAGCAGCGCGAAAGCCAAGACGAAAAGGCTGCGGTTTAGGAGTCTTTGGGGACGCATCGTTTCCCTCCAAGAGTGATGTTCCGCGCTCGCATTATTCGCCGGTTCCAACGATCCGGCTTAGAAAAAATCCTGTTACAGTATACAGCCGTTAAACCGCCGGTTGACCATGGAACGAGACGCGGATTCCAAAACGGAACCAGAGGAGATGCGGCGCTTACGGGTTTCGAAGCGGCGGAATCACCCGAGGAATGCGCTCTTGGACCGGTGGAAGTTGAGGAAAAGCGGCGTGAGGCTCCGTCTGATACCAATAGGCAACGGAATAGTAATTGTCGCCGCGATCGTTTGCGTGACCGTGCTCGATAGTGGCACGAAGCGACCCCGAGAAGGGTATCGGCGAATCGAGATGGAACCGGTAAACGGACCATCGTGAGCCCTGGACTTCCGGACCCACGACGGGCGCTCCGAACAGGCCGTAGGCAAACGATTGTCCGCCGAAGTCCCAAGCGCCGAGAAAGTAATCCTCCGTGCCCGTTCCATTGATCGATGGCAGCTTTTCGCCATCCACGAAGAACATGTCGTCGCCTTCGCCCCACCAGCCGTCGGCGTTTTCCAGGACGGACATGGTCACTCCGACGAACTGCCCGCGTCCGGCCGCTTCCATCCAGACGTAGTTGTTCTTTCCGTCAAGATTCGTCTTCGAGCCGAGGATGGCCCTGTTCGGTGTGGCCTGGCGATACTGCGCGTGGAAGTAAAGGAGGTCGTCAGGAAGAGGCGAATGATAAGCGCGATAATCAATGTTCCAGTAGATTGCGCCTGCGCGCTCATTGCCCTCGTTCGTCAACGTTATGCGAGCGTGCTTCCGAAAGGGCATCGGAAAGAAGCAGTTCAGCGCCTTGGCCGAGCCAACAGCCAGCGGAATAGACTGATATTGAAAGTAGTCTCCGAGCCCGAGCCCGAAGAAATCTCCCACGGGTGTTTCGACACTTGGCGTTTCCTCGCCGTCCCAATACATCCGCAGCACGAGCTTCTTAAGGTGGTACCGTTCGCCGCTCGAGATAGTGATCCAAATGTGCGAGATCTCTCCCGGGCCATTCGCGTCCATCAGCACAAGCGTTTGTCCAGGATCGAGCGGGCGATAGTCGGCGTTTCCGCCAGTACGGTCGTAACTCGAAGCGCGCTTCAGGGCGTAGTCATGCGTCCGCGGCAGGCTTTCCATCCAGCCGCCAGGGCGCTGGGCCGAAGCAGCAGCTGCGAGAAGCAGGCCAACCAAGGCCGGCAGTAATCGTCGCATGGTCGTCTCCCGAGAGGAATTTGAGGTGAAAGGATACTCCCCGACAGGACGAATGGCCGCACTTTTCGCGACAGGCGCGCGAAGACACGGAGCTACCCGAGTTCGACCGTTACCTCCGCACCACGCGCGACTCCGAGAGCCCGCGCAGCGTTCGCCTTATTCATGGCGATTTCGACATACCCGCTGGAGCCGATCACGGCTATTGCTTCGCCGGCAGCGCCCTGCGCGAACGTGGGCGAGAGTTTGCCGATCTGCACGTTGCCAATACGAATCGAGAACTTGCCATCGGCGACGGCGAAGGCTGGAACGTCCTCCGGCTTGAAATTCGTCATCAGATTGCCGAAAGAATCGATGCGGAGCACCATGCCTTTCATCGCGTTGTTTCCGGAGGATTTCGGTTTGGGAATGGTGAAGCGGACGAAGTCGGTGATTTCGCCGCCGAAGCTTGCCGACTGCCATGATTTGGAGAGCCACGCAGCGACCGGAGCGAAAATATCGCGGCCGTGAAACGTGCTACTGACAGGATTGCGGAAATAGTGTTCGGCAGTTATGTGCCAACCGTGCAGCGTCTCGCTCTGATCATAGGCGAGCGACAGAACACCGTTGTCCGGCGCGACGAAGTAGTGCTGGTCGGCCGCTACCAGAATCGGACGGCGCGCCGTGCCGACTCCCGGATCCACCACGACGACATGGATCGTCCGTGGAGGAAAATACTTGAAACTGTTCCCTACGGCGAGGGCGCCGTCGAGCACGTCGAATGGGATGACGCCGTGTGTGATGTCCACAAGCTGTACTTCCGGATTGATGCCGAGGATCACGCCTTTCAAAGCGCCGACGAGATGGTCATTCGTGCCGTAGTCGGTGGTGAGAGTGATGATAGGCCGCGCCAATGTTTGCTCCCTTAAGCCCTGTGCATGCGGGGCGCCCGATTGCGATCTCAATTTCGACGCTATCGGAGGCTCACAACGGTGTCAAGGAGCGC
>DATEKA010000073.1:0-36166 GCA_035277685.1 Candidatus Acidiferrales bacterium
AGACCACGCGCGCCCGCGCAAATACAGACCGCAAGCCCATTCCGCGTATGGTACCGGCCACAACTGTGCATTAGACTTTTCAGGAGTCTCCCACCTTCGGTTGATTCCGCCTGGTCACGGAAGGCCGCGAACCTGGGCCCGATGGTTTCGCGCCGGTCGCGGCGTGGGATTAGTCTTTGGGAGAATCGGGGAAAAGGCGAAAGACAGGCGAAGGCACCATGGCGGATCTTTTATCGATTAGAGATTTTCATGTGGATGACTCTAAATGAATTACGGAGATTTCTACTCGATAGCCGTATTGGGTAGAAGCTCACTGAGGGTATGGCGGCAGAATCAAGCAGACGGCTGGCGGGCCGTTGGTTCCACCCTACTGATTGACGCCGCTGGCGAGGAAGCCGCCGTCAACGGCGAGGATGTGGCCGTTCACAAAACCGGCAGCCCTAGAGGCTAGAAAGACAGCGGCGCCTGCCAGTTCATCCACTTGGCCGAAGCGGCCCATCGGGGTGCGCAAGCGAAATTCCTGGCCGCGCGGCGTTCCTTCGAGCAGCGTCTTATTCAGATCGGTCTGAAAAACTCCGGGAGCGATGGCGTTCACGCACAGGCCGTGTTTGCCCCACTCGACTGCGAGGGATTTTGTGAGCGACGCGACGGCCGACTTGCTGGCCGAGTATGCGGCGACTTCATAGAGCGCAACAAACGAGCTGAGCGAGGCGATGTTGATAATGCGTCCGTACTTTCGCTCAATCATGTGCCGGCCAAACACCTGGCAGGCACGCAGGGTTCCCGTCAGGTTCGTGTCCATGATTTCGTTCCATTCCCTTTCGCTGACATCGAGGGTCGGGGTACGCTTCGTGCGTCCTGCCGAATTGACAAGAATCTCGACGCTTCCGAACTCGGAGCGGACCGCTGAGAGGAGCGCTTCGATGCTGGAGCGTTCGAGCACGTCGGTTGCAAGCGCGAGCGAACGGCGGCCAAGCCCACGAATTTCTTCGGCAGCGGCTTTTGCAAGCTCTTCCCGACGGCCGGTCGCTACGACATTCGCTCCGGCTTTCGCAAGGCCCAACGCGATCGCGCGGCCGATCCCAGAAGTGCCGCCGATGACCACAGCCGTCTGATTGGATAAATCCATTTCCGGATATCCCATTCGCGCTTCCCTTCATGAATTGCGGACCGCAGGATCCTGTCAGTTCGGGCTAATCACGCCGGACTGGCAACTGCATGCGGGGCCCAGGCGGCAACCTGCTGACGTGATTCGCCGAGGTTCTCGATGCCCAATTCCACAATGTCGCCCGGCTGGAGGTACTTCGGCGGTTTCATGCCGAGTGCGACGCCCGCCGGCGTGCCGGTGCTGATGATGTCGCCGGGGAGGAGGGTCATGAATTCGCTGATATAACTGACGAGAGCCGGGACGCCGAAAATCATGTTTGCGGTGGTGCTCTTCTGCCGATATTCGCCGTTAACCTTGAGCCACATAGGGAGATTTCCGGGATCGGGGATTTCGTCGGGAGTGGCGAGAAATGGACCAAGCGGCGCAAATGTGTCGGCGCTCTTGCCCTTCACCCACTGGCCGCCGCGCTCGATTTGAAACGCCCGCTCGGAATAGTCGTTGTGCAGTGCGTAGCCGGCGACATATTCGCTGGCGCGCTCTTTCGCGACGTAGCTCGCCGGGCGTCCGATCACGACGGCCAGCTCGACTTCCCAATCGAGTTTGCGGGCATTTGGGGGGATTACAACCGGATCGTTCGGCCCGACGAGCGCAGTGGTGGCTTTGAAGAACAGGACGGGCTCGGGCGGGACCTGGCTTCCTGTTTCAGCGGCATGGTCGCGATAGTTCAGGCCGATACAAACGATTTTGCTGGGTCTTGCGACGGGCGAACCGAGGCGGACGGCGGAATCGAGACGGGGCGCTTTCGCCGCATAGGTTCGCGCCCAGTTTTCGAGGCGGGAGATGCCGCCGGCTTCGAAGAACTCTTCGTCGTAATCCGAAACGAATTCCGAGACGTCGACGCGGGCGCCGCCGGGCAGGATCAGACCCGGCTTCTCTTTTCCCGGCTCGCCAAAACGAATCAGCTTCATCCTGAGAATTCTCCACTCCCGCGCAGGCAGAAAAGCGCTGGGTAGAAGGCTACGGCATTGTAGGAAATCGGGGCCGCCGGACCAAACAATAAAAACGCCGATTCGCCTGCGATGCTGCATATACTTGGTGGGCGCGGCTCCTGATACAACCGGATGCGAAAAGTCTCGCTTTTTATCCCCTGTTTCGTGGACCAACTGACCCCCGAGGTTGGCCTGGACACGGCACGTGTTCTGCGGCGGATCGGCTGCGAAATCGACTTCCCAGAAGCGCAAACGTGCTGCGGCCAACCGGCGTTCAACACGGGCTACTGGGATGATGCGCGACCGATAGCGGCGCGGTTCTTGCGGGTGTTTCACGCGGCGGATGCAATCGTTTGCCCATCGGGCTCATGCACAACGATGGCGCGCAATTTCTATCCGGAACTGCTGGCGGGAACGGCGTTGGCCGAAGAGGCCAGGAGCGTGGGGCAACGGGTTTTCGAATTTTCGGAATTCATGGTCAAGATCGCGGGGGTGTCCGATGTCGGCGCGCAGTTCCCACATCGCGTCGCGTTTCATGACGCGTGCCACAGCCTTCGCGAACTACACCTCAAGAACGAACCGCGCGAACTGCTCCGCAAGGTTGCCGGGCTGGAACTGGTGGAGATGCCGCGAAGCGAGGAGTGCTGTGGATTCGGCGGCACATTTTCGACGAAGTTCGGCACGATCTCCGCAGCGATGGGCGAAACGAAAGCGGGCAACGCCGAGATCTCGGGAGCGGAATACCTTGTATCCACAGACCCGAGTTGTTTGCTCCACATTGACGGCGTTCTCCGCCGCCGCAATTCGCGTGTGCGGACAATTCACCTGGCCGGTATTTTGGCGCGAACACCGGCCGGCGCCGAGAGCCCTCGGACCTTTTCGCAAGCGCGGAGCGCCAAATGACGACGGCGGCACGGGAATTTCTTCGCTCAGCAACGCGGGAAACCGCGAACCTGCCGGCGCGCCGAGCGATCCGGCATGCTGTAGACCAGTACGATGCGGCCCTCGAGCGCGGCCGCACGCAGTTTCTCGACTGGGAGGCCGCGCGCCAGAAGTGCTACGAGATCAAATGGGAGGCGCTCAACCATCTCGATCGGTACCTACTGGAATTCGAAGAGCGAGTGAAGGCGCGTGGAGGGCAGGTTTTCTGGGCGGAGACGGCGGAAGAGGCGCGGGGGTATGTGGCCGAGGTTGCATCGCGCTGCGGGGTGCGGACAGTCGTCAAATCGAAATCGATGGTGACGGAGGAGATTCATCTCACGCCGGCGCTTGAGAAGCTCGGAATTCGCGTTTTCGAAACGGATCTTGGCGAATTCATCATGCAGCTTCGCAACGAGCCGCCATTTCATATCGTGACGCCGGCCATGCACCTGACGCGCTCGGACATCGCGAAGCTTTTTCATGAAAAGCTGGCGGATGCGATGACGTCCGGAGCTGCGGGCGATGATCCTCCCGAGCTTGTCGCCGCGGCGCGACGAGCGTTGCGGCAGGCGTTTTTTTCCGCGGAAATGGGAATCACCGGAGCGAATTTTCTGGTCGCGGACGCGGGAATGATCGCGATCACAACGAACGAAGGCAACGACCGGCTGGGCACGGCGCTCCCGCGCATCCACGTTGCTATCGCGGGAATCGAGAAGGTGATTCCACGGATGGGGGATCTCGCCACGCTTTGGCCTGTGCTTGCGACAGCCGGAACGGGCCAGACCATAACCTGTTACAACACTTTAATCGGCGGCCCGCGCGCGCCGGGAGAAATCGACGGTCCCGAGGAGTTCCACGTCGTGCTGCTGGACAACGGACGCACGGATTTGCTGGCGGACGCCGAGCAACGCGAAGTGCTTCACTGCGTCCGATGCGGCTCGTGCCTGAATGCGTGCCCTGTTTTCCGGACGGTTGGCGGCCATGCGTATCACACAACGTATTCCGGGCCTATCGGGAGCGTGCTGACGCCGCATCTTCGCGGTCTGAACGAGTTTCAGCATCTGTCGTACGCGTCCTCGCTATGTGGCGCCTGCAGCAGCGTTTGCCCGGTGAAGATTGATTTGCACCATCACCTTCTGCACAACCGGCGGAATGCGGTGCATGAGGGCGACCGTCCATGGCAGGAACGCATCGGCTTCAGAATGTGGCGCTGGGCAATGAGCGGATCGCGCCGCTTCGCGGTGATGGGCTGGTTGGGACGAAGCGCCAGTCGCATTCTGCAATGGTTAAAGCTCGGAGGAACGCGGCTCGATCCGCTGCGCCCGTGGACGAAGTATCGCGCGGCGCCGGTAATTCCTCGAAAATCGTTTCGCGCGATGTGGAGGGAAAGTGGAGAGCGGTGAGAATCCGGGGCGCGAACGCGTGCTGGGGCGCATTCGTTCAGCGCTGAAAGCGCCTGCGGCGCATCACGATTCCGTGGCAGGGGACCGTCCAATTTTCCGCGTGGTGACCGATCCGCTCGAGCGCTTTCAGAGCGAATGCGCGAACAATGCGACCGAGTGCATCCTTGTTGCGGATGCGGACAGCGCGAGGGAAGCGCTGCGCAGCGTGCTCGCTTCCGTTCCATCGGGTGAAGTCTACGTTGAGGACGCTTCATTGCCACATCGGCTGCTGAAGGAACTCGACGGGGGGCACAGCGTGCGCTGGTCGTCCGAAGGGCCGCCAAGCGAATCTTCGCAGGCGACCGTGACAACTGCGGAATGCCTGGTGGCTTCACATGGGTCGGTGCTGATGACGTCATCGAACGGCGGCCGGGGCGCTTCGGTAGTGGCCCCAGTACATATAGTTGTGGCAACTGAAGCGCAACTGGCGCCCGATTTGAGCGCGGCGCTAGCACGTGTGAAGCAAAGCGGTGTTGCGGAACGAAATTCGAGCTTGTTTCTGATCACAGGATCGAGCCGCACAGCCGATATCGAAAAAATTCTCGTGCTTGGCGCACACGGTCCGCGGCGACTGGTGGTGATCCTAATCCGCAACCCGAAGTGACTCCTGGCAGGTGCTACACTGGCGATTTCGGGCTGACACTGGCATGCCGAGCGCAGTTCTAAAACTCGATCCGCGCGACAATGTGCTGATCGCGCTCTCCGACCTGAGCCGAGGGCAGCAAGTGGCGTTCAACGAAGAGGTATACGAACTTGCCACAGACGTTCCCGCAAAGCACAAATTCTCGACGGCGGAGCTAGGGCCGGGCGACAAAGTGATCATGTACGGTGTGCTGGTCGGGGAGGCGATGAAGCCAATCCGGCGAGGTGAAGCGATCACGCCGCTGAACGTTCACCATCAGGCCGCGGCGTTTCACGAAAAGTTGCGAGACGTGCGCGCGACCCCTCCCGACGTGTCGAAGTGGCGTTCACGCACATTTCTGGGCTACCGGCGTGCGGACGGGCAAGCGGGAACGCGCAACTACTGGCTGGTGGTGCCGCTGGTTTTCTGCGAGAACCGCAATATCGCGGTACTGAAGCAGGCTTTCGAGGAAGAACTTGGGTTTGCCGCACCCCAAATCTATCGGCGGCAGGTGGCCGAATTCGTGCGGCTCTACCGCGAAGGGCGCGAGCGAGAGATTGGCGCCTATGAATCGGCGCAGCCCCGCGCCAGCGTAAATGGCGCAACTGTATTTAAGCACGTCGACGGGGTCAAATTCCTAACGCATGAACAAGGCTGCGGCGGAACGCGGGAGGACGCGCGGAATCTCTGCGGCCTGATCGCCGGGTACATTCATCACCCGAATGTCGCGGGCGCGACGGTGCTGAGCCTGGGGTGCCAGCACTCGCAGACGGACGTTCTGCGCGAAGAAATCGGCAAGCGCGACGCAAATCTTGCCAAACCCGTTTTTTACCTGGAGCAACAACGCGCGGAGTCGGAATTTGCGATGCTATCGACCGCCGTTCGCGACACGTTTCTGGCGTTGGTGGAAGCGGACAAGCTTCGCCGCGAGGCGGTTCCGCTTTCGCAAGTCTGCCTGGGACTGAAGTGCGGGGGCTCGGACGGGTTTTCGGGGATTTCGGGGAATCCAGCGATCGGGCACACGGCGGATGTGGTCAACGCGCTGGGCGGGCGTGCAATTCTATCCGAATTTCCGGAGCTTTGCGGCGTCGAGCAGGAGCTGATTGACCGCAGTGTCAGCAAGGAAGTCGGCGACCGATTCATCCAGTTGATGCGCGACTATGCCGCGCGCGCCAAAGCGGTGCGTTCCGGGTTCGACATGAATCCTTCGCCGGGGAATATTCGCGACGGGCTGGTTACGGACGCTATGAAGTCCGCCGGCGCAGCGAAGAAAGGCGGAACATCGCCGGTGACCGCCGTTCTGGATTATCCCGAGTATTCGACCACGCCCGGGCTGAATCTTCAGTGCACGCCAGGCAGCGACGTCGAGTGCGTCTCCGCCCAGGTGGGTGCGGGCGCGAATGTGGTTCTCTTTACGACCGGGCTGGGCACGCCGACGGGAAATCCGATAGCGCCAGTTGTGAAAATCTCGACAAATTCGGAGCTGGCGCGCCGAATGAGCGACATCATCGATATAGATACCGGCGCGGTGATTGCCGGCGAACGCACAATCGGCGAGATGGGAGAAGAAATTCTCGATTTCGTGATCCGAGTTGCCAACGGGGAAATCAAGACAAAAGCGGAACTGCTCGCTCAGGACGATTTCATTCCGTGGAAACGAGGAGTCTCACTTTGACGGGGCCAAGAGAAACTGCGGTTCCCTTTCGGCTGGACAACAGGGTGGCTGTCGTGACGGGTGGGGCCAGCGGCATAGGCCGGGCGATAGCGGAGCGGTTCGCGAGCAGCGGCGCGCGCGTGCGCATCCTGGACACGAATGCCGAAAAGGCGGAAGAAACCGCTCGAGCGATTTCGTCATTGCATGGGAACGCACAGTCGGCCGCCTGCGACGTGTCCGACCAGCGGGAAGTAAAAGAGGTGTTCGACGGACTCTTCCGGGAATCGCCAGTGCACATTCTGGTGAATAATGCGGGCGTTTCACACATCGGATCGCTTGAAAAGACGAGCGAGAACGACTTCGAGCGGATATTCCGGATCAACGTCAAGGGGATCTACAACTGCATGCTGGCGTGCATCGAAGGCATGAAAACAACGGGAGGCGTGATTCTGAACATGGCGTCAATCGCGGGTTCGGCCGGGTTGGCGAACCGTTTTGCGTATTCGATGAGCAAAGGGGCGGTGATCGCGATGACGTATTCCGTGGCGCGCGATTACCTGAGCCACAACATTCGATGCAATTGTATTTCGCCCGCGCGCGTTCATACGCCTTTCGTCGACGATTACCTGCGAAGCAATTATCCCGGGCACGAAGAGGAGATGTTCGAGAAACTGTCGCAGGCGCAACCGATCGGCCGAATGGCCAAACCGGAGGAAGTCGCGGATCTTGCGCTGTTCCTTTGCTCGGACGAAGCCGCATTCATTACGGGCACCGACTATCCGATTGACGGCGGTTTTTTCACACTGCACGGCTGACGCAATACTTTTGTCGGCATTCCTGGACGCGGCAGAACTTGCGGCGTTTGCGACCCGAATCTTCTTGAATCGGCATCCGGTGAATATCGATTCGCATCAACATTTCTGGCGGTATGACCCGCAGAGGGATGCGTGGATCACGGATAAAATGTCCGTTCTGAAGCGCGATTTTCTGCCTGCGGATCTGATTCCGGAGCTCGCGGCGAATGCCCTAGATGCGAGCATCGCGGTGCAGGCAGGCCAGTCGGAAGGCGAAACGCTGTTTCTTCTTGATTGTGCGGCACGCCATCCGGAGGTTGCCGGAGTGGTTGGCTGGGTTGATCTGCGAGCCTCAAGTTTGCCGGAGCGCCTCCTATTTTTTTCCAAGTTCAAGAAACTCCGGGGCTTTCGTCATATCGTTCAGGACGAGGCGGACGATCGCTTCCTGCTGCGAGGGGACTTTTGCCGGGGTCTGGGCTGCTTGCGCGAGTTCGGGTTCACCTATGACATTCTGATCTATGCAAGGCAATTGCCCGCCGCTTGCAAGGTCGTCGAACGATTTCCCCAACAGGCGTTTGTAATCGACCATGCCGCTAAACCCGACATCCGTAGCAAAGAAATCGATTGCTGGAGCGCGCAGATCCGCGCCATTGCGGCTCATCCGAACGTGTTCTGCAAACTTTCCGGGATGATTACCGAGGCGAATTGGGCCGCGTGGTCCCTCGATGATTTCAGGCCATATCTTGACGTGCTATTCGACGCGTTTGGGCCAGATCGGCTGATGTTCGGCTCCGATTGGCCCGTTTGCCTGCTGGCTGGAACATATCAACAAGTGAAAAGCCTCATCGTTGATTACACTCGACACCTTGAACCAGGGGATCGCGAAAAGGTATTCGGGTTGAACGCGGCCAGATTTTACGGCGTGAGCGGGACCGACCGAGACTGAGGGTGAATTGTGGACCTACAACTGAAGGACAAAGTGATTATCGTTACAGGCGGGGCGCAGGGAATTGGCGCGGCGATCGTGTTCGCCTGCGGGCAGGAGGGCGCCATTCCGGTGATCGTGGGCCTCGGGGCGAACGCGGCGGAGGAGTTGCAGAGGCAACTTCACGGCCATCGTGTCGTCAGTCATTTTATCGAGACCGAGTTGTCTGAACCCGAGAATTGCAAGAGAGCTGTCGATGAAACGGTTCGCACCTTCGGACGCATAGACGCGCTGGTGAATAACGCGGGCCGAAACGACGGAGTTGGACTCGAGCGTGGCGACCCGGAGGGCTTTCTGAATTCGGTGAAAGGCAACCTGTGGCACTACTATTCGATGGCCCACTACGCGCTTCCATACTTGAAGCGCTCGCGGGGAGCGATCGTGAATATCGGGTCGAAAGTGGCCGAAACAGGGCAGGGGGGAACGTCCGGCTACGCCGCGTCAAAAGGGGGAATTCTGGGGCTTACGCGGGAGTGGGCCGCCGAACTGCTGCCCTATAGCGTGCGCGTGAACTGCGTCATTCCCGCCGAGGTGATGACGCCGCTCTACGAATCCTGGCTACAGACGTTCCCCAACCCCGAGGAGAAGTTGCCGGCAATCCTCTCGAAGATTCCGCTGGAGAAGCGCATGACCAAAGCAGAGGAAATCGCGGCGATGGCCGTGTTCCTGATATCGGCGCGATCGGGTCACACAACGGGCCAGGAGCTCCATGTTGACGGCGGGTACGTTCACCTGGACCGCGCACTGACTTGAGTATCTGCGCGTCGTCAAAAGAAGAAGCGACGAAGAGGCGGCGAATGGCGACTCGGGCGGCTATCGGGCGCTTGCGGCACTGGCGGTATTCGCCGTTCTGGTTATGGGCGAGCCGCTCATTTGCTGCTGCCACCAGTACAACACCAGCTCGATGCGTGAAGAGATTCCGAGTTTATCGAAAATGTGAAATAGATAATTCCGCACGGTGTGCTCGCTCAAGACGAGCCTAAGCGAAATTTCCCTGTTGTTGAGGCCCTCAGCAACGAGCCGCACGACCTCGGCCTCACGTTTCGACAGCAATTCCCCTCCGTGCGCATTCCGAATATGCGCGGGCTTTATCCGCCCGAGGGCCTCGACGAGGTGGCTCATCGTCTCGCTGTTTGCCCACACTTGCCCCTGATAAACGGCGTGGATGCACTTGCCGAGTACTCCGAGGGGTTGATCGCGGAAGACGACACCGCGCGCACCACAGCGAAAAGCGTCAAGCACAAGCTCTCTCTCGCGGGAGTGCAGGAGCATAACGGCGCGTGTTCTCGGGCACGCAAGACGTATTTCGTCGAGAACGCGGTAACCTTGCAGGACTCCGTCTTGCAATTGAGCGCTGATTACAGCCACGTCCGGCTGCTTCTCATGCACGAGGGCCACAGTTTCGGCCCCCCTGACCGCGGACCCAACTACGTCGAGCCGGTTTCGCTGGGAGCGAAGCGCGCGTTCAACGAGTTGGCAGTTGAGGAAGCTATTTTCCGCGATACAGACCCTCACGGAAGCGGCCGACTTAGTCCAAGGCCGGGTCCTTGGCATAGTTCCCCCTGACAGTTCTCTGTATAGCGGTTAGGAGCCGGAAGGTGTGCGGATTCTACGAGTAACATCCATGGAATACAAGTAAAAAGTACGCTATATCCGCCTTGTGGACTAATAGATTCCGGTAATAGAACGTCCACGGAGCGTAGCGACCAGGCAATTGCTTCTTCGCGAAGACGCAGCCGGAGGGTTAGCCAAGCGAGTTCCTGTGCCGCGATGTGGTTCGCTAGAGACAATCGTCTCTAACGGCACTGAGTCATTTGTCTCTATAGTTCTAGAACGTCAGGCTGGAGCGCTTTGTACCATAGACGATATCCGTCAAACTGCTGCTTCGCGTATCCCCATTCCTACCGCATGTGTTAGCAACGACGCCCTGGACTTTTCTCTCCTTGCGGCATTGAGCACGAACGATTAGTTTTCGCCGCTGTGAAGCCGCAAATGGAAGGCCAGCTCACTGCAAGGCAGGTCACAAGCAGTCCGTGGTGTGAGTTGCGGAAGAAGCGAAATGAAAGAGAGCAGCGCACGGTGATTCGGTACGCGTTGCAGATTCCGGTCACTTATTCCTGGGTTGAGAGGGGTCTGACGAGGGAGGCCGCGGGACGTACGCGAGACGTGAGCGTCCGAGGCGCGTACGTAGTTTCTAGGGATTGCCCACCATACGGCGCCAGTCTTCGAATCACGATGAGTTTTTTGAGAACCGGTAGAAAGCAGTCGCCGCAGCTGATGGATGGGGAAGGCTCAGTGCAACGAGTGGAACGGGCGCCGGATGCCGAGAAAATCGGGTTTGTCGTCGAAAGTGAAAGCGCGAGGCTATTCACAAGAAGATGAAGATGTTTCGATTCACCCGTCTGATGTGCGCTGCATGGTTCGTCCTTGCTGCCGGCTGGGCGGCCGGGATAGCCAACGGGCAAGGATTGGTGTCGCCTAAGCAGCCGGCGAGGTCGTCCGCAGTGGAATCGAGAATGAACGCGGCCAGCGAAGCACCTCAACTAGACCATCGCGGCTCGCGCTATCGCCTCAGCGCGAGCGACGTAGTAGCACTGAACTTTCCGTTAACGCCGGAATTCGATCAGACAGTGACCATTCAACCGGATGGATTCGTAACGCTGATGGCAATCGGGGATATTCGTCTGGGGGGTCTGACGACGGACCAGTCGGTGCAGGCGGTACGTGCGGCTTACACGAAGGTACTCCACGACCCAATCGTCGAGGTCGAACTGAAGAAGTTCAACGAGCCCTATTTCATCGTGGGGGGGCAGGTTGAACGACCGGGGAAGTACGACCTGCACGGCAATACGACCGCCACGCAAGCCATCGCGATTGCCGGCGGATTCAATCACGACGCGAAACACTCGCAAGTGCTGCTGTTCCGGCGCGTAGATAACGACTGGTTCGAAGTGAAGGATCTGAATCTGAAACGCATCCTCAGCGGGCGAGACCTCGCTGAAGACCCTGAAATACACGGCGGGGACATGCTCTTCGTTCCGCAGAATGCGATTTCGAAGATCAAGAGGCTCATCCCGGCATACGGCGTCGGCACGTACTACCAACTGTATCGCTAACGGACTGGAAGAAACGAATGGGTGAGTTTGCAATCCAGCGAGGGACGAACTCCGGCGACGGGATGTTAACGCTTCGAGATGCAGTTGCACCGCTTTTTCGGCAGCGGCGGCTCGCGGTTGTGGTTTTCGCCGGAATCTTCGGCGGTGCGCTTCTGGCAGCGATCCTGGCGGCGCCCAGGTATGAATCCGAAATGAAGATACTTGTCAATCGCGATCGAGCCGACGAAGTGGTTACCGCGAGCCCGGATACCCGGGTAGTGGCGAGTCAGACTCCTTCGGTCACCGAGGAAGATCTGAATTCCGAAGTTGAGCTGCTGAAAAGCCGCGATCTGCTGGAGCAAGTCGCGATTGCATGCAATCTAGAGTCTCGACAAAAAGGCCTGTGGGGGGGAGTCGTTTCACATTGGGATGGCCTGCATGGGCCGCAGGAGGCGTCCCGGCGGAGGACCGCGCGGGCAGTAAAGGCATTGGAAAGCGCCGTCATCGCGGAGCCCCTGAAGAAAACGAGTTTAATCCGCGTCAGCTATGTTTCGACCGATCCGGAACGGGCTGCGCAGGTCCTGCGAACCCTCGCCGCTCTCTATGAGAAGAAACACGCGGAGGTGCATCGGCCGTCTGGCACGTTCCGCTTCTTCGACCTGGAGGCGGGGCGTTACCGGACCGAGCTTGCCGCGCATGAGGCGCGGCTTCAAAATTTTGCAACTTCAAAAGGGTTGATTGACCCCGGAATTCAGAAACAGCTAGCGCTTGAACAAATCAGCCAACTGCAAACTGAGCTGGACCAGGACCGAGCTTCGATTCGAGCTGCGCAAGACCGAGCGTATGAACTGAAAGCCCTGAAGAGCGCGTCTCCCGAACGTCAAACGACGGTCCTTAGAAAGTCGGACAACGCGGAGCTTCTTGCGCAACTCAACGGCACACTTCTCTCGCTCGAGCTGAAGCGAAGCGAAATGCTGACGAAGTATGCACCCAATTATCCGTTGGTCCAGGAGGCGAATGCTCAGATTGAGGACGCGCGGAAGGCGTTGGCCGCCGCCCAGCAGAAGCCGGTGGAGGAAGTAACAACCGACCGGACCCCAGCCCAAGACTGGATGGCAACGGAAATGACAAAGGCGGAGACGGACCGCGTCGCTCTTGAGGGGCGAGCCGCCTCGATCCAACAGGCTCTGCGCGAATCGAAGTTGATCGCTTCGCGGATTGACCGCGAAAGCGTGGTTGAGGCGGATTTGATTCGCGATGTGAAGGCTTCGGAAGAAGACTATCTCCTGTATTCGAAAAAGCGCGAGGAGGCCCGAATTTCCGATCTCCTGGATCAGAAAAGAATCGTCAATGTCAGTGTCGCCGAGACGCCTACCGTCCCCGCGTTTCCTGAGCGAAGTTGGATATGGATTCTGGCTTTTGGGTTCTTTGCGGCAGGGGGAGCGAGCGCCGGCGCAGCATATGCCGCGGATCGCCTGAGTCCGATGTTTCGAACGCCGGACGAACTGGGGCGGTATCTCGATTTGAGGGTCTTAGCCGCGATACCAGCAAAGACCTTGCGGCAGTGACCGGATGGAACGAGAACACATATGAGCGAACGCGCCGAGATATTTACACCGCCAGGCCACATTGCAGCGCCAATAGAACAGGAGACACAGACGCACGGCCCTTGGTCCCATCCGCAACATGCCTCGTCTTGCATGGATGAAGTATCCAGGCTCGTCCAACAGATTTTCCTGGTCGGCAAAGACGGAAAAAACCCGCACGCGATCGCGTTTTGCAGCGCGAACCACGGTGCGGGATCGACTTGGGTCTGCGCGAGAACCGGAGAATCGCTCGCGCGCCAATCCATTGGCCGGGTCTGCATCATCGATGGGAATCTGAGAATGCCTTCGCTCCACACTGAATTCGCGGTCCAAGCGGAGCCTGGCTTTGCGGAACTTATACGAAGCTCTCGTCCGGCAACGGACTTCTTACAAAGAGTTTCCGGCAGCAACCTCTGGCTCGTTGTCGCAGGTTCAATGAAAGAGGCGACGAGTGAATCGCTTAACGCGCAGAAGCTGGCCATGCGATTTGCTGAACTGCGCGCAGAATTCGATTTCCTGCTGGTGGATACGCCGGCAGTCGACGTCCATCCCGATGCTGTCCTCCTCGGTCAAATGACCGATGGAATTGTCCTGATCGTAGGATCGGACTCAACGCGGCGCGAGACAGCCCGGAATGCAAAACTGAGTTTCGAAACAGCACAGATTCCCGTGCTTGGGGCGGTCTTGAACAGGCGGACCTTCCCTATTCCCGACGCAATTTATCGGAAGATTTGAGCGGGAAGCACGGAGCGGCGGCGCCAGCACGAGAGAATCCCGTGCGTGGTTCTCGGGGCCGGTGTGCGCGACTGGCCCCGGAGAAAAACCGCTCAGAGACCGGGTGGCCAGTTTCGAGGCGGAGGTTTAGCCAAGAAGAATCGCCGTTGGATGCTCCTTGGAGTCCGATTCGAAGCGTCAGGGCTGCGCGAGCGTCATTCGCTCTCTTCCACGGTGGGGTTGAGCACACCGGGATGGGGACGAATGGGTAATTGCCGAATACAAAACGACGGACCGGGGTCTACTAAATGCGGACGCTCTCGTCTGGCGAGGCCACTCGGAATGAGACTCTGGAACTGCGCTTGGCAGGTTCAGCATCCCGGCTATGGACGGAAGCTGGACCAAAGGCGAGGTGCAGCCTCGCGCTGCTGGCGCATCTTGCGCTCGCCCTTTGTACCTACACAGTTTCTATCCTTGCCGCTTCGCAAGACCGAGGCGGTTGGTGGGCAGCCGCTGTCCTTCGCGAGACGATCGGAATACTGATTGTTCTGCGTCTTGCGGGCATTTTGTGGTTTCAACTCCATCGCCAGTCGTTACGCCACCCGAATCCTCTGGACCTGGTTGCGATTCTCAAATCCGTGTCCGTGAGCGGTTTGCTGTTCTGGTTTACCGCGCTTCTTCTTCTCCACCGACCTTCGCTTCCGGCGGTAGTTTTTGTCATGGATGCGGCTCTATTGATTCTTTTCTGGGGAGGCCTGCATTTTGGCAGCCGCATTCTGCGGGCCTGGGAAGCCGTGGCTCGAGGAGCGGGAAAGCCTGTCCTTATCGTGGGCGCCGGCGACGCAGCAGTCGCTGTTTTGAAAGAACTGACCCTCAACTCCGAATCCCTCTGCCAGCCGGTAGCCATTGTGGACGACGACCGCCAAAAATGGGGGCGCTCGATCTGCGGTATACCGGTCGAGGGTGGAATCAGCGATGTAGCAAGACTCGTCGCACAAAAGAAACTCGCCGAAATCCTCGTTTGCATTCCCAGTGCCAGCCGACCACAGATGCGGGAGATTCTCGAAGCTTGCAGGCAGTCGAATGTGCCGGTAAGAACACTACCGTGCATCACTGAACTCGCCGGAGGCAAGGTCACCCGCGAAGACTTCCGGCGCCCCCGCATCGAAGACCTGTTGCAAAGAGACGGAATCGATATCGATGTCGAGGAGACGCGAAACGTCGTGGGAGGGAAATCAGTCCTCGTAACCGGAGCGGGCGGAAGTATCGGCTCCGAGCTTTGCCGTCAGATCGCGGCCGCGAATCCACGGAAGCTTTTGCTGCTCGATCATTCCGAAAACAGCCTGTTCTATGCCCATCTTGGGGCACGGGAGCGCCTCGGGCCGGATCGTGCGAAGCCTTTGCTGATGGATTTGCTGGAACGGGAATTTCTTCGCGAGATGATGCAGCGGGAGAAGCCGGACATCGTGTTTCATGCTGCGGCACACAAGCACGTTGGTCTGATCGAAAGCCATGCGCGTGAAGGGATGCGGAACAACGTGCTGAGCACGCGAAACGTGGCCGAAGCCGCCGTGGAATGCGGGACAAGGCAGTTTGTCAACATCTCAACGGACAAGGCAGTGAGGCCGGAAAACTACATGGGTGCGTCCAAGAAGCTCGCCGAGCTGTGCATTCAGGAAGTCGCGCGGCAAAGCGGGAGGCGCTTCTGTAGCGTCCGCTTCGGTAATGTTGCGGACAGCACCGGGAGCGTTATGCGCCTGTTCTGGGATCAGATCCAAAACGGCGGGCCCGTGCGCGTGACAGATCCACGGGCAACGCGCTACTTCATGACGATCCCGGAAGCCGTCCATCTAATTCTTCGCGCTGCCGCGCTCTCTTCCGGCGGAGAAACGTTCGTTTTTGATATGGGCGAGCCAATGAACATCTTCGAACTTGCGCGAACGATGATGTTGTTTGCCGGGCTGAAGCCCGGCGTGGATATTGCGATCGAGTTCACGGGACTTCAAGCTGGAGAGAAACTCCATGAGGAACTAAGGGAGGAATGGGAACGCGCGATGCCGACCGATTGCCCCCGGGTTCTTGCCATCCGCGACGAGAATCCGGCAGCTCGCGGAATTCTCGCAAAGGTTCGCAATCTCGAAACGATTCTGGCGCTGGAGCGTCAGGAGCGGCTGTTGAAGTTTATCCAGGAGATTATCCCCGAATTTCGCCGGGCATCGCCGCACACTTGCGCCGTACGAGTGGCTGCCGCGCCGGCGAACTCCGTTGAACAAGCGGGGGCCGCTTGAGGATTCCGCTTTCAAAACCGGAGATCGGCGACCGAGAGGTTGCGATGGTCACGCGAGTGCTGCGATCAGGCCAGCTAAGTCTCGGGCCTTGTCTTGCCGAGTTTGAGGAGAGATTTGCGGCGTACGCCGGGTCGAGCTATGCGATCGCCGTGAACAGCGGGACTTCGGCTCTCCACCTTTGCGTAAGAGCGCTCGGAATTGGCCCCGGCGACGAGGTTCTGACCACTTCATTCAGCTTCGTCGCGTCGGCGAATTGCATTCTCTACGAAGGCGCAGTTCCGGCATTCGCCGATATCGATTCTGCGACGCTCAATATCGATCCGGGCAAGATCTCGGAGGCGATCACGCGAGACTACGTCTGGAAGAAAGGCCGGCTTATAAATCGCGCATCCGGACGAGTTTTGAGGGCGATTCTCCCCGTCCACGTGTTTGGTATGCCGTGTGACATGGAAGCGATCTCGCAGATTGCGGCGACCTTCGGTCTACACGTCATCGAGGATGCATGCGAAGCGCTGGGCGCCCGGCACGCCGGACGGGCCGCCGGAACTTCGGGAGACTTCGGCGTTTTCGCGTTCTATCCGAACAAGCAGATGACGACGGCGGAAGGCGGAATGATCGTCACGAACGATGAGCGGCTCGCGCTCGTTTGCCGCAGCCTGCGGAATCAAGGGCGCGACGAGAGCACAGCTTGGCTGAGGCACGAACGGCTTGGCTATAACTATCGGCTCAGCGAATTGCACTGCGCACTGGGGCTGGCGCAACTCGGGCAAATCAACGGGCTGCTAACTGCGCGCGAGCAGGTCGCCGCGCGGTATACGCAGATGCTATCCGGTATTCCCCAAATCGGGCTTCCCTGCGAAAGAGCCGGCAGAAAGCGGAGTTGGTTCGTCTACGTCATCCGGCTATTGGGGTCGTCGGCGTCGGAGCTACGAGCGGAATTGATCGAAGGCCTGCGAATACGTGGGATCGCTTGCCAAACGTATTTTCCGGCGATCCACCTTCAGCCGTATTTTCGCGATGTTCCGTTGTCGCCCGTGCGTTTGCTGCCAGAGACCGAATCGGCGTCGGATAGCTGCCTGGCCCTGCCCTTCTTTCCAAGCATGAGCAGCGAAGAAACAGAAGAGGTCTGTGCGGTAGTACGGGAAATCATCCAGAGCTCGGCGAACCCGCGAAGACGCGTCGCGAGGGCTGACAGGGAGCCTCCATCAACTCCGAAGCATACACAGGAGAGCGAGCAAACGTTTGTTCTACGTTGATCAAGCCGAGGGTGTGGAGACGCCCGTTTGTGGTTTGCAGCCAGGGCGGAGTCAATCAGTCTCCGAGCTCCAATGTCCATTGTGTCAGGCACGGAACTCAGTAAAAAGGTTTCGTGAGAATGGACTCTCTCTCCGCATGTGCCGGGACTGCGAACTATTCTTCATCGCTCCGTACCCGACAATCGCGCAACAGCGGCAGCGCGTTTCACTGGACGAACGGGCTGACATCAACCTCCTCGACTGCGCGCGGCGCTACGAGGGCGAACGACTCTATTACGACCGCCACTTCCAAATGATCGCAGAGGAGTGTGCCGGCGCTGAGTCGATACTCGATATCGGCTGCGGGACCGGCCATTTGCTCGAACGGCTTGGTCGAGAGCGGAATCTTCACCGCGTGGGGATCGAACTGAACCCGGAGGCCGCGGAGCTCGCCCGGCGAGTCTCGGGCTGTCCAATCTTCGAAATGCCACTTGAAGAATTCCGAAGCGAGCGCCGTTTCGACGTGGTGACCATGATTAATGTCTTCTCGCACGTGCCGGCGATCAAGGCGATGTTCGCTTCGATCCGCGCGGCGCTCGCGGCCGATGGCAAGCTCATCCTCCGAACCAGCGAAATGTCTGCGAATGTGAGCCGTTGGAACCAGTTGCACTGGGGCGTGCCGGACGACCTGCATTTTCTGGGATTGCGGACGCTCGATTTTATTTGCAAGAAATACGGCTTTGCAGTCGCCCGGCATGTGCGGACACCTTTCGAGAACGAGCTCTTTCTTCCCTCCCGGTGGCGGCAAATGGGACGCAATACGGCGGTGAATCTGTTGAAGCGCATATCTGCACCTTTGCCCGGATTTCTATCAGTTCTACAAATGGCATATGCGGCGGCACTGGGAAGGCGGCTCTTTGTTTCGTTCATCGTGTTGAAGCCGATTTCCATCCGGAGAAACGCCTCATGAACACCACGGCACACATCGCGCGGAGACGCGGACGTTCGTTTCGTCAGGCGACGCGTCCCGGAACGCAAGAAGCCGCGCCATCGTCGTCGTTTCTGCTTCGGACCATCCGCACGCGAGCGCGGCTTTACAGCGCGATTTGTCGTTCGCGTCTGTTCTATTCGCGCCGGATCGCAGGAGCGGCGAGTCGAAGATTGTTTCACCGGAACAGCTCCCTATTTGTTTTGAGCGAGCTCGAAGCACAGCATGTCAAGAGCTTGCGAGAGAGAGGTTACGCGTTGATTCCGGCTTTTTTCCCCAGCACTCTCGTGGATCGCATTTACGCCAAGGCTGATGACCTGTTTCGACGGCTCGAGATCGACTACGCACGCGCCTATTCCGTGCAGACGGGCGCACGTGGCAGCTTGAGAGGTCTTTCGTACGAGGAGCTGGCCAAGACCGAAAAGGTAATCGCGCTTCGCAACCCTCTAGTAAATCTTCCCGAAACGATTGATGTGGCATTTCACCACACTATTCTGCGGATTGCCGCGAACTTCCTCGCCTATGTGCCTCCTCTTTACCGCGTCATGGTTGTGCGCGACTTCCCGCACGAGCAACCCTTGCACTCGAGCAATTTCCACAAAGACAACGACGAAACAGATTCTTTGCAGATTTTTATTTACCTGGTGGACGTCGACGACATGCACGGGCCGCTGGTCTACGTTCCTGGTTCGAACCGCTATGACGTCCGGTCGTGCCGGCCGCGCCTCTCGCGGGATCTGGGTTTAGCCGCCAATTCCGGTCGATTCAGCGACGAGGAAGTCGAGCGCATCTATCCACGAAGCGAATGGGCAACCCTCCGGACTGTTCGCGGGAGTGTCGCTGTGATTCATGGAAACGGCATTCACAAAGGACCGTCGTGGACCCAGCCAGGCGACCCCCTGAATCAACCGCGCACGGCCATCAAGCTCGATCTCCACGGATGGAAAGCGGGAGTCGTTCGCGACGGCAAAGAGAACCTGATCCGACGGACCGATATGCGACGACTGAGCGAACTGCAGAGGGTATTCGTTCACGCCACAATCGCTGAGCCCGAGCTCACGATGCCTGCGCAGGCGAGCAGTTAGGAGGAGGAACAATTTGCATCTGCGCTCGACAGCTCTGCGTGCAGCGACTCTCCTGAGGCGCAATCCGCGCCTGTTCTGCCGCGTAATGACCGCGAAGCTGAACACGCCAAGAAGAGTGCCCCCATTTCCAACAGTTAGGAGAATCAACAGCGTTTTGTTCGAGGTCGGCGCCCCGGGATCGGGCGCGGCCCAATCGATGTGCTTCGGCTCTTATGCTCCGCTGGTGGTTGATGCAATGAAACGTTGGCTGAGGCCCGGAGACGTATTTTTCGACGTCGGCGCAAATACAGGGTACTTATCGGCAATCGCGGCAGGGCTGGTTGGGACGCGTGGACAAGTTCACGCGTTTGAACCTGTCCCTCAATACTTTTACCAGCTCAAGCGTCTTGCAGAATTAAACCCATCGCACGCCATTCTCGCGAACCCGTGCGCCGCGGGCGAGGCCGATGCGACTCGCACGATTTACTTGACCCGCAAAGCCGGCCAGAACACGCTCATACGAACCTATAAGAACGCCTCCGAAATCACCGGAACTCATGAGACGCAGGTCGTGCGCCTCGACTCATACATCGAGAACAAGGCGATTGACCAGGTCACGCTGATTAAGATCGATGTGGAGGGATACGAGTTTCACGTTCTGAAAGGCCTGGAACGTTATCTTCATCGCGCCTCCTCGCGCCCGCCGATTATCTGCGAGATCGCTCCTCGAGCATATCCCCTTATCGGGAGCTCTCTATCCGATATGGCGGAATACATGAAGGGCTTCGGCTACTCCGCATTTGATATAGCGGATGGCACGAGTGCGACCGATATTCGCACCCTGAAACACGTCGACGATGTCCTCTTTCTGCCGAGGACGGCCTGAAATGAGAATACCCAGTTTGTCGAGTGGTCTCGCGGGCGCGTGGTTTACGAACACGACTATTCTGGCGATCGTATTCACAACCAGCCTCGTCCTCTTTACAGCTCTGAATTCAGCGAATCTGGTCAGAGCCGCCCTGGGCGCGACCGGGTTACTTTTGCTGCTCCTATATCCGGAATTAGCTCTCGCGGTGTATCTAGTGATTGGCGACTTGAAAGGCAACGAGCGCATCGCAGCCCTGTTCCCGTTCGACCTGACACTCGCGGCAAGCGTCGTTCTCATCGCAGGGATTCTTCTGCGCCTGATCCGCAGGAAACCGGCCGTTTCGATGCCGCCCGTCTACTTTCTGTTTGTGGCCCTTGCTACAATCATGGCAATAAGCCTAGTTTATACGCCCGTCTTCTCGGCCGGCCTCGAAAAACTTGTCCTTTTTCTGACGGTAACAGCCCTGGCAATCGTCGCTCCGTTTTTTGTGCTGGTCGAGACCAGGACGACGAAGCGATTCCTGTGGTGTTTCGGCGGAGCGGGATACGCCATTTGCCTGATGTCACTTGCGGGTCTTGGCGGCGCCGGCAGGCTTGTCACACCGAGCGACAACACAATTGGACTTGGACGTCTTGCCTGCGTTACCGCGACAATGATTTGGTTCGCCGGAATCATTAAAGCGCCACGGAGGCGGAAACTGGTCGCCTACGCGGCTCTGAGCGTGCCGCTCATTGCCATGATTGGTTCAGGATCTCGTGGATCGGCCGTTGCCTTCACGCTGGCGATAGCGATCTCCGTATTTATCTACAAGCGTTCGATTATCGACGTGGTTGGGCTGGGTCTTTTCGGGCTTGCTGTCGTCCCATTCCTTAAGATTCCCGAATCGTCATTCGAATATCTTAGTTCCTTAACAGGCGCTCAAAGTTTCGGTGGATTACTCGACTTTCGTGCCGACCTTCTCGAGCACGGTTGGAGACTCGTGCGTGAACATCCTCTTATTGGCGCCGGGATCGGTGGGTTTCGCTACTCTTCTCCGAATCCCGGGATGTACAAATGGCCGCACGATATTTTCCTGGAGTTGGGCTGTGAACTGGGTATTCCCGCCGCGCTGATTGGAGGAGCGATCTTCGCAGGCGCCGTCCGGGAAAGCCTGCGTCAACTGCGGGATCCAACCTCGCCGTTCTTTAGGCTGTCAACGATCGGTGCGGCTCTGCTGTGCATCGGTATGGTCGCGGCGGTAACAACCGGAAATATAAACTCCGATCGTTCGATCTGGTTCTTCGTGAGCCTTGTTTTTGTGATCGGCGCCCAACGGAGAGCCGGCCGCGGTCTTACCTACCCGCTAAATAGAAGGATTGCTTCCGAACCCCTAGGTGAAGCTCATGTCTGAGGCGCCAGTCTTGTTCAGCGGGACAACCACACTCGCTGCCGGCACGCTTCACAGCTTGCGAGAAGAATCGCGCACACTGTCTGGTCTGACGTTTTGTCACTTCACGATCGCTCACACCCAATTGAAAAGCCGCTCTTTTCACCGCATCTGCCGGCCCCTATCCCAAAGGGGAATACGCGTGCGCTACATCAGTCCGATGACGAATGCGCCGCCTGGCAATGTTGATTTCATTATGATTCCGCGCCGTCGCTCGCACCTTGCGCGCATACTCCGCAATTGGGGCTTGCTACGTAACCTTCTCGAAGCCGAGGCGCACCTCTATCATTTTCAGGATCCTGAACTCCTGCCTCTCGCTCTCGCGCTGAAGGTTCTATTCAACAGACGCGTGATTTATGACGCCTATGAGGATTTTCCGTCAGTGGCTCGCGCAAGCAGGTCGGTTCCGCAGGGTTTGCGCGGCATTTTCGGGTCGTTCGTCGAGCTTGCCGAACAACTGGCTGCGCGGTTCCTGGATGGAATCACGACGGCTGACCCATTCACATTGCGACGTCTGGGCCGCGCCGGGCGAAGCCGTAAGCTTGTCTTTTCGAATTTCCCGAATCTCGACTTCTTCCCTCCTCCTTCGGGCGGATACAAGCTCTTTGATCTCGTTTACCGCGGAGGACTCTCCGAGCGCGCAGGCACTTTTGACTTACTTGACGCCGTCCAGTTCTTGAAATTGCGTTCCCGTTCTTTGCGGCTGCTGTTGATCGGGTATTTCGACAGCCCCGCTGCTGAAGGATCCCTGCGCCGGAGGGTCGTGGAACTCGGTCTCGCCGGCAGCGTCGAAATCAAAGGTCGCATCAGCCACGACGAAATGGCCGGTGCGCTGAGTCAAGCGAGAATCGGAGTCTCTCCTCTTCGTGCTACCGAAAAGTTCGTCCTGAATGTCCCCGTCAAAGTATTCGAATACTGGGCCTGCGGTCTGCCGGTTATCGCCAGTGATCTTCCGCCGATTCGGCCTTATTTTCGGGCCGCTCGCGCCGGCCTTCTGTTTTCGCCGGGCGACTCGGTTGGTCTAGCCAGTTCGATCGAATGGATTCTCGATCACCCGAATGCGGCCGAAAGCATGGCGCAAAACGGGCGGGCCGCAGTGATCGAGAGATTCAACAATCGCGGTGAAATCCGCAAGCTCGAGCGGTTCCTCGCCGCACTGCTGAATCCACCGAGTCCACAATTGGAAAGCAGGCCTTGAGCAATGCTCGAACCCTTCATACGGGCCAATCTTCATCGGTGGCAGGCGACCTACGAACGATTCCCTGTTCCCGCGCGCCACATACTCGCCTCGACACGCGGGTGGCTGCTTGCGCGGGAAAGGTATTCCGCCGGAACGCTCCGCATCGTGAACAATTTGCGCGAACACGAACGATGGGACCCCGCACAGATGCGCGCCTTCCAACTGCGGACTCTGCAAATGACTCTCGATTTGGCCCGCGAGACAGTGCCCTTCTACCGCCGATATCCTGCCGTCGAGATACGGAGCCTTGACGATCTACGGCGGCTTCCTGTGATCGAGCGTGAAGCGGTACGGCGAAACCAAGAGGAACTCGTATCAGGCGCCGTTCCGCCGTCACGCATCATCCGCGTTGGTACGACCGGGACGACTGGGGGGAATTTACAGGTGGCGTATACGGAGGATATCGCCCGAGTGAATTGGGCCTTTCTGCTGCGGCAGCGTGAGTGGGCTGGCGTGAGTCCCCGCGCGCCACGCCTCACGTTACAGGGCGCCCGGGTGGTCCCGGTTCGACGCTCAAAGCCGCCGTACTGGGTTCACAACGTTGCCGAGCGGCAGATTCTACTCAGTATCTTTCACCTCTCACAGAGGACGGCGCCGTCGTATTTGCTTTTCTTGCGTGGGCGTCGCGACGTCGTACTGGAGGGTTTTCCATCAGCTCTGGGAATTCTCGCTGATTTCGCGCTCGCACGTGGCGAGCGGTTCGCCATGCGTGTCGTTTTCACGAGTGGCGAGCCGCTGTATGACTCGATTCGCCGAAAAATCGAAAAGGCCTTCGAAGCGCCTGTGTTCGATTCCTACGGCATGACAGAGCTCTGTGGCCTCATTCAGGAATGCCAGCGCGGCCGGATGCACCTGATTCCCGATTATGGGTTTCTCGAGATTCTGGATGAGAACGATGAGCCGGCAGCTCCCGGGGATGAAGGGCATTTCGTGTGGACTGGCTTCATCAACTCCGCGATGCCCTTGATCCGTTACAAGATCGGCGATCGCGGTCGATGGCTTGCCGGCGAAACCTGCGCATGCGGCCGGGCGTTTCCTCTGGTCGTTCCGACCATCACGCGCCAGAGCGATTTGCTTCATTGCGTGGATGGTCGCGTACTCTCGCCACGCGCTCTAAACCAGCTTCTGAAACAATCTACATCATTGCGCTTTTGCCAGTTCATTCACGAACTTCGCGAACGCGTGGTTGTGCGGGCGGTGGCGAGCAACGGCTCCGCACTGGAGGAAATAATGCGCATTCGCGGCGGTCTGCAGGAGCTGCTTGGCCCGCAAATGGAAGCCGTTGCCATCCTCGCGCAGGAACCGCTGGAGGGGCCCGGCGGGAAGATTCCTCTCATCGTCAACAAGGTGCGGCGCGATGAATGAGATTCGTTTGATCGTCAACGCGGATGACTTCGGAATGAGCCGCGGAATCACGGACGCGATCATCGTATCGCACCGCTATGGTTTTCTCACCAGCGCGTCCTTAATGGTGAACATGCCGTCCTCGGAGTACGCGGCTTCGCGCTCGCATGACTTTCCGAACCTTGGGCTCGGCGTTCACCTCAACATCTGCCAAGGACATCCCATCCTACCCACACGCGAAGTGGGGACCCTCACGGACTCCGGCGGGCGTTTTCACTCACCGCGCGAAATGACGCGCCGGCTCTGGATGTATCGCGTAGCTTCCGTGGAAATTGAACGCGAATTTCGCGCTCAAATCCAATGGATGAAAGAGCGCAATCTCCGGCCGTCGCATGCGGATTCGCATCACCACATGCACCTTTATCCAGCGGCGGCTCGGGCATTCGTCCGCGCGCTGGAAGCAGAAGGGATCTCTTGCGCGCGTGCCTGCGTCTGCGCTGAGTGGCCACAAGGCAGCGGTTTGGGAGGCCCGTATAAAGGCGGCATCCTTCGCCGCGAGCTTGTTCAGATTTATCGGCGTCTTTTGCAAAGCACGATTTTTCGTGGACTCGGCACCCCGGAATGGCGCATCGCGATTCGGACAGGCCGGGGTAGACGAGGAACGCTTCAGCAGCGATGGAAATCGACATTCGAACACCTTACGTCCGGAACTTTCGAGCTCGCTTGCCATCCTGGACTCTTCGAACACGGTTTTTCGGAGGCGGACGCGATCCATGCGCGACGCGAAGAGGAGTTGCTTTGCCTTACGGATCGCGATTTGCTCGATGTGATCGAGCGCAAATCAATCCAACTTGTGACGTATCGTGATTTGTCGTCCCGCGAATCCGCCCAAACCATTTCGCCGCCCGCGGCCGCATGACAATGCAGACTGCACTGACTGTGATTTTCTGGAGCTGCTTTGCCGTGATCGCGTGGGTTTACTTCGGCTATCCGGCCGCGCTGAGGTGCAACGTATTTGGCACCCCGTGCGCCAAACGGGAAGGCAAGCCTAAGAACAAGGAACTATTTTGTCCGGAAGTCAGCGTGATCGTCGCCGCACACAATGAAGAGTGCGGGATCGAAACGAAGCTCAGGAATTTGATCGAGTCGGATTATCCGCGTCACCGCATGGAGATTCTCGTCGGCAGCGATGGTTCTTCGGATCGCACGGAAGAGATCGTCAGCCTCTTTCGCGATCAAGGCGTCGGTTTGCTCTCGTTTCCCCGACAACGCGGCAAGAGTGCGATCCAGAACGGGTTGGTGGCCGCCGCATCCGGTTCAGTTCTCGTTTTTACAGATGCCGACTGCCTGCTGCCGCGCGATGCAATTTCCTGTTTGGTTCAGCGCTTGGGCGATCCGGGCGTCGGTTTAGTGACAGGCGCGCCGCGCTATCGTAATGCCGGCGAGACATCGACGACGGCGAACGAGGGGCTTTACCTGCGTTACGAAACTTGGCTTCGCTCGCTTGAGAGCGATCGGGGACTGCTGGCTGTGGCATCAGGTTCGCTCTTCGCGATCCGCCGCTCCCTATGGCAGGCCCTCGAGCCAAATCACGGCGACGATTTCGCACTTCCTCTTCACGTGGCCGGCACACGGATGAGAAGTGTGCTTGAAAGACGAGCATGCCCCATTACGGATCTCGCCCAGAGCACGCCGAAGGCGATGCTTGGGCTCAAGGTTCGAGTGATCAGCAAGGATTTCCGCGCGCTGCTGCACAAACGTGGCTTGCTGAACCCCGCCCGCCATCCTCGGCTCGCCCTGGCGCTTTGGTCGCACAAGTTACTGCGCTGGCTTGTGCCGTATTTCCTGCTCGCACTTTTTGCCGCTAACATCTTCCTGCTGAACCGCATTTTCTTTCGCGTGGCGATGTCGTTGCAAGTTGCGTTTTATTCGGTGGCAAGCGGCGGACTGCTTATGCGCCGGGGACACAGGGGCCGTCTGCTTGCGCTGCCGGCGTCCTTCTGTCTCGTAAACTGCGCGGCGATTGTAGGAACGCTCAAATGCCTTAGGGGCGGCGCATCGGGAGTGTGGAAGCCCGAGCGAGTTGGCGCGGAGAAGCCCGGCTCGCGGCGCAAACAAGTCCCGGCAGGTTGAACAAATGAAGCGCCGCCGGATTCTACTCAACGCGCTTACAACCAGCTTTCAGATCGCCTGCAATGCCGTGATTCTGTTCTTTCTCTATCGATTTCTGGTTCGTTCGATCGGACTCGATGGCCTCGGAATTTGGTCTTTGGTCCTGGCCACTACGTCGGTCGTGACGCTGGCGAATCAAGGGTTTTCGACGAGCATCGTGAAATTCGTGGCTAAGTATGCGGCCAGGGAAGCTGCTACCGACGTCTCGGCGCTCGTGCAGACAGCCGAAATCGCTCTCGCGGCAGGGACGGCGACCGTTCTGATTCTGCTTTATCCCGCTGCGAAGTGGGCACTTGCAGTCATTTTGCCGTCCGCAGATTTGGCAGCGGGGCACGCCGTTCTGCCGTACGCGGTCGCATCGCTCTGGGTAAACGCGACTGGGTGCGTTCTACAAGCCGGACTCGCCGGGCACGAACTGATTACCGAGTGCAACTACGTTGAGGTCGGGGGCGCGCTGCTGTACCTGCTTCTAGCATTCGCGTGGGTTCCAACTTATGGCCTCCTGGGACTAGGTTACGCGCAGGTTGCGCAGGCGATTGTTTGTTTTGTTGCGCTCTGGATTTTCTTGAATCATCGCATAACCCGCCTGCCCATCATTCCTCGGGCGTGGAATCAGGAGTTATTTCGCGAAATGGCCCGGTATGGAGCTCACTTCCAGTTGATCACTGCCACCCAGGCTGTCCGGGAGCCCGTCACAAAGGCGCTTCTGACAAAGTTCGGCGGGCCCGGAATGACCGGCTTGTACGATATGGCAGCGCGATGGGTCGTCACTTGGCGAGAATTAATCGCACAAGCCAATCAAGTCCTCGTGCCAACCGTTTCAAGCCTGCAGGAACGAGCCCCGGCAGCGATTGCCGACGTGTATGACAAGTCGTATCGCCTCATCTTCTTTCTCGCCGTTCCCGCGTTTGCGTTTCTGTTCATCGTGAGTCCAATCGTTTCCGTGGTGTGGCTGGGCAGTTACGAACCGATGTTCGTCGGATTCGTCGCACTGCTGGCGGTAGCGTGGCTCGTCAACGTGCTGAGCAACCCAGCTTACGTTGTGGACCTCGGGACGGGCGCGCTGCGCTGGGTGTCAATTGGATGCCTGCTTACTGCCGTTTTCAATGCGGGAGCAGGATTCGTGTGCGGAAAACTGTATGGTGGAGCGGCTGTGGTCGTTGCATCCGTGGCCTCCCTGGCCGGCGGCTATGCCGTCATCACCATCGCATATCACCTTGAAAACCGGGTCTCATTGCGTTCCCTCATTCCGCCGGCGAGCGCAGGAATCCTTATCTCGAGTGCCGCGGCCGTGCTCATCTTTTTTCCATTTTTCGGTGCCGGGCCGGCAAATTCACTCCTTTCTGCCCACGTAGTGCTCGGTCTGGCAGCCGTTCTACTCACCATCATCGTGCCGATGTGGATTCACCCGATAAGGCGACGCGTCTGGAACTGGGTTGTTTCAGGGGCAGCCGCATGAGTCGGTCCCCAGAAACAGGGTGGCTGACTCTCTGGAATGCGCCTGGGAGCTTACCAACTGTGGCCCGTGTGGCGGTGATCGGCGACTTCCTGCCTGCTTGGAAGGTTGCTGCGGAGCAACGTCCGATGACCACACCGGCTCATTGGCCCCAAAAGGCGAAGGACCTTGAGCTCTGCTTGAACGACACCGCAATCTCTGTGGTCAATTGCGAATGCCCTCTTGATTGTGCCGGGTTGGAGGCACGTCCCCTCAATGGACTCGGCGACATCGTGTCCGCTCCGTCGGAGTGCCTCGATTACCTCACCGGGATCCGGGCAAATATCGTTGGCATTGCGAACAACCATTCGTATGACTTCGGGGCCGAAGGCGTCGAACGCACACGGCGCGCGATCGCGGACCATGGATGTACGCCCCTCGGCGCCGGTTGCACGCTTGCAGACGCGCCCGAGATTTTCGTCTGGCAAGGTCCCGGCCGGATTCGTGTCGGGTTCTGGGCTGCGGCCCGCGCCACTACAAATCCATCGAAGCGCAATCTCGCGGGAGTTGAACCGGCGACGTTGCGACACGCCCGCAAGGCGCTCCGAGCCATGAAGGAACAGAACGCGAGTTGCTGCGTCGCCCTGCTGCACGCTGGTTGTTTACGCGCGAGCCATCCTGCCCCTGAGGATATGGAAGCGATAGATAGTCTCGCACATGCGGGCTTCGACATCGTCGCTGCGTCGCACTCGCACCGGATCAGCGGCGCGAAGATGATTTCGCGCTGCGACGAGCAGCCCGCGTTTTGCTTTTACGGCTTGGGCACCATCGTTTCCGGCTTCGCGGCATCGGCAGTCGAGCGCGAAGGTCTCATCGCTGTCGCGAGTCTTGATCAGGAGGGCCATCTTGCCCGAATCGAGGTCAGGGTTGTGCTTCTCGAGGAGAACGGCTTCGGTGCAGTGCCTTCGACCACGAACGCGTCGATCATACTCGACAGATTCCGCCGCCTGTCCGCGCACATCGATGACGGCTCTTGCGCTGAGCGCTTTTACCAGGAGATTTCGCCCGGGCTTCTCCGGCTTTACGTGCGCGATGCTCGGCGCGCAGTTGAGCAGGGGGGAGTACGAGGACTCGCGCGAAAAGCCTGGCGAGTTCGGATGCGACACGTCGTCCGACTTCTTCATTCGGTGTTGTCGTGAACGCGAATGATGCCTTGGCAGGTACAAGCGCTCTGGCCGTGAGCCTCATTCTCGTTCCCCTCGTCAGCGTCGGATGCAAGCGCTTCGACCTCCTCGACCATCCGGGTCCACTGAAAATTCACACGCATCCCGTACCACGGCTTGGCGGAATTGCAATCGCGGCCGCAGTAGTAGCCGGAGTTTTTGTCGGTAGAACCGCGGCGCTCGAGCACTGGCCCGTCCTTGAAGCTTTCGCGCTTCTGTGGCTCGTGGGGCTAATTGACGACCTACGCGGGCTCCCACCGTTGCCGCGCCTGGCAGCCCAGGCATTCTCTGGCTTGTTACTCTGGTACAGTGGATTTGGGATTCCGGCGCACGACCGGATTCTAGGCCTGGCTGAAACAGTCTCGATTGTCGTTCTGTTCGTGAACGCCTGGAATATGTTCGACGGCGCCGACGGCCTCGCCGCAGGGGTTGCGGCAATCGCCGCGCTCGCTTTTTTTCTGAGGCCCGCCTCTTGCGGCGGCTCCCTCGGAGCATTTGCCTGCGCGCTCGCCGGATCTTGCGCCGGCTTTTTGGTTTTCAACCTGCCTCCGGCCGACATCTACCTGGGAGACTCAGGCAGCACGTCGCTTGGGTTAGCGCTGGCGGTGCTCACTCTTGATTTCTACCGCTCGAATGACGCGAGCCCGGCCGTTATCGTTTTCCCTTTGCTGGTTGCCGCCCTTCCCCTCGTGGATGGCGTCTTCGCACTCATTCGCCGGTTGCGCAAGGCCCAATCCCCCCTCCGAGGAGACCGTTTGCACATGTACGACTTAGCGCGGGAGAGAGGATTGTCTGCACGGCAAGTCGCGCTCGCCACTTACGCGCTCACCTTTCTGTTCGCCGTTCTGGGCGTACTGGCCCTGCGATATCGCCCGATGCTGGTTCTTCCCATAGGTGTGCTCACAGCGATCACATTGGTCGTCTTGGCCGTCTGGCTGGGTTGTTTCAGCCTCGACCAAACTGCTTCTCTGCAGATAAGAAGCAAGTCGGCGCGCGGACAAACTTGAAGTCTAAGCGGTCTGCGGGTTAAGTCCGGTGGAGGTGCATTGGAACAACAATTAAGTTGGGTTCGAGAGAATGGTCCGTGCGCCGTGGCGGTTTCGATCTTTGGCGCTGGTCTGTTTTGTCATGTTGCCGAGCTGCACTAGAACCTTCCGCAACTTCGCGCGTTCTTCGAGGTCGATGTCCACCACCTCGAAGGCTCGCGCCTGAGTATTCGCGTCGCGAACGATTGTCTGGGCTTTGATGTTCTTCTGCCCCGCATTCATGCGAAGCCCCACAACGCTGCCCGGATGCATACTCTGCTCCGAGAGAGCAACGCCGCCACCGAGAGTAAGCTCGGGAATTTCCACCTGGCAGTTTTCCTTGAGGCCTGTGGTGCTGGCCGGCACGGGATATTCGAGCCGCAGCCGTGCGTAACGGCGCTGACGGATAGCTGAGGAATTTGGATCGGGATCCAGCGGCTCTATTGAAAATTCCGCGGCGCTCAAACCGCTGCGTGGGACGAAGTTGCGCACCCAGTCGGGATCGATTTTCTCCATCGATTGAGCGGCAACCAGCCGCAGTTCCGAAGGATGCGCCCAACGGAACGCCTTCCTCGCTTCGGCAATCTTTCTCAACGCCGCCTCGGCTGCAACCGTACGCAGCCGGCCCAAGGCTTCGATCGCCTTCAACCTAAGGTAGCCCGATTGCCCCTTGGGAACGTCTTGTTCGGCGATCCGCAGGAGTTTCGTGTTGGCGGATTGTTCGCCGCTCATCCCGATTTCATCAATAGCCAGCGGTTGAATCAGACGATCCAGTTGATCGAGCAAATCCAGGAGGAGGCGACCGCGCTCAGGAGAACCACTCGCAGCGATTTGCCGGACGATGCGATCATGAGCCATGCGCTTCCAGTCCCTCATTCGCACCGGCAGCGCCTGCGCCAAGAGATCGGGATCGAGTCGCGCGAGAATTCCGATCGTATCTACCGCTTCATTCGCCGGCCCCTCACGTAGAACGCGCCGCAAGTGGTCGAGCGCCTCTGGTCCGAGCGCTTCCAGCATTGAAACGAGCAAGTCGCAATCTTCGCGCAACCCTGCGCGAGAAAAACGCGACGCGATTTGTTCGGATGCCGCTGCAGGAATCCGCCGCAGTAAGTCCCGCAACCCCGCCGGAATTCCGTTCGAACGCAGAGACTCGTCGATGAACTCGGGGAGGTGGTCTTCGATTCCGATCCTCGGTAGCAGGTTTTTCGCGGTGCCTGGACGCTCGCCCTCGACATAGCCGATCAGTTCAATCGACCTTTGGAGACCGGCATAAGATCGTTTCCTCATCGCCTCTTGAGAGAGGCGAACGAAGGCCGCACTCATCAGACTCTGCAGCTCGGAATCCGTTTCCTCCGCCAGCTGCACACCCACTCGCCGGATTGTCTCTGTGAGCAGACGGTCTGGCGCCGCGGAATAGGCAGGCGCCAGTTCAGCCATTCCGAGGGCTGATTGACGCCGGATCTCGATCGAACCGTTCCTCAGACAGTCGGCGTACCGGCTGAGAATTCGGTCTGCAGTTTCCGAGTCCCCGTTAACCCGTGCCTGCCCCACGAACTCCTGAATGCGTCTGGGGGGGATGCACCAGGCGTCATTGGAATCGAGCACCGCTCGCTTTTTCTCTTCGGGAACTTGGGCCCAGAACTCCTCCGCAAGAACATCGGTGTGCGCAGGGACTTCGATGCCCGCCTCGGCCATCTTCTCTTCGTAAACCCCGACAACTTTGCGAAGCGCGCTCAACTCCTGGTTCATTTCGTCGAGCATCTGCTTCACGGCATCGACTTTGAGGTCGCCGCGCTCGTAGTTCTCAAGGGCAAAGCGAACGGCGATGTGCTCGGCAAGTTTCAAAAGCGTGGGCTTGTCAGTCATTGCAGAAGGGGCTTGGGCTGCCAGGGCCGAAAGCGCCTGACTAACCGTGAATCTCGCCCGGCGAGGCAAGTGTGAGAGTCGCGACTGAAATGCGCTAGGGTCGATCCTGTCCTCTCCTGAGGTTCGAGCGATTTGCGCCAGCACCTGCAGTATGCCCTGGAGCTCCTCTTCATGCAGAGTCATCAACCCCGTCTCAAGTGTCACCGACCCGCGTTCCTTCTTTGTCGCACGAGGAGTACGAACCGCGGTGCTGACACTCGTCCAACGACCCGGCCTGGCGGAATTTGCCCTTGGTCCGGACTCCGCGTCAGTTGAGAGTTCGCCCCCTGCGTCGGCGTCCTTGGTTGCGGCCCCCGGCGCAAGGTCTCCGCGATAGAGACCGTCTATCGCAGAAGCGGCCCCTGCGAGTACCGCGTTTTCTGAGGAGCCTCTACCGTTTCCTTCGCTTGTTTGATTCGGCGAAGAATCGCCTCCGAGCGGCTTGAACCAGAACCCGCCTGCATTTGCATCAATCTCGGTTCCGCCCCCTGCTTCCCCACCAGCTCCGCCGATAATGTTCCACCCGGTCGTATCGCTCTGATTCGAACTGCGGCTCCTACGAGGACTTGATCCGGACACACCTGCGCCCGTTCGAGCGCTCGACCTGCCCGCGATGACCGTCGCTGAGCCTTCCAGGATTCCGTGCGCCTCGACGCTAGAATCGCGACTGTCGCCGTCTCCAGAGCCGTGTGCCTGGCCAGTTCCTCGCTTCCAGCCGTGATCCTCAGTCTGTTCGGTAGAACGCTCAGTCGCTCCAGCCCGTCCACCTGGTCCGCTGGCCGCTCTCATTCCCTCGGCGGCAACGATCAGCTTTAGGAGCTTTTCAGGATCCTGCAGCATCTCTTCCTGCTCATCCGAGGTGAGGCCGAGCGTCCGAGCCGCAAGCTGTGCGGCAACGGTCGTCTTTGCCACCGCAGAATCGGCAGGAACGAAGCAAACCTCGTTAACGTGAATGGTCTGGTCACCTTGCAGGGCAGTCTTCAACTGCTCGGCAAGTTGCGCGGGCTTGACGCCAGTTCCAGTCGGAAACGCGCGAACGAACTTGGCCAGGCTCGCCTGACTCACGTTGGCGGAAAAATAGATGCTCGCGATTCCGGAGGACGAGAGCATCCGCGCAAAGCTTTTTTCTGCCGCAGCCGACTCCAGTGGTGTTCCATCGAGGAGAAGCTGGTCCGCGGATACGGAGAGCAACACACCGGCGTCCCCTTCGCCAAGCGCCGTTCGAAGTTCGGCCCATGCAGTTTCGTATTGCCGCGCCGTGCGCGGGTGACCGAAGTCATACATTCGCGCGAACTTAAGCAGGATATTGAGGCTCCGCACAAAAGCACGCGCGGCCGTCGCTCGCTTATCGGTATGTGGTTGCATGTAATAGAGCCGGCGCAGTGCTCGCCGCTGGTAAGAAATATGAGGGGCAGGGCTAGGGCGAGCAATGGTACTCGTGTCCTGTTCGCCACTGGCCAGTAGTTCTATCGCGGAACCGCCTCCGTCTCGTGGATAAGAGGGTTGGTTAGACCATCGCGAGCCAATTCTCTAACTCGTTGATACGAGAGAGGATCGTCAACGCTCCGAGTTCCCTCAGGCGTACGGCCCGGCAAGGTCGCTCTTGACCCGTGCGCGGCAACACTCCAACGAATGGTACCTGAGCGGATTGCGCCGCCAGCGCGTCATCAATGCTGTCGCCGACATAAAGGGCATCGTGCGGTTCCCGGCCAGCGAGAATTTTCAGGAGACCCTCGGGATCGGGCTTGGGAAGCGTAACATCTTCAACTGTCACGATCCGGCTTAAGCATTCGCGGCATTCGCAGCGGGCGAGCGTATACTCCAACTCGTCTTTAGTTCTGCCGGTGAACAGGGCCAGCTCAGCGCGCCCGGCAAAGTGCCGAAGACTGGCCGGCGGAAGCAGCCACTTCTCATTCTTCACGTTTCCATCGCCATTCCGGCCCCAATACAGCTCTACGAATTTTCGTCTTACCTCAGCGTACTCGGCGTCTCCGCCGAGAGAACGCACCCAAGCCGTGGACAGCTTCCAATCATCGTTGTACCCGGACTTGTTTTTCCATTTGTGCAACTCAGTACGAGTCACTCTGCTTCCGGTAAAGAATTCCACGGTTTCGAGCGTCGTCTTCTGGAATGATCCGCGGACGTCGACGAGAACACCATCCACGTCGAAGATGATTACGGTAGGATGTTTCCTGCGAGGCGCGGACATCAAGCGGTGTTTTCGTCGGAATCTTCCGGCAACGGGGAGCCGTTCTCAGCAGCCTGACTCTCCGTCTTAGCAACTTTCGGGACCTCGTCCACTTCCGGATGTCCGGCCACCGATAGAGGACTCCCCTCCGTGTGGTCCGGCTTTTCGCCATTCTCAGTGTTCACGCCTTCCAGAGAATTCGACGACCAGGTTTCCCCGCTTCGCACTTCTGTGGAAGCCCGCGTCGGTTCGGGCGGCTTGACAGAGGAAATCTGCCCCTGAGCCGAGTGAGATTCTTCAATAGCCGACTGCGGGGCTTCCACCCCGCTGGGCTCGATTTGAGCGGCCGTTAACGCTTCCAGCCGCTTCTCGAGGGCGCCTGCGATCAAATCGACGATTACTCGGGCTCCGGACCCATCGGGATCCTTCAGCGGGTTGTAAGCCGTAAGTTCGACGGCAGCCAGATTCTTCTGCTGCGCGAATATGTGAAGAGCTTCTCGAGCATCTTCCAGCGTTAAGCCGCCCGATCCCGGATAATTGGTCGCGCGGAAGTCCGCGATCACGTCAACGTCGAAGTGGAGCACGAACTCGGAACGGTTCGCGTGAATCCGTTCGAGCGCCAGTTTTGCGGCCGCGCCAGCGCCGATGCGCTTGATTTCGTCGGCCGTGAAACTACGCAAAGGGGATTTGCGCAGCACCTCCTCCTCACTCGGATCCAGACGATCGATCCCGAACAGCGCCAGGTCCGGCTCCCGAACCAGAGGCGGCTCGCCCCAGAACCGTACAAGCTCCGCAGCACCGCGGCCCGTGAGGTGTGAGACGGCCATTCCGTCCACGCAACCTGACCGCGTTGTCGCCGGCGTGTTCAGATCGGCGTCACGATCCATATAGATCAGGCCGACTCGCCGGAAATAACGGCGCGTTCCGGCAACAACCGCCAGCGCAATCGAACAGTCTCCGCCAAGGATGATTGGCAACGCCGCTGACTTAACGGCTTGCTCGACGCGAGGTTTTAGCGCCTCCAGCGCGTTCACAACCGCGGGAAGATTTCGCGCGCGGGGGCTTTCTTCGTCCGGCTTGTAAATCTGCTGAGGATCGTCGCCAAAATCTGTAACTTCGTATCCGATTGAGGTCAGTTGTTCGGTCAATCCGGCACTGCGGAAGGCTGATGGAGCACCCTCATGCCCGAGGGAGAGGGCTGCGGCACTGGTGGGCGCGCCGAGCAAGACAATCTTTTTTGCCTGGCGGACAATCTTGACCGCCACTCATGAGCTCCTTTTGAGGTTCTCCGCCGTCCTTAGCGGGACCGAGATCACCCCGCGACCTGTCGCTGATGAGCCGCCAGTTCCGGCGGTAGCGTGAATCGGACATCTTCGCGAATCAAGTCCAGGTCGCGCTGGTTCGTGAATCCGAGCTTCGAGAGACGTTGGCTAACCTGCTCGACCAGCACTTCCGGCGCGGACGCTCCAGCGGTTAGCCCAACCGTCTTGATTGCCTCGAATGAGGAGGCGTCAATATCGTTCGCGTCCTCAATCAGCCTTGCCTCCACCCCCGCTCGCTTCGCAACCTCTACCAGGCGATTTGAGTTCGAGCTGTTCGCCGAACCCACCACAAGAATCAGTTCCACTTCGCGTGCGAGCGCCTCGACCGCCTCCTGGCGGTTCTGCGTCGCGTAGCATATGTCGTCCGACGCCGGCCCGGCAATCGAAGGAAACCGCTGCCGCAGCTTCATCACGATCTCTTGTGTGTCGTACAGAGAGAGCGTGGTCTGTGTGAGGAATGCGAGCCGATTCGGATCCGGTACCTGCAATTGCTCCGCTTCCTCGACGCTGCCGACCACGACGGTCTGCTGCGG
>DATEKA010000074.1:0-54613 GCA_035277685.1 Candidatus Acidiferrales bacterium
GAAAAGACATTCACTTGTCGATTCGATCGCCCGATTATTGACGATGAGCCGTCCCGTCTTCTGCCCCCACGAGAGGTTCCCGGACATCCGAACATTCACGGTGCTGCCGCGAGCGCCCTGGAAGTTCCCGATGCGGACGCCTTCGGACAGGTTGAAATCGTTATCGAAGAAGTAGCAGTCGATGATGTCGGCCTCGATGGTCTGGCCCGAGGCCTGAGGGCCGAAGTTCAGAATGTTCAGGCCGCGGTCGAACCAGTCGAGGCGACGAACCCGCTGGAGGTTGGACGCGTTAATCACCACCGCGTTCCTGTCTCCTTCAACACCGATCAACGACATATCCGGCTGGAAGGACACCTTCACGGGGTTGCATTTTCCCGCCGACCTCACCACTCCGGAGATCACCCTCACGCACGAACGTCTTCTGAAGGCTAAGTACTGGCACGTTGGCGGCGGAGGAGCCTACGCCTTGTCGCGCAAGACCGAGATCGGGGCGGACGTTGTTTTCTTCGTTGCTGGCAGCGACACGCACTACGGGACCGGTCTCGCCGTTCACATTTCCCGCAGCTTTGAGTTCATGAAGAAGCAATCACCTGGGATTAGATGACCACACATCGCGCCGCGATGGGAATGTTATCGCGATAATGAGGAACAAATCCCCTTACCGTAAGGCTTGCGCTTTTCGCTTGCGTATTTTTTCGCTGGATGATGACACGGCTCTCCGCTCCTGGTCAACTACGCACTTGCTCCTGGAAGAGCCTACTCACATCGTATCCCCCTAGCGAGATTGAAATGCTTGAGTGAAAAGAGGCGGAGGGAGATGGAGTTGTTGTTGAAGGGGGCAGGGAGATGACCGCCGCCGCGGCGGTGGGAAAGTGGAAATCCCGCGGGCTGTGCGGGATTTCCAAGCGCAGTGGGAAACCGGCGTTTGGTTTTCCACGCAGCGGCTTTTCCACGGCCGGCTCCTCGGTACTGCCTTTACAATGCGCGGGCCATGTCGGCCCGTTACTTCGATCTGATTCGTGAAATGAAACAGAACACCTATAACCATCGCCTGCGTCTGGTCGAAAGCGCCAAGGAGCGCGGCATCAAACCCACCGCGCGCCTCTTTGCCACCACCGTGCCCACGGTCCGTAAGTGGCTGCGGCGTTTTCAGCAGCACGGCCCTTCGGGCCTGGCCGAGCAGTCTCGCGCTCGCCGCCATCAGCCTCACCAAACACCGGCGAACCGCGAAGCTCAGTTCGTCCAGCTCCGCAAGACGCTGCCCACCTTCGGCGCGCGCCGCCTCATCCGCGAGTTCGATCTGCCCATCAGCCACGGCGCCCTGGAACGCATCTGGCGCGTACATGGCCTCATCCGCAAACGCCGCCGCAAATACCAGCGCAAACAGGACCTGGCGCACATCAAGGCCCGCTGGGCTTTGTTCCAGCAGATCAGCGCCGACACCAAAGATCTCGACGACATCCCCCGCTACTGGGCCCAGGCGCAGCGTCTGAAACTTCCCCTGATTCAATACACCGCACGCGACGTGCGCAGCGGCCTGCTCTTCTGGGCCTTCGCCGAAGGACGCAGCGCTTCGGCCAGCGCCGTATTCGCCGCGCGCGTCCAGCAGCACTTGGATCGCTACGGCGTCTCGCTCCGCGATCTGGTCTGGCAAACCGACAACGGCGGCGAGTTCAAGGGCGACTTCCCCAAAGCTCTCGGTGGCAGCCAGCACGTGCGCATCCCACCCTCAGCCCACACCTACCAGAGCGACGTCGAAACCGTGCATCGCCTCGAAGAAGACGAGTTCTTCGATCTGGAAGACTTCTCCAGCCGCGGCGACTTCCTCGCCAAAGCCCACACCTATCAGCTCTATTTCAATCTTGTCCGTCCCAACTCCCACAAAGAAAATCAAAGCCCCCGGCAGATCATCGAGCGCCTCGACCCTCGCTCTCCCATCCAACTCTGCTTGCTCCCGCCCGTCTTCCTGGACTATTACCTGAACGACTCAGGGGGATACGATGTGCCTAGGCTTCCCTACTACGCACTTGCTCCACGGGCTGCGAATCGGACACTTCAGCTCAACTGAGGAAGGGCTAAATCAGACAAAAGACTCGAAGGTCGGCGCGTACGAATCGGGCAGGTTGAAATTGCAGGTTATTGGGACTCGCCGGCGCGGCCCACGACAACCAGTCCCATCTTCGCCGGAGTCGGAAGTGGGGCCTGAAAGTAGACGATCCAGAGATCCGTGTCTTCCTGTTGGTGGGCAATCGCCGGCACAGTTGCGGGCGCACTATCCGCCGGGACAAGACTCCACACCGAAGGGTGACCGGTACCCGATGCTTTGCGACTGAGCTTGAGCAGATCGTCAGTCGAAATTGCCGCGTCGGACGTATCGAGCGCCGCGGGAACCGCAAGCAGAAAATCACGATACGGCGAGACGCCCTGGTGATTCCCGTTGACCGGTTCCAGCATGAAACGCAGCGTGTAAACCCCAGGCTTGACCGGCTGGCCCCGATAATCCGCGCCCTGCGTGTCGAACTTGATGGCGCCTACTAAAGCACCCTGGGGAATCTGACCGAAATTTACGCCGAGGCTCTTATCCGGACTGGCGGCAGCTGGAATAGATTTCCGCAACCATATCTCGCAAAATGGCCCACTGGCGCCGGTAACTTGCATCGCATTCGCGGCGAGATCGCCGCTCACGCCTGCCTGCAGTTCCTGCGGTGCTGGAGCAGCGGAAGAATTGAGTTTGTACTGCGCAGAAGCAGCGGTCGCGAAAACCGCGGCAACGGCAAGAGCAGAGAGCAGTTTCACGGCGAAAATCGAGAACTTCATGCTTCCTCCGGACACACACACTTATCTCGGTGGGAATTACCGGTTTGCCGGGGCGGTCCGGCGAAACGCCAGATCGAACGCACGGGACCTGGCTGAGAAAGATTCACACCTATTCGGCGAACATTCCGACGAATGAACTGCGCCGTCCGGAGTCCTGCCACGTCACGCCAAGCCGATTGCCCGTGTAGCTGCTCGCGGCCGCGACGACTGGCATCGAATGCTCAAGATGCGCTGCGAGGGGTGGATAGTAGACGTCTTCGTTGTGGCAGACCGTGTCGGTGGATCGCAAAGTCCGCGTAGCTAGCCTAACCAGGCTGCCAACCTGCACCTCAGTGTAGCCATGCCGTTCGATGGAGAACGAGATCGCTTGCGACTGCACGGCGACTACATCGTTCAGGAGCCCCGACGCCTGAGCCTGTGCGAACTTCACGAGGGCGGCGCGCTGCGCGTCATTGGCGCGCGCGTCAACCATGAACACCGCCTTCGCCGGCAGCGGGCTTGCATAAGGGTCGCCAAGCGTGCCGCTGGCGTGTACTACCGCGACCACGCTCAAATCCGATAGCGGCACGCCCGACCACGCTCCATTGCGCACGTGCCATGCCAATACAGCGTTCTCTCCCGCCAGATTCATTTCGGAGTTTGCAAAGCACGGTCCCGTATACACGTCCGCGTTGCGGAATTCTGCATAATCTCCGGAGATTCCCGCCGGAGCACTTTGAGCCGCGTTCGCCATCATCGGCATCGCCATCAACGCAGCCGCCGCAAGAATGATTGCTTTCGTTCGCATTTTGGCCTCCACGACTGGTTGTCCTATTGTCGCACCCGCTGCGGGCACAGGCAACAACCCATAATGCTTAAGATGCGCAGCTTGGGGGCGAGGTTCCCGCTTCCGAAAGTTTCAAAAGACGTTCCCGGACCCGCGTCCTGCGCGCCCTACTGCATCAATTTGTCTCGCAACACGAGCGCCCGGGCCTGCACTCCTCGTGCCCGGCGATCTTCCCGTCGAATCCGATCAATGACTGTGTTCGCGCGCACCAGAACGGCCCCGAGTAGGCGACCTCCGATGCTTCCTCATCCGCCTGATAGAACATCTTTTTCGATCGCAACTTGCAGCAGATTTCGCCTGCGCGGATCAGTTCGTTAAGGCCGGGTGCTCCGGAAGCCTTCGGTATCTCCGTCATTTATGCGCCCTCCTTCGCCCGCAGCAAAGCGCGTTTTACCGCGACCCGCGCGAGCTGCACCTTGTATCCGTTGTCGCTGAGAGGTTTCGCTCCTCGCACCGCCGCTTCGCCGGCTGCCGCCGCGGTCTCTTCGGTCAGAGACTTGCCTTCCAATTCCTGCTCGGCTGCGCGAGAACGCCACGGGATAGGCGCGACATGGCCCAGCACAACCCGCGCCGACCCGATCTTGCCGCCCTCCATCTTGAGGGCCACGGAAGCCGTGGTTAGAGGCCAATCCAGAGCTTCCTTCTCACGCACCTCGTAGGTGGCGTTGCGCCATTCACGCGCATCCGCCGGAATGGAAATTTCCGTGAGGATTTCGTTCGGCCGGATCGAGTGTTCCCTTTCCCCTTCGGCTTTCGGCGTCATAAACAATTCCTCGACCGGAATCTGCCGAGGGCCCGAAGGTCCGTGCAGCGTGACCTTCGCCTGAAGGGTAATCAGCGCCGGTGCGAGTGACGACGGGCTCACGAAATATGCCGGCCCTCCGTTTCCGAAAATCGCGTGATACCGGTTGTCGCCGCCGGGAACCAGCGACTTCCCGTTGTCCATTGCGAGCAGGCCGTAGCCGCCGCGATAATACCAGCAGCGAGGCCGTTGCAGCAGATCGCCGCCCACCGTGCCCATATTTCGGATCTGTGGACTCGAAACGCCCTCCGCCGCTTGCACCAACGACGGAAATTGCTTTTGGATCCCACCGTGCGTCAGCAATTCGCCGAACGTAACGAGTGCGCCGATCCTGTGGCCGTCCTCTTCATGAATCCGGCCAAGCTCCGTAATTTTCTTGATGTTGACGAGCCTCGACGAATCGTCTCCGCCGTCTTTCATCAGGCTGAGCAGGTCGGTGCCTCCGGCGAGAATCGCCGTTCTTCCCCATTTTGCATCCAGCAACCCAATCGCTTCGTTCAAAGAGGATGGTCCCGCATAGGCAAAGTTTTGCATTTATGCCATACCTCCTTTTCCGAGCGCCGCCAGCACTCGTTGCGGCGTTATCGGAATGTACGGCACGCGAACGCCGATTGCGTTCGCCACCGCGTTCGAAATAGCCGCACCGGGCGAGATCACCGGAGGTTCCCCGAGCCCGATCACGCCGCGATCTTCGTACTCGGGTCCGGTCATCATGTGTACCACCAGCTCGCCCACATCGCCGATGCCCGCCAGCTTATAGAATTCCATGTTCGGGTTCAGGCAGCGTCCCGTTTGCTGATCCATGATTTTTTCTTCGTACAGCGAGTACGTGACGCCCATGATCAAAGCCCCGTACACCTGGCTCTCCGCCGTTTTCATATCAATGACGAGTCCGCAATCCTGCACGGCCACGATCTTATGCACGCGCACGACTCCCGTCTCCGTGTCCACGCTCACTTCCGCCATCTGAGCGCCGCCAACTCCGGCCGAAGTAAGCGGGCGATACGTCCGGCCATTCGCTGTAATCGGGGTGGCGCCCAGCTTGGCGCAAGCCTGCTTCCACGAAATGCTCTTTGACGGAACTCCGATCACACGAATCTTGCCTTCAAAGGCCTCGAGCTGATCGGCCTGGGCACCCAGAGAAGGCGCTACCTTGGCGAAGAGCTGATTCACCGCCTGCACCGCGGCGTAGCGCGTAGACGAGGCAACCCCGCCGGTCGTCGTCGAGCCTCCCGAAGCTCCGCCCGGCGGATACTTGCTGTCACCCATGTTCACCGTCACGGCTTCGAGTGGCAGTCCCAGCGTTTCGGCCAGCACGATGCCCAATACCGTCCGGCAGCCCACTCCAAGATCCTGCGTGCCCATCGCGATTTCGGCCGAACCGTCCGGGCGAATCGTCACCGAGCAGTCGCTCTGATTCGGCGCCCCGCCCCACGTGTGAATCGAGAGCCCAACCCCCGTTTTCACCGGTCCGGGTCCAGATTGCCCGCGCGGGTGCCATTTCTTTTTCCAGTCGAAGAGCTCCGCAGCCTTCGCCAGTTCTTCGGCATAGATCTTCGGCGGATGAAAGGAAGGCGTGGAGCGGCCCGCCATCGCAATGTTCTTCATGAACAAATCGTAGGGGTCCATTTGCAATTTCGCAGCGAGATCATCGACCGCGCACATCGTGATGACGCACATCTGCGGATGATTCGGCGCACGCCAGGCTCGCTCCGGCCCCGTGTTCGTCAGCACGGCTGTGTGCTTCACACTGCTGTTCAGGAACTGCCATATATAAGGAAGGGGTGGCGCACCGGAGGAAGAGGCCGGCCCTCCCGTCCCCCATGAACGCGACTCCCAGGCCACCAGCGTGCCGTCTTTCTTCGCCCCGACTTTCACGTCCGCGTACATCGAAGGACGCGCACCCGCCACCATCAGTTCGTGATCGCGCTCCAGCATCATCTTTACCGGTCGTCCCGTCTTTTTTGCCAACTGCGCGCACGCTACGCCCCAGGTATCGGCCGCAAACTTGCTCCCGAATCCGCCCCCCATCACCGGAGTGATGACTTCGATTTTGCTCGCGGGCGTGCCAAGCGCTTCACCGACTTCGCCGCCAACCCCGCTCACATATTGGGTACTCGCCCAATACTTCAGCGAGTCGCCCTGCCACTCCATCGCCGAGCCGTGCGACTCCAGACAACAATGCGTGATGAGGGACGCACCGTAGCGTCCTTCGCTCGTTACTTCCGCTTCCTGGAACCCCGTTGTTGGATTCCCCGTGGTTCTCTCCGTGAGTTGCTTCGTGTACTCCGCGCTCAGCTTGTCCGGCGCCTCGTCGAGAACGTTGTAGGGAAGTTGTTGATATTCGACGTGGACTTTGTCAACGGCTTCCTCCGCCTGCTCCTCGGTCTCCGCCGCAAGCGCCACAATCTCCTGCCCCGCCCACAGCACTTCCTTGCCTTCGTCGAAGATAATCTGGACGGCCTTTACGCCGGGCATCTTTTCGGCTTCGCTGGTGTCGATCTTCACGATTTTTGCGTGCGCGTACGGGCTCAGTACCATCCGTCCGAACAACATGTTCTGGCGGTTCACGTCGTACGTATACTTGATGCTCCCCGAGGCCTTCCAGGGTCCGTCGAGCCGCGAAATCCTCTTGCCGATCAGTTCACGCTTATCCGCTGCTGGCCATTTGTAATCCATTACGCGCGACCTCCCTTCTTCGCCGCTTCGAGCGTCGCGTGCCGGATGCCCATGTAAGTGCCGCAGCGGCACAAGTTCCCGCCCAGCGCCTTCTGCACTCCTTCATAGGTCGGGTTCGGCTCGTGATCGAGATACGCTTTCGAGGCCATCACGAATCCCGGCGTGCAGAAACCGCACTGCTGCGCGTCGTTGTCCACGAACGCCTGCGAAACCGGGTGCAGCTTGTCTTCCGATCCAACACCTTCAATGGTCAGAATGTCGTGGCCCTGCGCGTCAATCGCCAGTGTCGTGCAGGAGTAATGCGCCTTCCCGTCAATGATCACTGTACATGCGCCGCATGTCGCCCGATCGCACACTTTCTTCGCGCCGGTCAAGTCCAGCCGGTTACGCAACGCATCGAGCAGCGTCACGCGCGGCTCGGCCTGCAACTTTCGCGCCTGCCCATTGATTCGCAGAGTGATCTCTACCGGGTCTGGGCCCAGCCATTTCCCGTTGCTCTGCGTGCGCCCGGCCGCCCTCGCCACCTCGTCGCCAAGCAGCACGGTCGCCGAAACCGCCACGCCTGCCAGCCCTGTGCCCCTAATGAAATCGCGGCGCGAAAATCCCGCACCTTCGGCCGGCGTCTCGCTCGTGCCGTGCTTACTTTTCTTTTCGCGCTCGCCCGGTTCCTCATTTCGGTCCGTGCCAGCCAGAATCGATTTTTTCTCACTCATGAAGAATTCCTCCGGAAGGACAGCAAAGGAAACAACGGAAGGTAGCCTTTCATCACGGCAGTCATGAAACCGGCTCCTGAAACGCAGCGGCGTCTATCATAGTTCCGGAACCCGATTCAATCAATCGTGAGGTGCACAACCGGCTGTGGAGACCTTGCCCCCGGCGGTTGACAATCCGATATCCCCGTGCCCGCGGGAGAAAGGAGGAACCGCCTTAAGCGGTGGACCCTGGCGGTAGAAACAAAAGTAGCCCCGTTTACGCAAGTCCGCTCGAAGATTTCGATGAGCTATCCCATGAATTCAGATCGAGGCTCGCATCCAGTCACATGAACGACTCGCGTTCTTCAGCCGAAGCGAGGCAAGTGCGGATATAACGGACCGTAGCGGTAGTACCCGCCGAGTCCTATAGATATTTGACGTGGTGGATGACTTGGAGTGCGTCCGAGGGGTCTTGCCTTTGCGCGGTATCCGCGCCCACAACCGCCCTGTTCATCGCGCCGTAACCGGCTCTCTGATAAGCACCAAGGAACGACTTCAGCAGGCCTATTGAACGGTTCCGCTTCGCCCGCAGGCTGGCGCCCCAGTTACTCTGCCCAACCGTCCTTCCATCCGCGAACTCTACAAAACGCAATGTGGCCCGGGCGAACGCTTGCCGAGCGGGGGCGCTGCCGGCTCGCGCTACAGCGATTGGCGAAGGACCAATATCGCGCTCTAGCGTTGTGCCGGGCTCAAAGACATCGCGCTCAAAGAAAAGATCGTTATCTTCGAGGTGCGTGACGCCAAGCCCGACGTCGGGCATCGCTTCGACTGCGATCTGATACGCAAGGATTGGTTCGTCTGAGATATTGGTCAATTTGAGATGAATTCTCCACTGCGTCCTCACACTGTCTTGCGAAACCTGTCGAGCGAAAGCGACATCGCCGGTCACCGTGATAGCGCCCTCCGGCCTGTCACTCTGGCTTATCGGCACAAACAGGGGGCTCGCGTCCTGCACGGGTTCGGCCATAGATCGCGTCGGAGTCTGCCGAGCCATCCCGACGGCCCAGGCGGCTTACATCGTGAGCGTCAGTAAGGTTTTCATCTCGATCCTTGTGATCGGGGCAGTCGGCTTAGATCACTTGCAGCACTGCGGTTTATTCGAATTTCCTGTTCCATGGTGCGGATCAACCAATGAAAGCTCGTACGCAAAACGGGGATTCGTCGGGAATTCCTCGGCGAGCTGCGAAAGCAGCGCGCGCGCGCGATCCGGCTGGTGTTCACGCCGGTAGGCCAGGGCCAGGAGAATTTTCGCGAACGGCTTCAGGTAACCGCCTTCTGCAGCGGCGATCTTCATCTCCTTGATCCCCTTCTCACGGTCTCCGTGAATCCCTCCGAACCACAAGAACGCCCGCTTGTATCCCGGCAGGCACCCGATGATGTAGTGCGATGCCCCAAGCGCCACGTAGGCGTCTTTCGCGTCCGGATCGAGTGCAAGCAGCTTGCGCGCTTCGTCTTCGGCCTGCCGCGTGAGCGACAGCGCAGGCATCTGCTTTCGTTCGATCAGCTGGTCGTAGTCGGACTCCATACCATCCGACATTGTCAGCACCAGCAGCGCATTTGAATCTGCCGGATTCGACTCCAGTTGCTTGTTCGCCATCTTTCTGGCTTCCCGGTTCGCTTCGACGAACTCAGGATTTGCGTTGTTTTCGGGATCGCCGCTTAATCCCTTCAGCAGCTTGTCGTCATCCAGAAAAAATTCGGAAGACAGCACGCCTTTCGCGTTGAACTCCTGGAACAGATAGCTCGCCGCCTCGGCAGCCTTTCCCATCGGATCGTCCGGACGCATTTGCTGGTAGCGCGCGAAGTCGAGGCGCGCCGATTCGAACTCCAGACTGTAAAGCTGCTGAAAACCGTTCGAGAGCAACGCCGGCGCCGGATCGGCGGCCATGGAGGGAAAATCGCTCGCCGGCTTTTTCGCCGTTTCCTGTGCGGCCTTCGAAGGACCGCCGCTCGCCATCACGCCGGCCGCGCAAAAAAGACTGCAAGCCGCAAGTGACGCAACTTCCCAGCCGAACGATCTTAGCGCGTTCTGCACGAATCCTCTCGTCGTGGAGCTGACCGGCCGGGGGCCCGTTTTGCTGAGCCTATACTAGTTCGACGACGCCTTTCGCGCCAGAGTTGCACTGGCTCGCCTTGCCTTACAGATTATCCACAAGGAATCGCGTGATTCGCTCGAATAACTGCACGCGAGCGTTGTGGTCCGATATCGGATGCCCGCGCCCCGGAAAAACCATGAGATTCGCCGGGTAACGGTTCGCGTCTATCAATTCGTTGATCATCTCCGAAGTATTCGCGAAGTGAACGTTATCGTCTCCCGTCCCGTGTACCATCATCAGCTTCCCGCTCAAACTCGCCGCGGCGTTCACCGGCGACGACTCTCGATAGCCTTCCGGATTATCCTGCGGCCGCCCCATGTACCGTTCCGTGTAAATCGTGTCATACAAACGCCAGTCGCTCACCGGCGCTACCGAAACTCCCGCTTTGAACACTCCCTGCGCATGCGTCATCGAATACAGCGTCATATAGCCACCGTAGCTCCAGCCCCAGATGCCGATTCGCGAGCCGTCCACATACGGCAGCGATTTCAGATACTCCACTCCCTTCAGTTGATCTTCCAGTTCGACCCTTCCGAAATGATGGTAGATCGGCGTCTCGAACGCGTGCCCGCGGTTGTACGACCCGCGATTATCCAGTGTGAAGATGATGTAGCCCTTCTCCGCCATCATTTCGTTCCACAGAAAAGTCGCGCCGCCCCATGCGTTGCGCGCCTGCTGCGCTTGCGGCCCGCCATATACGGAAATGAGGACTGGGTATTTCTTCGCGGGCGTAAAATCCGGCGGCTTTATCATCATCGCGTAGAGCTTCTTTCCATCACCCGCCGTCACATTCAGGAATTCGACGGGGCTAAGGTGATATTCCGCCAGCTCCGGCACCTGGTTTTCGTCGATCGTCGCGACTCGCGTTCCGTCCGGGCCGTCAAGGTCCTGCCGTGGAGGCGTCATCGCATTCGAAAACGTGTCCACAAAATCGAAGGCCTCCGGCGCAAACAATACATCGTGCGTCCCGCCGGCTTTTGTGATCTGCGTAACGCTCTTGTCCTTCAGCGACACCCGATAGAGCTGGCTTCCCGTCACATTGTCCTTGTTCGACATGAAGTAGACGTTGCCGCTGCGTTCGTCCACGACCGGATGACTCGCCGCTCCCGGACCAAACCCCCCATTCCCCGTAATCTCCCATTCACCCCTGGTCAGTTGCTCGATCTGCTTCCCCGAAATGTCGTAGAGGTAGTAATGCCGGAAACCTGTTGACTCGTTCGACCATAGAAACCGCTTCCCGTCCGAAAAGAAGTACAAATCGTCGCTGATGTTCACCCAATACTTGTCCGTTTGCGTCAGAATCGTCTTCGAAGCGCCCGTCGCCGCATCGCAGAACAGCAGGTCGAGCCGGTTCTGCGCTCGATTCAATCGTTGAATCGCCACTCGCCTGCCGTCCGGCAGCCAGTCCACGCGCGGAAGATAAACGTCCGTGTCCTTTCCCGCATCCATCCACCGCGTTTGCGGAACCCCGCTGGCTCCCACCTTGCCCCCGACTGTCACTACTCCCACCCGCACGATCGGATTCGCCTGCCCAGCCTGCGGGTACCGTTCGTACTCGACGGCTCCCACAGGCGAACTCATATCCACAATGGGGTAGCGCTGCACCGGCTTTTCGTCCATCTCGTAATATGCAATCTTCGTCGAGTCCGGCGACCACCAGTACGCTGTTCTGCAATCCAGCTCCTCCGGATACACCCAATCGAGCTGCCCTTTGAGCAATGCCTCGTTTCCGCCGACGGTGATTTGCCTCGCGTTGCCGCCATCCACGTTGACCACCCACAAATTCTCTCCGCCCACAAAACTGATCCATTTGCTGTCCGGGGAAAATTTCGGATCGTCGATTTCCTTGCTTCCCGAAACGAGTTCCTTGCGTTTCATCGTCTCCAAATCGAGAACTGCCATGCTGTCGCTTCCGACGAACAACAACGATCGCCCGTCCGGCGCCCACATGTAGGATTTCGCCTGCGCGCGGCCCAATCCCGTCGCCTGGATGGCTTTCGCCTTCTCCGGCTGCGTGACCTCCTTCAGCGTCGCCGCATTTACCAGAACTTTCCGCGCGCCCGTTGCCGTATCCATCGTCCACAACTCCATGCCGCCGCTATCGACGCTTTCGCCGAAATACGAAAACCGTTTCCCATCCGGCGCCCATTCGATGCCGTGTGTCAGCGCGCCACTAAGAGGCGGCCCGCCGTAAATCCGTTCCACCGTCAGCTGCCGCGCACTCGTACCCGCCGTCTGCCCGGTCGCGACGGCCGCTGCAAGTGCGATAGCAAATGTTGCGAAAAGCTTCCGAGGAACCCACCGCAAATAAGACACGACACCCTCCGCAAGGAAAAGACGGCAAATTGTAACTCGCGCTGTGTCTCCGCGTCCGCAGCGCCTATTGTTTGCTGACGTCCACGTAGTAGAGGTCTGTCGCCACCCCGAATTGATCTTTCGTCAACGGAGTCTTCATCGTCTGCCATTCGGTCGTGGGATGAATGATCTGCCAGCGATCTTCCGGTGTGGCGCTGCTGCCAACACGCACTGGCATCGCGAAATCGGTCTCATCCGCCTTCCACCTGTACGCCACGCTGGAGTTCGCCGCGTCGAACTCCAGCTCCAGCGCCGGAATCGCTGTGTGACGCAGATACTGATTGAAGATCGGCGTGAGGTTCATCCCAGTGTGCTGATTGAAGTAGGCCTGAACGTCCTCCGTCATGATCGAGTGATACTTGAAGTGCTGATAGAAATCATGCAGCAGTGCGAACCAGTGCTGGTCATTGTTCACAACGCTTCGCAATGTGTTGATGAACAGCGCTCCTTTAAAGTACTGATCCTCCGGAGGCGAATCGAGAACTCCGCGCTCGCCCACGATCGGCCGCTGATTCTTTATCTTCGGCTTGTACCCGTTCAGATACTTAATCGCCGCGTCTTTGCCCCACCTGTATTCCACATACAGCCCCTCCAGATACGTGGCCCACGCCTCGTGAATCCACATGTCCGACACGTCTCGCCCGTTGATGCTGTTCCCAAACCACTCGTGCGCGCTTTCGTGAATGATGATGAAGTCGAACTTCGGACTGATCCCCACTCCCGTCCAGTCGCGCCCCAGATAGCCGTTCGTGAAATGATTGCCGTACGTCACCGCGCTCTGGTGCTCCATTCCCGAATACGGCACCTCCACCAGCTTGTAGCCGTCCTTCTTGAACGGATATTCCCCAAAGTAGTGCTGAAACGCCTCGAGCATCCCTTTGGCCTGCGAGAATTGCGCCTTCGCCTTGTCGAGGTCCTGCGGCAGGACGTAGAAATCCAGCGGCAAACTGCCCAGCCGGTCCGCGAAGTGCACATACTTCCCAACGTTCAGCGACACGTCATAGTTGTTGATCGGGTAGTGAACAAACCAGTTCCAGCGCGTGTATCCATTGCCCAGGTCGGTCTTGCCCATGAATTTCCCGTTCGACACATCCACCAGATCGTTTGGAATCTCGACGCTGATCTCCATAGACTGCACGCGGTCGCGCCACTGCTCCTTGTTCGGCCACCAGATGTATGCGCCGATGCCTTCGCACGCCGTGTAGATCCACGGATTCCCCTTCGGGTCGGTCCCGAACGTAAAACCGCCGAACCGCCCCGCCGTGATCGGCCGTCCCGAATAGTAGAAATCAATCGAATACGTTCGCCCGGCTCGCAGGGTCTCCGGGAAATCAATGAACACCGCTCCATACTGACGTTCATATTTCAGCGGCGTCGCGCCCAGCAGAATCTTTTCAATATTCAACTGAGGATTCAGATCGAGCTGAATGCGGTTGCCGTCGTTCAGCATCTTGAACCGAATCGTATTCGTCCCGCTGATCTCCTTCTTCTGCGGATCGACCCGAACATCCAGGTGATAGAAAATCAGGTGATTGTTCGACCGGTACGGACCGTAGCCGCCGCGCAAGAGTTCCGCAGGCGTTGGAGGCGCGCCCGGCTGCCGCCGCTGCGGTGCTTGACGCTGCCGTTGTGTGGTTTGCGCGCAAAGCGCAAGGGAAAAACACACAATCGCGAGAGTGACCACCGCAAGTCTCGCGCCGAACTTCAGTTTGCCCATGGTGTTCTCCTCGAAATCCGCGCTCGCGCACGCCCTGGATCGCTAAAAGAACGCGAGTGTACCACCAGGATCAAGACATGGCAGGCATGTAATTCGCGGCCACTTCTAACCTTGGATTCCCTGCCCCGGCCCCCGGCTTGGATAGGGATTTGGGACACGACGTTGGGGAGAGTCGAAGCCGGAGGCCAGAGGCACCGAGCCCGTCGTTCACGTGCTGAAGCTGCGGCTCCCGAAGACTTGGTCCCGAAGAGTGGGGAGCGGAGGATGGGGACGCCGCCTCCGCACAGCGTCCAGACCGCCAAAAGGTCCAAGCAAGTAACCGAAAAGAAACGAAACGATGCGGGATCCGCGACCAGAGAGTGAAGAGGCCGAGACCGGGCAGTCTTCATGCCTCACCGTGGTCACTTAGGGCATACCACGTCCACATCGATAGGCATTACCGGACAAATTCCCGCAGAAGCTGATTCGCGTGCAATTTGAGAGGATACGTGCTCTCTTGACTGGCGACTTCTCAAGCCCCCTCGACCGGAGCCGGTTCGGGGACTGTCCTGGAGCTTCGGCGATGAACCCGGAACGCGCCGATCGTCACCGCCAGCGCCAGCGCGAGAAAGCCGGTCTCAATCAGCAGCCTCTGCGGGCCGATACGTTCGCCGGGCCCGAAGCACCCGCAACTGATCTCCTGGCCCAGCGCGTAGGCGTGGATCAAAACTCCGAAAAATGCGGCAAGCAAAAGAGTGGTTATCAACGACGAATACCGCAGCGCAATTCCGCTCAGCAGCCAGATCCCCAGGAAGAATTCGAAGGGCGGCAGCGTATTCGCGACTAAGGTCACTCCACGCGCCGGCAGCAACTGGAAAGAATCGATCTCCATCGCGAACATCGAAAGCGAAACGCGCACGGAGCCGGCCGACCAGCCGCTGTTCATTTGCGGCTTCATCTTCGCGTACGCCGCATAAATAAAAATCAGCGCAAGCGCAATCCGGCCGGTCACCAGGAGTATTCGGCCCATGCTGGATTGCGGTTTCATACGCTTGACATTCGTCGGGCCGCTATTGGCGAAGGAGATTGTCGAAAAACTGCTTCAGCACCGGCCAGGAGACGAATCCGGAGCCCGGTGGCAAGCGCTGCCCTTTGTACGTGATGACGTAGGTCGGCGTGCCGTTCACCGGCACCTGGTTCCCGGTCTGGATATCCTCTTCAATATAGCGATCGGCCTCGCACGGGTGTGGCGGCGCGTCGACGGCGCCGGGTCTGCCCGTCGGACCTGGCGGCTCGCAAGTGTCGATCAGCTTTTGCAAACGCCGGAAATCCGCGCTGGACATCGAGGCTGCCATGTACTTTGCAATGTCGCCGCTCGCCGACCAGGCGGCCTGATTGTCGTAGAGCGCGGCTTCCGCCGCTTCAAACTGGCCGAGCTGTGCCGCGACGGTCGCCCAGCGCGCCGCCTGCCCTGAAAATTTATGCTCGGGCAGCGCAAGTGGATAGTCGTGATGAACAAGGTAAACCTTCCCCGACGCAACGTAATCCCCGATCATCGGCCGAAGCGTCTGCTCGTACAGGTTCCTGCACATCGGGCACTCGTAATCGGTAAAAACGTCCATGCGGATGGGCGCGCTTTTCGAGCCGTACGCCTTTACCGGCGCGGGCAGCGTCTCCATGGCCCGCGTCATGCCCGCGCGCTTCACCTTGGCTTGCTTCGCATGGACGTTCGTCCCCGCCCCAATCGCCAGTAGCGCTGCGAAAACCGGCCAGATGGATGCTCGCTTCGTCCGCAACGTGCCCGCGCTGCGTCCCATCTCAGGCCCGCTGTGAATGTGGGTTCTCAACTGTGCCCTCCTGCATGACTGTGCACCGGCCGCCGAAAGCAGGCCGCCATTGTAGCGTGAACATGGCCAATCTGAGAAAACTCCGGCGTGCTCTGTTTTCTAGAACTCATTAGGATGCCATCGTTCGACCCAAGGTTCGCTGGACGCCAGTCAGGGCCTGCCCGACGCCAGGTAACAGTCAGACTTTGAACCACCAAACACTGAAAAGTGTACCTAGTAATTTCTGCGCTTTTATTGATGACGCTGAACTTACGCGAGAATTACGCGCCAGGCGTACCGAGTAATTTCCTCCGTGCGGAATCCCTGCCGGAAACTGAAGTTAAGGTAGTGAACCCACCGCACGCAAGCCGACTTTCAACCGTGACTTCCCGTAAGATACAGTATTTACAGCATATTACGTCATGATTATTCAACCTTGACAATGATGCACTCAATGTATAGAATGGCATTCGGCTCGCCGAATCCGTTGCGGCCTGGCCAGTGTCATACACGAGAGGATTTCAAATGAGCAAGATTATCGGTATCGATCTCGGCACGACGAACTCGGTCGTTGCCGTCATGCAGGGCGGCGAGCCCGCGGTGATTCCAAACCAGGAGGGGGCGCGGACGACGCCATCGGTGGTGGCAATTACGAAGAGCGGGGAACGGTTGGTGGGGCAGGTGGCGAAGCGCCAGGCGATCACCAACCCCGGAAACACGGTCTACTCAATCAAGCGATTCATGGGACGGCGCTATGACGAAGTGACCGAAGAAATGAAAATGGTGCCGTACAAAGTGGTCGCGCAGGGCGACCATGTGGCCGTTGTGGCGCAGGGCAAGCAGCTCAGCCCGCCGGAAATTTCCGCCATGATTCTTCGGAAACTCAAGGAAGCGGCCGAGAACTTCCTCGGCGAGAAGGTTACAGAAGCTGTGATTACCGTTCCGGCTTACTTCAACGATGCGCAACGCAACGCAACGAAGGACGCGGGAAAAATCGCAGGGCTGGACGTGAAACGGATCATCAATGAGCCCACGGCCGCGGCTCTGGCGTACGGACTGGATAAGAAGAAGGATGAAACGATCGCGGTCTTCGACTTCGGCGGGGGCACGTTCGACATTTCGATTCTGGAAGTCGGCGAGGGGGTCATCGAGGTAAAAGCGACGAACGGTGACACGCATCTTGGCGGCGACAATATCGACCAGCGCATCGTGGACTGGCTGATTGAGGAATTCAAGAAGGACGAAAGCCTCGACCTGCATGCAAAGGGCAACGAAATGGCGCTGCAACGCCTGCGTGACGCCGCCGAGCGGGCCAAAATCGAACTGTCGACCACCTTGGAGACCGAGATCAACCTGCCGTTCATCACGGCTGACACCACCGGCCCCAAGCACCTAGTCAAGAAACTGACTCGGGCGAAACTTGAGAGCATGGTTGAGGACATCGTCAAGCGTTCCGAGGAACCCTGCAAGCTGTGCATGAAAGACGCTGGAGTGGATCCGGGGAAGATCAACGAAGTGGTCCTGGTGGGCGGCCAAACACGTATGCCCATGATCCAGGCGCTGGTTAAGGAACTCTTCGGGCGCGAGGGGCATAAGGGGGTGAATCCGGATGAAGTGGTCGCTGTGGGCGCCGCGATCCAAGGCGGAGTGCTCGGCGGCGAAGTGAAGGACATCCTGTTGCTCGACGTGACACCGCTTTCGCTGGGTGTCGAAACGCTCGGCGGCGTGATGACCGTCCTGATTCCGCGCAACACTACGATTCCAACGCGCAAGTCGGAAACGTTTTCGACGGCAGCGGACAACCAGACGTCCGTCGAAATTCACGTGCTGCAAGGGGAGCGGCCTGTCGCAAGCGGCAACCGCACGCTCGGCAATTTCCACCTGGTTGGGATTCCACCGGCGCCGCGTGGCATGCCACAAGTGGAGGTGACGTTCGACATAGACGCGAACGGCATCCTCAATGTGGCGGCGAAAGACAAGGCCACAAACAAGGAACAAAAAATTACGATCACGGCATCTAGCGGCCTTTCAAAGGAAGAAGCCGAGCGCATGCAGAAGGAAGCGGAGGCGCACGCAGCCGAGGACAAGGCTCACCTGTCCGAAGTGGAAACTCGCAACCATCTCGACAGTCTCGTGTACGCGACCGAGAAGCTCATCAAGGAGAACCGCGACAAACTCGCCGAGAGCGACGTGAAGGAGGCCGAGCGTGCTATCGAGGAGGCGCGCCTCGCGCTGAACGAGGGCGGCGCGGATCGGCTGAAGACAGCCGCTGACAACCTGACGAAGGTATCCCACCGCATCGCGGAAACGATGTACAAGGCGCAGCAAGCGGCCGCGGGGTCCACAGCGGGAGGCGGTGGCGACAGCGGGGCGCCGGGAGCGGGAGCAGGCGGGCAGCAGGGCGGACCGGCGCAAAACGACGTCGTCGATGCCGAGTTTGTGGACGTGGACGAATCGAAGAAGCCGAACTGATCAGCCCGACGAATGGCACGAAGGGGCGCGGAGCAGCAAGCAACGCCCCCGCTCCGCCCTAAGGGCCTGAAAATCCCGGCGGCAGCTACAAAGGAGCGGGCAAGCATGCTGCACCTCGATAAAGAAAAGCGGTGGTAGATACGAGCAGATCGGAGAGCTAATTGAGTCTAAACGGGGTTCGGCGCATGGGTCCGCCTCAGGCAATCCAAAAGATCCGCGAAGGCGTGTTCATGGTTCAAGTAAGCATTTCCGCCAGCCCGAGCGCCGACTGGCGCCGGCTCTTTTACGAAGCAGAACGCAACCCGCAGGCCGACTTCACGCCGCGTTCGGTGGAGATCACGGGAACGCTGCTGCGGTTCAAGTCCGATCCGGCGGCCGTCGAGCAGCGAATCGCTTCGCTGGACCGCTGGATGGAGAAGGCGACGCAGAAAGAAGCGGCGATGGCGGGACGCTCCCAAGCCCAGCGCCTAAAGCAGGACGAAGCTGAACGCGAGGCGCGTGAACTGGCGGAATGGAACGAGCGGTGGGGGGAGAAGTTGAGAGTTGAGAGTTAAGGGGACAGAAAGCAAGATCCCAGCGTGCGGCAGGCAGACCCGCTTGTTTCCCACAAACGCAGCGGGAGGGTTCGGGATGGCAATTTCGCAGTTTTAACTGCGCCCTTTTAACTTTCAACCGTTAACTATCAGCTTTTCATGGTGACCACAACGAAACAGGATTATTACGAACTGCTGGGAGTCTCGCGAAAGGCGTCCGCGAAGGACATCCGCGCGGCGTATCGCAAGCTTGCGCGCAAGTATCATCCCGATCTGAATCCCGGGGACAAATCCGCGGAAGAGAAATTCAAGCAAATCCAGGAGGCGTACGACGTACTCTCCGATACAAAAAAGCGGCAGATGTACGACCAGTTCGGGTTTAATACGCCGGGACCTGGAGCGCCTCCGCCGGGAGGCGGTTATGGAGGCGGGCCGCAGGACATTCATTTCGATTTCGGCGGATTCGACTTCGGCGGGGCAGGAGCACAGGGAGGCGCGGGTGGAACGAGCTTCCGGGATCTGTTCAGCCAGTTTTTCCGCGGCGCGAACGCGGCTCGAGCGACGAGCGAGCGCGAACCGGGCACGGACCTGGAATTCCAGATTGATATCTCCTTCGCCGAAGCGATGCACGGCACAACGAAGAAGCTGCAGATCACGCGGCTCGACGTTTGTCCGGTGTGCCACGGCTCGGGTGCTGCACCTGGAGACGAAAAAACGTGTCCGACGTGCGGCGGGAGCGGGCAGGTGACGCAGGTCAGCGGCAAGATGCGGTTTCAGATCACGTGCTCGCGCTGTGGCGGAACAGGGAAGCTTCGATCCGTTTGCCGGAACTGCGGGGGGGAAGGCCGCGTGGCGCGCGTTGATACCCTGGAGGTGCGGATTCCGCCGGGCGCAAAGACGGGGTCGCGAGTGCGCGTCGCCGGGCGTGGAAACGCGGGGACGCACGGCGGTCCTCCGGGCGATCTTTACATCATCACGAATGTGCAGCCGCATCCGTTCTTCGATCGGCGCGGGGACGATTTGTACACGGTGGTTCCAGTGACGGTTACGGAGGCGTCGTTGGGGGCGAAGGTGGAAGTGCCGACGATTGACGGCCGTGCGCAGGTCCGCATACCGCCGGGGACGAATAGCGGGAAGAAACTGCGCCTACGCGAAAGAGGCGCGCCGTCGGCAGGTCATCCGGGAAAGCGTGGAGACCAGATTATCGAGGTGCAGGTCGTGGTGCCCAAGCCGGAAGATGAGCGCGTGCGCCAGTTGTTGCGAGAGCTGGGCAAGGTCGAGCACGAGGACCCACGGCGGGAGATTTTTGCGAACGCGGTGGTGTGAACGTTTGGGACGAGCGTGTCAGAGGAACAGAGTGATGGCTCGCGGGAAGAAGAAAGCCAGAGCGGGATACATGATCAGCGCGGTGGCGGAGCTCTACAAGCTGCATCCGCAGACGCTGCGGCTCTACGAGCGCGTGGGACTGCTCAAGCCGTCGCGTTCGCAGGGTAATACCCGCCTTTACACCGACTCGGACCTCGAGCGGCTGGAAGTGATCCTGAACCTGACGCGCGAACTGGGCGTGAACCTGGCGGGAATCGAAATCATCCTGAACATGCGCGACAAAATGGCGGAGATGCAGGAACAGATGGAGGAGTTTATCAAATTCGTGCGCAACGAAGTGGCCCGGGATCTTGGCGCGGAGAACCGGCGGATCTCCCGCCACGCCATCGTTCGCGCCACACCCCGGCAGGCGATCCGCGTCGAGAAGTAGTATTCCGAAGAACAAGCTCATTCAATCTGTGATGGTTCGTGACAAGCGGCGTTCTTTGGTTTCCGGCCTCCATTGCCGCCTGCGTGCAGCAGGCCGGCTTCGGTCTTTGTTTTGAGAACTGGCGAGGGCGGGGATCCCTAGCTAATTTGGCCCGGCCGATAAGCCTTGAGCGGGCGGCGAAGCTTCCACAGAGAACCGAAGCTTCCAGAAACGGGGTGCGCTTGCGGTGAGCTGACGCAGCGCTTATGCTTGCGCCATGGCGCGATCGGATTGTCCAACATGCGGCGGAAGCGGGTGGAAGGTGGTCGAGCGGACGACGGAAGGCGCGCGGGCGGTTTCCGCGGACCAGCCCGGCGGGAGCAGCTCGAGTGAATCGAAGATGGTGTGGGCGGTGCCATGCGAATGCACCGTGGTAAACCGCAGCGAACGGGTTTTTGGGCGCGCGCGTATTCCAGAACGCTACCGGCACTGTGATTTCGAGAGTTTCGATACGGACCTCTACGAGCAGGGCGCCGCAAAAACGTGGAATGACAGCATCAAGCAGGCGAAGCTGGTCGTGCAGCGCTTCGCGGACGAGTACATGCCGCCGACGCCGGAAGCCGGGTTCGAGCAGGGCCTGCTGCTGATGGGTCCGTGCGGCGTCGGGAAGACTCATCTGGCGGTTGCAGCGCTGAAGCAGATCTTTGCGCGCGGTCACTCCGGCCTTTTCTACGACTATCGAGAACTGCTGAAAGAAATCCAGGGCAGCTATAATCCCGAAAGCCAACCGACTGAAATGAGCGTGCTCGAGCCGGTCCTAAAAGCCGAAGTCCTCGTGCTTGACGACGTAGGATCGAGCAAACCGTCGGCGTGGGCTCTCGAAACCATCGGACACATCCTGAACACGCGCTATAACGACAGGCGTGTGACATTCCTTACGTCGAATTTTCTTGACGCGGACTCGGCCGCAAACGCGGCGCGCCATGGGGCGCATCCCGGTGGAGCGGCACGGGCACCGGCGATCGAAGATACGCTCAGTGAGCGCGTCGGCACCCGGATTCGCTCGCGTCTGTACGAGATGTGCAGGACGATCGAGATTGTCGCGCCGGATTACCGCAAGGAAATTCGGAATCAGAGCCGGTTCAGCCGGTCGTAATCGCTCGAAAGAACAAGTACACGGGCACAAACTCCTCCCAATCCAGTTCCCTGCCAGTGGCCGGATTCGGACCGGCAGTCGAGGGCTGTGGAAATTTACTAAAAGAGGCCACGATTCCGGGGTTTGGCGCGTGCCGCGCGCGACGGTTTTGTTGACAACGTTCAAATCGGACGCGTATCATCAACGCGATACAGCGTCGAGCGCGGGCGTTGCATCCCCTTCAAGCTCTAGCCCCCGGTTGGGTGGAGTCACGAGGTTGTATACTCGATATAGGGCACGAATCCGTACGGAGGCCGCTCTCAATGTCACCCGAACACGACGAAAACCCGCAACCGTCTGCCGTTGAAACCCAGGTTCCCTCTTCGGAGCCCCTCACAGGACAATCGGCTGCAAGCCCGGAAGTGAACATGTCGAGCGGAGTAGCGGCCGCGGTGGCGCGGGCGCCCGAAAGCCTTCCCACAGTGCACCAAGAACTCGAACAGAGTCCGACGGAAGTGCGTCCTCCGCAGGAACTGTCAGAACCGCGCCGGGAGCTGGCTGAAGCCGCGGAATCAGCGAGCGCGGGAGGACCGGGACCTGCTAACGTCGAATCCGCTGAGACCGCTATGAAACCGGTGCCGCAAACATCGGGCGCAGAGTCTTTAGAACCTGCGGTGGGCGAGAGCGAAACGATGGACCAACTCCTCGACCAGTTCTCCGCTCCGGAGACGGTGGTGGCGGAGGGCGAGATTTTCGAGGGACGCGTGCTGGCGGTGACAGATGCGGGCGTCGTTGTAGACGTTGGCGGGAAGTTCGAGGGCCTGGTTCCTGCGCAGGAGTTTTTGGATTCGGGCAGCCCGATCGAGTTCGGCGAAGGGCAGACGATTGAAGTCGAGCGGTTGCACGAACAGCGCGACGGGTACGTCCTGCTGTCCCACGCGCGCGCCCACCGGCGGCGTGTGTGGGAACGCATCGAGAAATCGCATCGCGAACACACAAACATACGCGGCAAAGTCGCGGAACGAATCAAGGGCGGGCTGGTGGTGGATATCGGCGTGAGAGCGTTTCTGCCGGCTTCGCAGATCGAGCTGCGCCCGGTGCACGACCTCGAAGCGTGGAAGGACCGTGACATCGAAGTTCGGGTTCTGAAGTTGAACCGCAAGCGCGGCAACGTGGTGGTGAGCCACCGCGCGCTGCTGGAAGAGGAGCTGAAGGCGAAGCGCGACGCTCTGGCGTCAACGCTGAGCGAGGGCGCGGTTGTCACCGGGAAGGTGAAGAACATCACGGATTACGGCGTTTTCGTCGATCTGGGGGGCATGGACGGGCTGCTGCACGTGAGCGATCTGGTGTGGGGACGGGTTCCGCATCCATCGTCCATCGTGAAACCCGGCGACGAAATCGAAGTGCAAGTGCTGAAATTCGACAAGGAGAAGCAGCGGATTTCGCTGGGCCGGAAACAGTTGCTGACGGATCCGTGGAGCACGGTGCCGGAGCGCTTCCCGGCGGGCGCGCACGTGAAGGGCAAGGTGGTGGGCGTGACGGATTATGGCGCGTTCGTGCAGATCGAGCCGGGCGTTGAAGGGCTGGTTCACGTCAGCGAGATGAGCTGGTCGAAGCGGGTTAAGCACCCGTCGAAGGTGGTGAAGGTCGGAGACGAAGTGGAAGTGGTGGTGCTGGAAGTGAAGACGGATCAGCGGCGGATATCGCTCGGTCTGAAGCAGACGCTGCCGGATCCGTGGGAAGCGGCGGCCGAGAAATATCCGGTTGGAACGATGGTGAAAGGGCGCATCCGGAATCTGGCGGATTTCGGGGCCTTCGTGGAAATCGAGGAAGGGCTGGAAGGGCTAATTCACATCAGCGATGTGAGCTGGACGGAGCGGATCAAGCACCCGAGCGAGAAGTTCAAGAAGGGCGAGACGGTCGAGGCGAGAGTGTTGAAAGTGGATTCCCAGAACCGCCGGTTGTCGCTCGGGATCAAGCAGGTGAACGACATTTGGGCGAACTGGTTCGCCGAGCGCAAGGTCGGAGACGTGGTGAAAGGGACGGTTTCGCGTGTAACGGATTTCGGGGCATTCGTTACGCTGGCCGAAGGGATCGAAGGGCTGTGCCACATTTCCGAAATTCAGGAACGGCGGCCGAAAGGCGAGCGCGAGAAGGAGAAGGGTCCGCGCGCGGCGCGGGTCGCTTCCGTGGTGACGGCAGGCCAGGAATACGACTTCAAGATCATTCGAGTCGAGCCCGAGCAGCATAAGATAAGCTTGAGTTACCGGGCCGCTCAAAAGCAGGCGGAACGGCAAGACCTCGAGTCGTTCCGATCGTCGAAATCGTCGCCGACGGCTACCATCGGGGACGCGATTCTCGCCAAAAGGCAGTTTTCGTAGCGGTTTCCGGCGCCGCAAGATTCAGGCGGGGGAACCTGTCACAGCGCGAAATTCGTTTACCTTTCGCCGAATTAGTGATATGGAAAAACCAGCGGCACATGTCCAAGCCGCTTGCGGCCGCGTAGAAGCACATCCTGAGAGGAGGCTCTCGTCCCATGGCAGAGGGTCCCGGAGAGCGCGAGCAAAAAGATCACACAACAACGAAGGCGGATCTCGTCGAGGAAGTGGCTCGCGTGACGGAACTGCCGCGCAAGGAGTCGGAAGCGGCGGTCGAGACGATTTTCGACAGCATCATCAGCGCGCTGCAGTCCGACGACAAAATTGAGATTCGCGGATTCGGCAGCTTTCGCACACGTCAGCGACGCGGACGCACCGGACGCAACCCCAAGACAGGGGCCAAAGTCGAGGTGCCCGCGAAGAAGATTCCCTACTTCAAGCCCAGCAAGGAACTGAAGGATTACGTCAACAATCCCCGTTCCGAGCAGCCAGCTGCGGGCCACGACTCCGGCGCGCAGAGCTGAGCGGATGGATTACCTGTGGACGCCGTGGCGATACAGGTACATCGCTGAAGCCTCCAAAAGCGCCGGGTGTATCTTCTGCGATGCAATTGCCGCGAACGACGACGAAAAAATGCTGGTCGTCCTGCGCGGCAAGAGAAGCTATATCATTCTGAATCGTTATCCCTATACGAGCGGGCACGTGATGGTGGTTCCCTACGCGCACGTCAGCGATTTCGCCGCGGCGGAAGCGGATACGCTGGGGGAAATGATGCAACTGGCGCAGCGCGCCAAGGTGGCCATGGAGAAAAGCTACCATCCGGAAGGATACAATCTCGGCATGAACCTGGGCCGAGCGGCGGGTGCAGGCGTTCTGGGGCATATCCACTTGCACGTGCTGCCGCGGTGGTGCGGCGACTCGAATTTTATGACGGTGACGGGAGAGACGCGCGTCGAACCGGAGGACCTGGCCACCACTTACGCGAAGTTGCGCGCGGCACTCGCGTAGCCCAAACGGATAATGCAGCAGACCCTCGTGTTCGCTGTTATCGATGTTGGTATGGCGATGGCGCCTGGATATTATCTCTCGTTTGGTATCAGGTGACTCAAGCGGACGTCGTCGACCGTCATGCGGTTCTGTTCTTTGGGAAACTGTGGTTCGGTCTGGCAGGGGTTTTCATGTTGGTGTTTCTGTTTGTAAAGTACGCGTAAGAAGTCCAATAGTCCTGCAACAAGGTGTATGGACCTTCAGCTAACAGAAGAACAGAAGCTGCTGCAGCGAACCGTGCGGGAGTTTGCCGAAGCAGAAGTGCGCCCGCTGGCCAAGGAACTCGACGAAACCGGCAGCTTTCCACGCGAGGTGTTCAAGAAAGCGGCGGAGCTCGGTCTGGCCGGGATCGCTATGCCCGAAGAGCACGGCGGGGCAGGCATGGATCACACCTGCTATGAGATCGCAATCGAAGAGATTTCGCGGGCATGCGCGTCTACGGGCGTAATCCTGTCGGTGCAGAATTCTCTTTACTGCGACCCGATTCATCGCTTCGGGACCCAAGAACAGAAACAGAAATTCCTGGCGCCCTTCGCGCGAGGAGAAAAAATCGGCTGCTATGCGTTGACAGAACCGCAGGCAGGCTCGAACGCGGCGGCGCTCGCGACGAAGGCAGTCCGCAAGGGCGATCGGTACGTGATCAACGGCACGAAGGCGTGGATCACGAACGGAGGAGTGGCGGACGCAGCGATCGTCTACGTCAACACGCAACCGGAGAAAGGCGAGAAAGGAATCACCGCGATTGTGGTCGAGAAGGACACGCCAGGCTTCACGGTGGGGAAGGAGGAAAAGAAGCTGGGTATCCACGCGACCGCCTGCACCGAATTGTCCTTCGTGGACTGCGAAGTTCCGGCCGAGAATCGCATCGGACAGGAGGGCGAAGGCTACAGGGTGGCGCTCTCGACGCTCGATGGCGGGCGCATCGGAATTGCGGCGCAAGCCACGGGAATCGCGCAAGGAGCTTTCGAAGCGGCGCTTTCCTATGCACAGGAGCGCCAGGCATTCGGCCATCCGATCGCGGATTTCCAGGCGATCCAGTTCATGCTGGCGGACATGGCCACAGAAATTGACGCCGCGCGCTTGCTGGCTCGCCGCGCCGCCTGGAAGCAGGACACGGGCGCTCGTTTCAGCATGGAAGCATCCATGGCCAAACTTTTCGCGAGCGAAATGGCCACGCGCGTGGCGCACAAAGCCATGCAGATCCACGGCGGATACGGGTATAGCTGTGAATATCCCGTCGAACGGGCGTACCGAGACGCGCGCATTACCGAAATTTACGAGGGCACCAGCGAGATTCAGCGTCTCGTCATCGCGGCCTGGGCGCTGAAGAGCTATTCCTGAGCAAAGAGTCCTGGGCCCTTCCATTTTCGATTTTCTCTTTTCCAGCGTGTATTCTTGCTGAGTGCTGCCACTTGACTGCGGACTCGAGTTCGATCCCGCTAAAGAGTCGGACTTTTTTGCGTCTTTGCCCTCGCGTCCCGGCGTCCTGCTGATTGAAATGAAGGCTCCGGGAGCGCAGCCGTATCTCGCGCGGACAGCGGACATTCGCCGGACGACGGAGCGTCTTCTGCGAGTTGCGGACGCTCCAACGAAACGGGTCAACCTTCGCGATGTTGCCTCGAGCGTCCGCTACCGCGTATCGGGTTCGAAATTCGAGCAGGTGCTGACGCTGTACGAACAGGCCCGCAAGCATTTTCCACAGCGTTATCGCGCGCTGATGCGGCTCCGCCCGCCGGCTGTATTGAAAGTGAATCTTCGCAACGAGTACCCGCGGTGCTACGTCACGCGAAGCATCCGGGCCGACGGAGGATTTTATGTCGGACCGTTTGCCTCGCGGCGCGTCGCGGATTCGTTCGCGGAAGACTTTCTCGATCTTTTCAGGATTCGTCGTTGCCAGATCAAGATTCGCCGCGATCCAAGTTTTCCGGGCTGCATTTACTCAGAAATGAAAATGTGCCTGGCCCCGTGTTTTGCGGGCTGCACGAAGGACGAGTACGACTTCGAGGTGGCGCGTGTTGTGGACGCGCTCTCCACTGCCGGCGCGTCGTTGAACGCCCAACTCGAAACTGAACGGGAAACGGCCAGCGACGCCCTCGATTTCGAACGCGCCGCCGCCCTGCACAAACGGATCGAGAAAGCCTCCGCCGAAATGCGGGCCCTCCCTGAGATTGCGCGGCCGATCAACCGCCTGTACGCCGTGATTTTACAACGAGCAGCGGACGAAAAAACAATCGCGGTCTTTCCGATACTCGGCGGTCTGCTCAAGGAACCTGCGTTCCTTCGCTTTGCGGAGCTGGCCAGCGATCCACAATCCGTCGAGTCGATCTTGCGAGGGGCCCTCGACCCGCCGATGGAATCTCAGGCGGCTCAGCAAGGGTCGCCATCGGAGGAAAGCGGCTCCGTGAAGGACGCTCTTGCCGACTCTGCTAAAACCGCGACCGAGCAGACCGGATTGCGTTCTATTCCGCCAGAACTGCCGGACCATTTGTCGCTTATCGCGCGATGGTTCTACTCAAAGCCGCGCGAGGGAGAAATCCTGTTTCGCGGCACCGACTGGCCGTATCGCCGCATCTTGCGCGCCTGCGGCCGTATCCTCGCGCCTCCAGCCGAGCAGCCGCCCGCTCAGGCCCCCACGGAAAGTTCATCGCAAGCCACGTAGGCGCAACTTTACATCGTACAATCAATTCGTATGCCGAACGGGAGGCCAGCAGGCAATCCAAACAATTCCCGCGCGCGGTCCCTTCAGCTCCCGGAGATGATTCGAGCGCTGCGGCACCGCAATTTCCAGCTGTTCTTCAGCGGACAACTGATTTCGCTGATCGGCACATGGATGGACAACATCGCCGAGGGCTGGCTGGTTTACCGGCTTACGCACTCGCCGTTCCTGCTTGGCGTGGCCACGTTTGCCGGACAAATCCCGGTGTTCCTGCTGGCGCCCCTCGGCGGAATGATCGCCGACCGCTGGGACCGGCGCAAAGTTGTGATCGGTACTCAGAGCGCGTCAATGGTCATCGCCTTCACGCTGGCCACGCTGACCCTGGCCGGCAAAATCACCGTTTGGGAAGTCATTGTTCTCGCGGCGTGCATGGGCGCAGTGAACGCTGTCGATATTCCAACGCGCCAGGCGTTCTTGGTGCAGATGGTTGGCCGCGACGACTTGATGAATGCCATCGCGTTGAACTCGTCCATGTTCAATGCCGCCCGCGTCGTGGGGCCTTCGATTGCAGGCTTGCTGGTCGCCTGGAAAGGCGAAGGGTGGTGCTTCCTCATCAACGCGGTCAGTTACATTGCGGTGATTGCGGGCCTGATCGCGATGAAAATCGAGCGGACGGTTCGCGAGGTGCACGTCGGCTCTCCCCTCGAGCACATCGCCGAGGGTTTTCGTTATGCGCGGGACACAGCGCCCATTCGGGCGATCCTCCTGTTGATCGCGCTTGTGAGCCTGGTGGCGGCGCCCTACGCCGTCTTGATGCCCATCTTCGCGGCGCGAATCCTCCACGGCAATGCGCGGACTCTAGGCGTTCTGATGGGCGCGACAGGAGTAGGTGCGGTGACTGGGGCGCTGATGCTGGCGGCGCGGTCGGGTGTGCGCGGTCTTGGCCGTTGGGTCGCAGTGGCGTGCGGCGGTTTCGGTGTGTCCTTGATCCTGTTTGCGTTTTCCCACTGGTACGCGGCGTCGGTAATTTTGCTCGTGCCGGTGGGATTTTTCGTCATGGTCCAGATGGCATCGTCGAACACCCTGATCCAATCCATGGTGCCCGAAAGGCTGCGGGGCCGCATCATGTCGATTTATTCGATGATGTTCATGGGCATGATGCCGCTGGGCGCACTGCTTGCCGGTTGGCTGGCCGGGCGCATCAGCGCGCCGTGGACCGTAGCCCTTGGCGGGATGGGCGCGATCATCGGAGCGGTGGTTTTTGGCCGCAACCTGCCGAAAATTCGCGTCGAGGCGCGGCAACTCATCCTGGCTCAGGGGATCGCGGGCGGCGAACCGGCTCAGCCTTTGAACAGCGGCACGATGTCGTAACACGCGACGGCGCTGCTATACTCCGCAACTCCGTTAGCGATAGCGAGAATTCCAATGGCAATGTCAACTTCCTCGAATGATAGTCGCGTTCCCGGACACGCCAGCCGCGAAGGCACCCACCGCTACGCGCAACGCTTCGCCGGACGCGCCGCCGCAGGACACTTCCGCGAGATCGCCGGCGGAATCTGGGCGCCGTCAATTGGAATTGGGACATACCTCGGCGATCCGGACCCTGCTACGGACCGCGGCTATACGGATAGCCTTGTCGCGGCTGTGCAGGGCGGAATCAACCTCGCGGATTCCGCGATCAACTACCGCTTCCAGCGCAGCGAGCGATCCGTCGGCGCGGCAATAAAGCAATTGCTGGCGAATGGTTTTTCGCGCGAAGAGTTGATTCTGTGCACGAAGGCCGGGTTTCTCACCCCGGATGAGGAAATGCCCGCCGAACCGGACGACTATTTTGCGCGGGAATACCTGAACCGTCAGCTTTTTCGCGTCGAAGACATCGCCCAGGGCTGTCACTGCCTTTCTCCCGCGTTTTTGGCGGACCAACTGGAACGCAGTCGCCGGAACCTGGGCGTTGAGTGCGTGGACGTGTTTTACCTGCACAATCCCGAGACGCAACTGCAGGAAGTGGGGCGGGAAGAATTCCGGCAGAGAATTGCCGCAGCTTTCACCCTGCTCGAATCCGCGGTCGCCGAGAGGAAAATTGGCGCCTACGGCATGGCTACGTGGAATGCGTTCCGCGAAGACCCGGAATCGCCGGGCTATCTCTCGCTTGAGGAGATGACTTCGATCGCGCGAGAAGTGGCGGGCCAGGATCATCACTTCCGTTTCGTGCAATTGCCATTCAATCTGGCGATGCCCGAGGCGCTCACGCGCGCCAATCAAATCGTGATGGGAAAGACTATGGCGATGGTTCAGGCGGCGCGCGCGCTCGGAATCACTCTGATTTCAAGCGCCGCCCTCCTGCAGGGCCAGTTGACCCGGAAACTTCCGCCTTACGTCGGCGAAGTTCTCGGATTGCGAAGCAATGCCGCGCTCGCATTGCAGTTCGCGCGCTCCGCTCCCGGCATCTCGACGGCGCTGGCCGGAATGAGTCACGTGGAGCACGTCAACGCTAACCTCTCACTGGTCGGCATTGAACCCGCGCACCGGGATCAGTTCCTGAAACTGTTCGGCCCGCACAGTTGATGCGTGCAATCGGACGGAAGCGTTCGTCCGTTCACGAATCGGGCGAAGATAGCCACGAATCGATCGCGGCGACAACCTGATCAAGCTTTCCCGCGAAGAAGTGCTCGGCCCCGTCCACGACCACGAGCCGCTTCGGCGCGGGCATTTCCGCGAACAAAGCCTCGACATTTGCGCGCGAGCCGAATTGGTCGCGAGCCCCTTGCAGTAGCAGCTTAGGTTTGACGCACTCTCGCAAATAGCTCATATCCGAATTGTCAACCGGGATCCCTAAGCCGATGAGCTTCGTCACTCGAGAATCTTCGCAACCCACGCGCAATCCAACCCACGCGCCAAAACTGAATCCTGCAAGCAGGATGGGCTTCGCCGGAAAATGTTCCGCCAAATAGCCGAGGGCTGCGCGGATGTCGTCCTGTTCGCCGCGGCCTTCGTCGTGCTGTCCTTCGCTGAGGCCAGCGCCTCGGAAATTGAATCGCAGAACAGGCAGGCCGCTTCGGTGCAGGGCTTTGGCGGCCTGGTAGACCACCTTGTTGTGCATCGTTCCGCCAAACAAAGGATGCGGGTGGCACACCACGGCCACGAGTTGCGGGGCTGGATTGTCGGCGGTCCACAGCATCGCCTCAAGCCGGCCGGCAGGCCCCGGAATGAAGAATGTCCGGTGGAAAACGTCAGCCATTTCAGCAGGAGGTTCAGTCTACGAGAAGATGCAAGGCGGCGCAAAGAGGAGATGATGGGCCTGTTCAGCCAGCTTCGCCCGCCCCGACCGGAAATCCGTTGCGCTCGGCCAAATCCAATGATAGCTTTGCGTTACAGTCAGCTTACGGAGGAGCAAATGGAAAACAGTGTGGAGCGCCGGGCCGCGCGTCGCTTCTCGATGATGCTCCCCGTGAAGGTCCGGTACTCCAGCAACAGCAACGGGGTGGCGGAGAAGGATGGCGAGACGCGCGACGTCAGTTTTCGCGGGCTTTATTTCCTGATCGAGGCCGCGCTCGACGCCGGCAGTTCTATCGAGTTCGTCCTGACGCTTCCCCATCAGATCACGCTGGCCGGCGATGTCCGCATCCGTTGCTACGCCCGCGTTCTTCGCGTCGAACCGCAGGAAACGCGCCGGGGCGTTGCCGCCCGCATCGAACGCTACGAATTTCTGCCCGCCTCAGCTTAAATAACCGAAGTTTTTCAACCATATTGGCCCCTCAATTCCCCGGGGAAGGCGGCAGAATTTCCTTCTCTTGCTGGCGCTGCTCAAGCAAAATTTCTGTTCGGAGAAATCTGGCATGGCGCGCCAAACCTTGCTTATCGATGCCGACGACACGCTGTGGGAAAACAATATTTTCTTCGAGAAGACGATCGATCACTTCATTTCCCAACTCGAGCACCTCGGCTACACCTTCGAGTACATCCGGCACATCCTGAACGAAACCGAGCGCCGCAACATCCGGCAGCATGGCTATGGAGTCAGGAGTTTTCGCCGTTCGCTGGAAGACACGTACATGAAGCTGGCCGGGAATTCCACGCGCCGCGAAATCATGCAGGAGATCGAACGTATCACGCACGAACTCGAGCACACGCCGCCTCATATCATCGAAGGGGTTCCTGAAACCCTCGCCTATCTCTCGCGGCGCCATCGGTTGATCCTGCTGACAAAGGGCGAGCAGGCGGAGCAGGCTGCCAAGGTCGAGCGCTCGGGGCTGCTTTCCTATTTCGACGCTGTCGAGATCGTCGTCGAAAAGCAGGCTTCGACTTACGAACACATGGTCGAGCAATTCAAGATCGTCAAGTCGAACGGGTGGATGGTCGGCAACAGTCCGCGAAGCGATATCAACCCCGCGCTGCAGACGGGACTGAACGCCGTGTTCATTCCGCATTCCGCTACCTGGGAACTGGAAAAAACAGAGATCGAGGCGGGGAACGCAAAGCTGGTGGTCCTCTGCGGCTTTCGTGAGCTGCGGGGTCATTTCTAGCGCATCGAGCCGCGTGCTGCGAAGAAGGGCTTTGATTACAAGGAGGATTAGTCAATTGGCCGACTACCGTCGCGAATTTGCCGACTTTGAAGGCATTGCCTACCTGAACGTTGCCAACCAGGGTCCGCTTCCGCTTGTCTCAGCGCGAGCGGCCCAATCAGCCATTGAGATGAAAAAGCTGCCCTACAGGATTACGGACAATCTTTACTTCGACGTTCCCGACCGCATTCGAAAGAACCTCGCATATCTGATCGGCGCAAACGCCGAGGACATCGCCATAACGTCAGGCGCCAGCGCAGGGCTCTCAATCGTCGCGGCGGGAATCGATTGGCAGGCGGGAGACGAAGTCCTGGTCGGGCGCGGCGAGTTTCCGGCGCACTTCGCAGCGTGGCTTCCGTATCAGAAAGCCGGAAAGCTGAGCGTCCGCGTGGTTGCGCCGCGCGGCCGGTTTCTGACGCCCGAGGATTATGCCGGACAGATGGGCCGAAAAACGCGCCTGGTTTCCGCCAGCCTCGTTCGCTATGACGATGGAGCGATGCTCGATGCGGCGCGTCTGGCGAAGGCGTGCCGGGCGGCCGGCGCAATGTTCGTTCTCGATGCGTCGCAATGCGCGGGCGCGATTCCGCTTTCCGTCCGCGAACTTGACGCCGATTTCGTCACCTCCAGCGGGTACAAGTGGCTCCTCGGACCTTACGGCACGGGGTTCTTTTGGGCTTCACCCGAATGGACGAACCGATTCCCATGCGGTTCACTCTACTGGCAGGCCCTTGAAGGCGCGCGGAATTTCCATTTCCTGCCGCTCGAGGATCTGCGCGCGGCGCCGGGGGCGCGGCGCTGGGATTCCGCGGAGACGGGAAATTTCATCAATTTGGCCGCGTGGGACGCTTCGCTCGAGCTGCTGGTCAAAATAGGCACGGCAGAGATCGCCCGCCACAATGATTCGCTCGTGAGCGAACTGATCGAGCGGTTGCCTCGCGACCGGTTCGTGCTCGCCTCGCCAGCCGAACGCGAGCGCAGAGGGCCTTACGTCTGCATTTCAGCTCGCGATCCGGAACACAATCGCGAAATGTGCGAGAAACTGAGCGAGTCGCAAATCATCGTCAGCCTCCGGGAGAAAGCTCTGCGCATTTCGCCGTATCTTTACAACACGCCCGAAGAAATCGACCGCCTGATCAAGCGTCTGTCAATCGCATGATCCGGCGCATCGCCCGCTCGCTCGTCTATTGCTCCTGCAATTTATATTGGAATGGAATGTGTACTACGGCCTCGACGTCCACAGCCTTGCCGTCGCGTGTTGCGGGATGGAACTTCCATTGGGCCAGCGCTTCAACGGCGTCGCGATCGAGTTGCGCATCCAGATGCCGCACCACCTGAATGCTGTCCACCGATCCGCTCGCGCGGATAATCGCGTACAACACGACTTCGCCCTGAATGTTCTGCCGCACCGCTTCCGCCGGGTACTTTGGGTCAACCTTGCGGATCGGGACCGGGCCGTATAGCGTTCCCTCCGGCTTGTTGAATGGTGACGCCGTCTCGTTGAGCTGCGCGAAATTCAGAATCCAGCTTCCCGAAATGCTCGTCACATTCGGCAAGTTGATGTTCAGCGTGTGTACTTCCTTTCCGGAAAACAATGCCTCCGGAGGCGCGTTTGGACTCAGCGCGGCAACATCTGCAGGACCTCTCGGAATTACGCGCGCAGGAGGTTCCGGCAAAGAATTCATCGGACGCAGGATCAGTTTTGTGGGCGCGCGATTCGCTGCGATTCCTCCACCCGCAGCCGTCGCACTAGCGGCGCCTCCGCTGATGCTTACCGACGCCGGCAAAGACCCTCCGCCCTCGACGCTTCCAACTGAAGCTCCATGGCCTGCTCCGGCAGCGCCGCCATTCGGGGTGCCTGGCCGCTTTCCAGCGGGAGAAATCGCGACTCGCGCGGCCAGATTTCCTTCGGGCAGTGCCACAACAGGCGCCGGCGGTGCGGGCGAAGCTGAGAGCGCAATCACGTTGCGGAGGCTGGCATCGCCGCTTGCCCCGTTCACTTCCGGCGCGGCTGCGCTACCAATTCGCTTGTCCCTGAACCGCGCCGCCCCTGCCGACATCGGCGCCACGGGCATCTGTGGCGTTGGGTTCACCATCGGGCTGGAAGCGATGTTCAGCGGCCCCGGAGGCTTCTCGGCATTTGCGACATCCGGCGCGATTGCCGTGTCCGGTTTCCGCTCGCGCGCCTTGGGTGCGGCGGTGCTGGGCGCCAGCTGCAACTGGAGTTGGGGCGCCTGCGCGCTTGCCGCCCATTGCACCACGTTCGGCAGTTGAGGATCGACCTTCGGTGGCGTCATCGGCGCATCCGGTTCGATCAGTGTTTGCCGCGGATGCGTGATGCGCACCGGTATGGACAGGATGGTCTGGCGTGGGTGAAACGCGTCTGCGCCGTCGGGCGCAGGCTGCAAATCCTCCGCGATTTTCGGAATGGTGGGTTTGCGCTCTTCCGGTTTTGGCGGCGGCAAGGTGGGTGATTGCAGATGTATCGGAGGCAAGTCTTGCGGCGCGGCCCAGCTCACGTCAATCTGAACCGGAGCGAGATTGTGCGCCGTGGCTGGAAGAAATCCCCAAATCGGCAGAACCGCGACGAGGACCGCGGCGACATGCCACAACGACGAAGCCATAAACGCCCATGGCGAATTCTTGCCTTCGATCCAGTGGACGCGTAGATCCGAATCATCGGGCAGTTCACTTTCCCCCGGCGCGCGCGGACCCGAAAAGAACGTCCCCACGCTCGAACCGAACTCTCGCCATTGCGATCCCCACTCGATTCCGAGATCGAGTCTCGGCAGCCTCCCGAGCGGTGAAAACTCCACGAGCGAGTCCTCCCGAATCGCCGCGCTCGCGCCGGGCGGCGATTCGGAAACCATCTCGCTGCTGCTGCGGGAGTCCGCAGGCGGGGTTGCCGGCCCGATTCCCAGGCTTAGAGGCTCCCGTTCGCGCTTGGCTCCCGTTTGCATGTGTCCGTAATCTTCGACCAATGAGATGCGCGCCTCAACCCCAAAGTTGGGTCGGCATGGAAGGATTGTCCGCGTGTGACGAATACGATTTCAGCGATATTCGAGCGCACAGCCGGAAGTGCGTCAGGCCGCGAGTGCGAGGCGGTAGAAGCTCAGCGCTGCGTCGCCCTGCTCTAGCACTCTGGAAAGTTCCAGGCGATCGAATCTCCGTGGCAGGTCCGATTTCACGCTGTGCTCCGCGATCACGATTCCCTGCGGCGCAACCACGTGCGACTCGTCCAGAAGCTCCAGTACCTCGAGAAGCTCTTTGTTCGCATCGTAAGGAGGATCGAGAAAGATAAAATCGGCGAGGAGTTTCCGCTGCGCGATTTTGCCGAGCGCCCGCGCCGCGTCCGTTTCGATTACCTCTACGCCGGTCTCGACCTTCAACGCCGCCAGATTTTCGCGAATCAGCCGCGCCGTTGCCGGATGTGCTTCCACGAAAATCGCCTCGCGTGCGCCACGACTGATCGCCTCGATTCCTATCGCACCCGTTCCGGCGTACAGATCGATGAACAGCGAGTCCTCGATCGCCGGCCCCAGCACGTTGAACAACGTCTCGCGCAGTCGGTCGCTCGTAGGCCGCAGCGAGAGCTTCCCGGGATTCTTCAGCCTTCGACTGCGGAATTGCCCTCCAATCACGCGCATCGTTAGCAGATCTCCATTAACCGACCGAAGCGAGCTGATAGCGTCTCTGCCAAGCCGGGTTCAGTGATTCCAATTGCGCAGCCACTTCCGACGCCCGCGACGGCGTTTCAACCAGCTCAAAGGCCTCGCGGCGGGCAAGCTCCAGAATCTCATGGTCCCGCAGCGGTTGAGCAAACGAAAACGCGGCGTCGCCGTGCTGTCTGGTTCCGAAGAATTCGCCGGGCCCGCGCAATTTCAGGTCGCGTTCAGCTATCTCAAAGCCGTTCGACGTGGCTACCATTGTCTCGATTCGTTCTTTGGCATCGCCTTTAATGGATCGTGGCGCGACCAGCACGCAATACGACTTCTCCTTCCCCCGCCCGATCCTTCCCCGCAGTTGATGGAGTTGCGCCAGCCCGAACCGGTCCGCGTGCTCGACGATCATCACCGTCGCGTTCGCAACGTCTACCCCCACCTCAACTACGGTCGTCGCCACCAGAACCTGAATTTCGCCCGCGCGAAACCGCTCCATCACCGCGTCCTTCTCCTCGTTTTTCAGCCGTCCGTGCAGCAGTCCCACGCTTAGTTTAGGAAAAACGCCCTTGGCCAGTCGCTCATATTCCCCCGTTGCAGCCTTCAACTCCTGCTTCGATTCCTCCACAACCGGATAAATGATGTAGGCTTGCCTTCCGCGCGCGATTTCTCGCCGCAGAAACTCCCACACTCCCTTGAGCTGCTCCTCTGCCGTCCAGCGTGTCTCGATCGGCATCCGGCCCGGCGGCATCTCGTCAATCACGGAAAGATCCAGATCTCCATAGAGCGTGAGCGCCAGCGTTCGTGGAATAGGCGTCGCGGTCATCACCAGCACGTGCGGCGATGCACCCTTCTCAATCAACCTTTTCCTCTGCAACACGCCGAAGCGGTGCTGCTCGTCGATAATCACAAGTCCCAGCCGCCTGAACAGCACAGGATCCTCGATCAATGCGTGCGTTCCCACAACGAACTGCGCTTCGCCGCTGCGCGCCCGCCCGATCGCATCTTCCTTCTCGACTCGCTTCTTGCCGCTCACCACCAGCTCCACGTTGTATCCCGCCGGCGCGAAAATCCTCCGCGCGCCCAGGTAATGCTGTGTCGCCAGAATTTCCGTTGGCGCCATCAACGCCACCTGGTAGCCGTTCTCCATGACAATGGCGGCCGCTTCGAGCGCCACAATCGTCTTCCCGCTGCCCACGTCGCCTTCGAGCAGGCGATGCATCGGCGCCGGCTTTTCCAGGTCCCCGGCAATGTCCGCGAGCACGCGCTTCTGCGCGTTTGTCGGCTTGAACGGCAGTATCCGCTTCAGCGCGCCGCGAATCCGGTCCTCGCGGACGCGCATCGGAATTCCCCGCCGCTCTTGCTCGTTCAAACGGCGCAAGCCCATCGCCAGCTGATAGTAAAAAAATTCCTCGAAGATCAGCCGTGCCTGCGCCGGACTCCGAAAGCTATTCAGCAACTCGAGATTCTCGTTCTTCGGAGGAAAGTGCGCCTGAATCAGCGCCTCTCGCCGCGAAGGCCAGCGGTACCGCTCCCGAATTGGCGGCGGCAGCGGGTCCGGCAAACTCGTGTCGAAACTCAAGAGCACCTGGTAAACGATCCGCCGCAGCATCCGCGAGCTCAAACCGCCAACCGATTCGTAGATCGGAACGATGCGCCCGACTTCGGTCGAATCCGGCGGCCGTCCGTCCGCGCTCCCCACCAGCTCGAATTCGGGATTGACCATCTCCACGCGCGCCGGCCGGTACGGATCGATCTCCACTTTTCCGTGTACAACAATCTTCTGTCCCTGCTTGAGCCGATCCTCCAAGTATCCGCCGTGGAAAAAACGCAAGTGCAGCGTCCCGGAGCCGTCTCGCACAGCGCAATGGAAAATCGGCGCGCGCCCTCTCGCAAACCTCACCACGCTCCCCGCCTCCGCGATCTCCGCCATGATTGTATGAACTTGCCCGGGAGTTGCCTGCGAGATGGGTGTGAACCGGATGCGGTCCTCGTACCGGAAGGGAAAATATGTCAGCAGATCCCCGGCCGTCACAATCCCCTTCTCCGCCAGTGCCGCCGCCCTCTGCTGCCCGACGCCGCGCAGATACTTCACCGGGCTGTTCATCGTAAATAGCATCGGATAAGCGTTCGGTCCTTTCACCAAAACGCGAAAGCCACAAAGCGCCTACTCAGAGTCTACGGGCATGAGGGTAGTGAAACTGCCACATCCCAATGCTCATATCAACTGACGGCCGTTCGTGTCTACCCCGGAACTCGCTCGCGCCGCCGAATGGAAGGACCATCCCCCACGCCAAGCCGCTCCGTCGCATTTCCGTTGAGCCAGTAGAGCAGGTTCTTCGTCGGCGCTTGACACTCCCCTTACGCCCTGCGTATCATCCGACGCGGTTTCCCCTTCATGCTGCAGGCAGTGCGTAGACCTCCGCCCGCGCGCGGACAATCTCGAAGTTCGTTTTAAGGGGGTGTGTATGGTTCGATCCCGGTTCACGATTCTGGCTATGACGGCCACGCTGATGGCGGGGGTTTTCCTTGCGCCGAAAACCGCCGTGGCACAGGAATCGCAAGACTATTACACCTATGTATCGGAGTGGGCCGTTCCGCGTGCTCAATGGGCCGCGTTCGATAAGCAGCAAGAATCGGATAATTCGACGCTGAACAAGCTCGTGGCCGACGGAACTCTCGTCGATTGGGGCAACTTGGATACGCGGGTGCACCAACTCGACGGATACACTCACGCAAACTGGATGACCGCAACGAGCCGCGAGAATCTTTTGAAGGCTCTCGAGCAACAGTGGAGCACGGCCACGAACTCGAGCTACGTCGCCTCTACGAAGCATCAGGACTTGTTCCTTCACACCATCGCCCATGGAGGAAAAACTGCCTCTGCCAGCGCAGGTTATCTGCGGGTCGCCTTCTACCAGGCAAGGCCCGGAGATGAGGGGGACTTTCAGGAGCTCCTGATGAAGAAGATCAAGCCCATGCTCGACTCCAGCATCGCGGACGGCACACTCACCATGTACAACATCGACGTCGAAGATATTCATACAGGACCTCCTGGCACATTCAACCTCGCGATGCTCTTTCCCGACGGCGCGGCAATGGACAAGTTCTATACGGCGCTGGGCGAAAGTATGAAATCCGACCCCTCGATGGGACGCTTGGTCACCTCCTTGACCATTCCGGAGGCGCATCGTGACGACCTTGCGCGATTGACGTCGTATCAGCACAAATAGCCGATTTTTCGGCTCGGAATTTCCGGCGCAAACATGGTGCGGCGTCCCGTTCTCTTTCGCGGGATGCCGCGCGTGTACGCTGATCCCCGGCCTGCGCTCCTTCACAGCCCGTTGACATCCCTGTAATGCCGTTCTAGGCTCCTCGGTTCGCACACTGCGCGGGATTTATAAGGCCTGTGCGCCCTAAAACACTGGCAAAACCATCCAAAGGACGAATCGCCATAATGCGAAAGCACGGTTCCCTCGTTGCGAGCCTTGTCGTTCTCTCTGTTTCGGCTTTTGTAGTCTCCCTCACGCGGGCTCAAATCAAAATCACGCATCAGCCTGCTTCCGAAGGCTTGCCTATCACTCCCGCCGGCTCCCTAATTGACGATGCGACCACCGGCCTGCCCGCGATTGGCTCGCTTCCCGTCAAGTTCGTGCGCAGCCCCGATCACGCCGCCAAAGACGGCGCCGGCCGCTTTCTCGTCGGCGTCAACAGCGGCTACGGCATCGAGTTCGATTCGTCCACGCGGGCGGGCGATCAGTCCCTCACCGTAATCGACCTCAACGCGCAACCCGGCCCTAAGGCGATTCAAAACGTTTATTTCCCTTCTCCGCAGAGTGCCAACGTCGGCGCTGTGTTTTCTCCGCATCCCGAACGCGACGGATCCTATCGCTTGTACGTCTCAGGCGGTTACGAAAACAAGATTTGGATCTTCCGCTTCAATCCCAGAGCGCGCCAGCCCATTTCTCCTCCTTCTCCCGGCCCGGATACCAGAGTGACCGCGCCGTTCATTTCGGTCGCCGGCCTCACGTCGCAGGCAGGATCGCCTCGTTATAACCACGGCGCTGAGCCTGTGTATCCGCAAGGCCTCGCCATCAGCCCCGGCGGCGATACGCTCTTCGTCGCCAACGACCTGGGCGACAGCCTCGGCATCATCCGCAATTTGCGTGACGAGCGGCGGCTTGCGCGCGTGGATCTTTCCGGCCATCAAGTCGGTCACTTCGTTTTTCCTTACGAGGTTGTGGCCTTTGCTCCATCAGGCTCGCGCGAAGTGCAGAAAGCGTATGTCTCCTGCTGGGGCAGCGCCTCCGTTGCCGTAAAGGACCTCGAGCACGAAGACGCGCCGCTCAAATTCATCCATGTGGGACATCATCCAACCGAAATGATTCTCAACTCCGCGCACACGCGCCTCTACGTTGCCGATTCGGACGGCGACAGCATTTCCGTGATTGATACGGGAAATGACGCCGTCGTCGAGACGATCAGCGTGCGACTCCAAGAGAAAGCCCTGCCCGGCGGCTCGCCTGAAGACCTCGCGTTGAGCGCGGACGATCGCACGTTGTACGTTGCCAACGCGCACAGCAACGCCGTCGCTGTGGTCGCGCTTTCGCCCGCTGCCATGGGCAACAAGGAGGAAGCGCGTGGAAATCACGAACGCTCAGCCGGCGATCCCGATGATGCCGCTCCTTCAGGTCGCAGTGCGGTTCGCGGATTCATTCCTACGGGCCAGTACCCCTCGGCCATCGCCGTAGCAAATGGCTATCTAATCGTTGGGAACGGCAAAGGCACGGGGTTCGAGAGTTCGTCCATGATCGTCAACAACTCGGGTTACGCTCCGAACGGACCGAGCGCTGGTTTCCCTGTCGGTCGGGGCCACAAGGGCCAGGGTGGCGAATACGACGTTGCGCTCATCGCGGGAAATTATTCGCTCATTCCCGAGCCGGATCCCCAAACCCTCGCAAACTATACGAACCAGGTCCTCCAGAACGACGGACTGATCGGCGCGCCGAACGTTCGGCTCTTCGCCGGCAAATCGCCGATTCACCATATCATCTACATCATTCGCGAAAATCGCACCTACGACCAGGTGTTCGGCGATGTCGCTCGAGCCGGTGATGGCGAGCCCGCCGATGGCGATTCGAGCCTTGCGATTTTCGGCGGTGGCGAAGCAGCGGCCAGACCGAATGGCGAGCCGCAGAAGATCACGCCAAACGCGCACGCCATGGCGCAGCGTTTCGGATTGTTCGACCGCTTCTTCGTGAACTCCGAAGCCAGCCCCGACGGCCACAACTGGTGTAACGCAGCTTTCTCCACCGATTATGTGGATAAGGTCTTTCGCTGGGCCTATTCCGATCGCGGGCGCAGCTACGACTTTGAAGGCGAGAATCGCTTGCCCGATTTCGAGCCGATGCGAGGCGAGCAGCCTATCATTCCCACTCCGGCGACACCTGAGCAGATCGCCGAGTACATCCAGCGCTACATCCCATATCTCCACGGCGCTCGCGACGTCGCCGAACCCGAAACCCTGTATCTCTGGGACGACGCGGCGCGCTCGGGAATCACGTACCGCACATTCGGCGAGTTCGCTATCACCGTTTCAAAGGCAGAGGTCGAGGCGTTCAACGCCAATCGTGAGCATGAGTACCCCGACACCTCGGATACCGCCATTGTATTTCCGGCAAAGAAGGCCCTCGAAGGTCACACCAGCCCCGGGTTCCGCATGTTCGACCTCTACACCCCCGACTCGATGACTACGGATTCCTACCGCGCTGCGAAGCAATCGGCCGCCGACCCCCTGATCTCGCCCTGGAATCCCGACGCGCGCTTCAAGGGCTACTCGCGGATGGAATCGTTTCTGGCCGAATTCCGCGGCTACGTTCGCGATCTGAAAGAAGGCCGCGGCGAAACCCTTCCCGCGTTCTCCGTCATGCATCTCCCGAACGACCACACGAACGGCCTGCGCCCGCACATGCCCACTCCGCAATTTTATGTCGCCGAGAATGACTACGCCCTCGGCCTCCTCGTGCAGGAGGTTTCCTCCAGCCCCTACTGGAAGGACACCGCGATCTTCGTCCTCGAAGATGACTCGCAGGACGGGCCCGACCACGTTGACTCGCACCGGTCGCCCGCGCTCGTTATCAGCGCCTACAATCGTCCCGGCGCGCTCATCCACAAGTACCACAACACCGTAAGCCTGATTCGCACGATGGAACTGCTTCTCGGCATGCCCCCGATGAATCAGCTCGACGCAGCCGCTTCACCGATGGATATTTTCCAATCGAAGCCCGATCTGACCCCGTACAAAGCCGTCCTTCCTGAAGTAGCCATGAATAACTTGATCGTCCAGCCCAGCAGGGACCGCGAAATGGCCCGCTACATCCGCGAGAGCGAACGCCAGAACTTCGTCTCTGAGGACCTGGCCAATCCCCAAATCCTCAATCGCATCATCTGGTTTTCCGCGCGTGGCGATACCGAGCCCTATCCCACAGTCGCGGAACTTCCAGTCTTCGACGTGATGCGCACGCGCGCCATTGAAGAGTCCGCCGAGCAGCTCGACCTCAATGCCCTGATGAAAAACCTGCTCGCGCACAAACTCGACCGCCGGGCTGCGAGCCGCGCCAACTGAGTTTGTGACCACTTCCGCTCGCCGACTCTCTGGCGAAAAGCTTCTCAATGGAACCAAATTCGTCTTGCTTCCGTAAGAACACAACAGGGAGCGCGCTATGGGAACATTTCTACAAAACGTGCGCTACGGCTTTCGAGCGCTCGCCAAATCGCCAGGATTCGCCACGATCGCAATCCTGACTCTCGCATTGGGCATCGGTGCGAACGCTGCCATCTTTTCCGTGGTCAATGGGCTCTTTCTGCATCCTCCCGGAGTGGCACAGCCGGATCGCGTCGTTGTGCAGCGGGTGAGATACCTCAAGCTTGGATTGAAGAGCATCGTCGTTTCCGCGCCCGACTTCGCCCAGGTGCGCGACAGCAGGAACATTTTTCAGTCGGCCGCCATCGAAGATTCCTCCGACTTCAATTACAGCACCGGCGACTTTCCGGAACGTCTGCGCGGCGCGAGGGTCTCCTGGCAGTGGTTTGACGTCTTCGGCGCGCGCCCGATTCTTGGCCGCGTCTTCACGCGGGAAGAGGACCAGCCCAATGCCAACCACGAAGTGGTGCTGGCGTTTCCTGCGTGGCAACGCTGGTTCGGCAGCGATCCGAACATCGTCGGCCGCAGCATCCGGCTCAACGAGGAATCCTATCGCGTCGTCGGCGTAATGGGCCGCGGATTCGATTGGCCCAATCCCGAAACCGACCTATGGACGCCTCTTGGTCTCGCACCCAGCGAATTCGCTCTCGAGAATACATTCAACGAAAACTACTTCGCCGTCGCGCGGTTGCAGCCGAACGTTTCCTTCGCACAAGCCGGCGCCTATATGAAAATACTTTCGGGGCGGGTGATCGACAATCCCGCGTCTGCATACGCCAAGGATTCGCAGTGGGGCATGTTCCTGATGCCTCTCACTACTTTCGTCTTTGGCGACTTGCGTACCCCGATTCTGATTCTCGGCGGCGCCGTCGCCTTCGTGCTCCTGATCGCGTGCGCCAATATCGCCGGGCTGCTCCTCGCCAAGGCGGCGGGACGTTCCAAAGAGCTGGCCGTGCGGGCCGCATTGGGCGCGTCCCGGTCGCGACTCATCGCTCAGACCCTCAGCGAGAATCTCGTTCTCGGCCTGTTAGGCATCGCGGCCGGGCTGATTATTGCGCGCATTGGAGTGCGGGCGCTGCTGCTCGCCGCACCAAAGAGCCTCGACGCGGGAACTCTCGCGTTTCCCCTCGATGGTTACGTTCTGGGTTTCACGATTGTCATCGGTACGCTGGCCGTCCTGATTTTTGCCGCGGCGCCGGCATGGCACATGTCCCGCAGCGATCCTTACGACGCTCTTCGCGAGTCGGGCCGTTCCACGACGGCAAGCCGCGCGCGGCATCGCTTCCGTTCGTTCCTCGTGGCCGGAGAACTCGCGCTCGGGCTGGTTCTCCTCGCAGGGACAGGCTTGCTGCTCAAGAGTCTCGCGCGCACCGGTCAAGTGAATCCCGGTTTTCAGCCACATGGCGTGATGACGGCAGGACTTGCGCTTCCGGAAACTCAGTACAACAAACCCGAGAAGCAGATCGCCTTCTTTCGCAGCGTGTTGGACCGCCTATCCAGCGCGCCCGGCATCAGTGCGGCCGGCGCCGGATTCCCTCTGCCGTTCACCGGAAGCAATTCATCCGGCTCATTCAGCATCGAGGGCCGAACCGTGCCGCCGGGCGATCCAGGCCCATGGGGGAATGTTCGGTACGTGACGCCGGGATACTTCACCGCGCTCGGCATTCCGCTGCTCAAAGGACGCCTGTTTACGGATAGCGACCGGACCGGCTCCCAGCCGGTGGCGATCATAGACGAGAATCTCGCCCGGCAATATTGGCCAAATGACGACGCCGTCGGAAAGCAGATCCGGCGGGGCAACCAGCCCTGGTCGGTGATTGTCGGCGTGGTGCGCCACATCCGCTTCAATCAACTCGCGGGAGAAGATTCCTCGTCCGAGGGCTCGCAATCTTCGGCCGCGGGCGCCTATTACTTCCCCATCTATCAGTCCCGGGCTCCCTACGGCTTCCTAATCGCAAAGACCCGCGGGAATCCGGCGCCGCTCGGAGACGTAATCCGGCGCGCAGTTCGCGATGTGGATGCGAACCAGCCCATTTCCAATCTGATGAGCATGGACGAGCGAATCGATGAATCGCTCGGGCCCCAGCGATTCGCCGCCAGCCTTCTTGCCGTCTTCGCTGTGCTGGCTACGGTTCTCGCCGCCATCGGACTGTACGGGCTGATCAGCTACAACGTCACGCAGCGGACAAACGAAATGGGAATCCGAATGGCGCTCGGCGCCAGCAGGGCGGACATTCTCGGAATGGTCCTGGGCGAGAGCGCGCGGATCGCGGTGATCGGAACGGGCGCCGGAATCGTCGCGGGCTTGTTGCTGACGCGCGCCATGCGAAGCGCCCTCTATGGGGTGAGCGCCTACGATCCCGTGTCGTTTGGCGGCTCCGCACTGGCGCTGATCGCCGTGGCTCTCGTAGCCAGCTACATTCCCGCCCGGCGAGCCACCCGGGTGGACCCAATAATCGCCCTACGCTACGAGTAGTCTCGCGTTCGAGTCAACAGAACGGCCTTTTTCAAACACCGGCGAACATATCGAAAGTGTATCGATCAAATTTTAGTTATGTCGCTGATTCCAGGCGACTTGACTTCATTTTTTGATCGACATGCGTATCGATCAAAAAGTCGTTTCCTCCGGCTTCGACCGGAACCGCCGTCGTTGATTCCTTTGCGCGCAAATCAATTCACGGTAGCACATGCCTCTGCGAAAAAGATATCGGTATTAATACGGTCATAGTACTATAACATCAAGCCTCATACCTTCGGGATACGATTCCGGATGGAACGGTCCAAGCAAAGCATCCAGTCAATTTGCGCGAGACCGAGCTTCCGAAAGCCGGTAGAAGGGCACGTTCGCGTGAAACGCGACCTGTTTTCCCGCGGAGCCCATAGATGCTGCCGGCTTCATTGTGAAAAAAGAGGCGCGCGCGCTATGCTCAATGGTACATGATTGACATCCACTGCCACATCCTGCCGGGGCTGGACGACGGCGCGGAAACCCTCGAAGTGGCGTGCGCGATGGCGGAGATGGCCATCGCCGACGGGGTGACGCATGTGATTGGGACGCCCCATGCGAACGAAGCCTACCACTTCAAGCCCGAATTGATTCGCCAGCGGTGCAAGGAATTGCAGGAGCGCTTCGAGGGACGCCTGGCCCTGGCGACCGGGTGCGATTTTCACCTGAACTTCGAGAACCTGCAGGACATCCGGCACGATGCGACGCGATACACGCTGAATCAGAAGGATTATCTGCTGGTGGAGTTCGCGGATTTCTCGGTTCCTCCTTCGATGGACCAGGCGCTTCATCAACTGCAACTTGCCGGACTGCGTCCGGTGATCACTCATCCGGAAAGGAACCCGTTGATTCGCACGCAACCCGAGCGGCTGTTCCAGTGGATTCGACAGGGCTGCTACGCGCAGGTAACGGCGGGGTCGTTGCTGGGAAGATGGGGAACGTCGGCAAAGGAGGCTGCGAGACGGTGGCTCGATGCGGGGGCCGTCCATTTTCTGGCGAGCGACGCGCACAATATAACTTCGCGTCCTTTGAAGCTGAAGAAAGCATTCGATGCCGTGGCAAAAACAAATGGGGCCAAACTGGCGCAGGCATTGTTGATTGACAATCCTCTGGCGGCATTTGAAGGGCGTCCGCTGCCATACGTTCCTGAACTGCTGGATGGCGCCGGAAGCCAGGGTGAAGCCGAAGGGGAAAAGAAACGAAAGAGGTTCTGGTTCTTCTGAGCGGGCGTCGAGCGGTGTACGGACCAGGATGAAGAGCGCGGGGGTGTGCGGACTGTTTTGCAATCGCGCGGAAGATTGGGTGCGCGTTTCTCTGGTCATGGTGTTCTGAACCCAAAAGCAGCACGAATCATCTAAAATCGACGGTGCGCCCTTAGCCCTGAATCCCTCGGAGGAGCAATGGCTTCCATTCCAGTACCGAGCGCGCTGGACGCGCACACGCAGGCTTTTCCCGTCCTGACGGAGGCGCAGATCCACCGTGTGCGGCAGGCGGCGAAGCCGCGGCTGGTCGAGACGCGCGAAATTCTGTTCGAGCCAGGCGACGCGAACCCGCCATTTTTTGTGCTGCTTTCCGGTGGCATAGAAATCGTCCAACTGACACTATCCGGCGAACAAGCCGTGGCCAAGCATGAAGCAGGCGAGTTCACAGGCGAAATAACAATGATTTCGGGACGCCGGAACCTGGTGCGCGGTCGCGTCACCGCGCCGGGCGAATTTCTGGAACTGAGCAGCGACGGACTACGCTCGCTGATCGCGAAGGACGCAGAGCTGAGCGAGATTTTCATGCGTGCGTTCATCCTGCGCCGGCTCGAACTGATTAAGCGGAATCAAGGAAGCATTATTCTGATGGGCTCGATGCATTGCGCGAATACCCTGCGCCTGCGCGAGTTTCTGACGCGCAACGGACAGCCGTACACATACGTCGATCTCGACACGGACAAAGGATCGCAGGAGTTGCTCGACCGGTTTCAGGTGAAGCTGGAGGAGGTGCCGGTGGTGATCTGCCATAGCGGGGTGGTGATGCGGAACCCGTCGATACAAAAACTGGCGGACTGCATCGGGTTCAACCTGAACATCGACGAGAAGCAAGTCCGCGATCTGATCATCGTGGGCGCCGGGCCTTCTGGACTGGCGGCTGCCGTGTATGCCGCATCGGAAGGTCTGGACGCGCTGGTAATCGAAACAAATGCGCCGGGCGGGCAGGCGGGATCGAGTTCAAAAATCGAAAACTACCTGGGTTTCCCGACGGGAATTTCCGGGCAGGAGCTGGCGGGGCGCGCGATCACGCAGGCTCAGAAGTTCGGAGCGAAGATGATGGTGGCGCACGATGTGGTCAAGCTCGATTGCGCGAAGCGTCCGTACAAAGTCGTGCTGGACAATGGAACGGCCCTGGCGGCCCGTTCGATCGTGATCGCGACGGGCGCGCAGTATAAGAAGCCGGGCATGCCGAATCTGGCCAAATTCGAAGGGCAAGGCGTGTACTACGGCGCGACATACATGGAAGCGCAGCTATGCAAAGAGGAGGACGTGGTCGTTGTGGGGGGCGGAAATTCCGCCGGCCAGGCCGCGGTTTATCTTTCGCAGACCGCGCGCAAGGTACACATGCTGGTGCGTTCGGGCGAATTATCGGACACGATGTCGCGCTATCTGATCCGGCGGATCGAAGAGAATCCCTCGATCGAATTGCACTACCGGACGGAAATCGTGGCGCTTGACGGTGGCATGCATCTGGAACGCGTCACGTGGCAGAACAAGGCCGCGGGCGGGATTTCGACGCGCGACATTCGCCACGTCTTCATCATGGCGGGGGCGTCGCCACGAACCGAATGGCTGCGGGACTGCGTGGCGCTTGACGGCAAAGGATTCATTCTAACGGGGCGTGACCTGGACTCGGTGGACAACGCTCAAGCCTGGCCGCTGCAACGGCCTCCGCTCATGCTGGAGACGAGTTTGCCGGGAGTATTCGCGGTGGGAGACGTTCGCGCGGGAAATGTGAAGAGGGTCGCGTCGGCTGTGGGCGAGGGAGCCATCGCGATCCATCTGGTGCATCGCGCGCTGGCAGAGGTTTAAGAGGCGCCGATCTGCTCTCGGACGTGTGGCGAACTGGGCGCGACATCGCGACGCGGATCTTGCGCGAGCCTTGGACCACTGCTAGGATGAAGGTTGCTGGTGGGCTGCATCCCGGTTGGGAGCGGCACCGGAGGCAAAAATGAGCGCAATACCTCTCGCGGGCAGCGGGAAAGTAACCGTGCCCGATGTTCTCTCCTGGAAGAGTTCCGCTGGGCCGTCCGGATCGAAACACAAGAAAATCACGTGTCTGACGGCGTACGACTATCCGAGCGCCCGGCTGCTCGACGAAGCGGGAGTTGACATTCTGCTGGTGGGCGATTCGCTGGCCATGGTTGCGCTGGGCTATGAAAACACCTTGCCGGTCACGATCGACGAAATGCTCGTGCATCTTCGCGCGGTGCGGCGAGGAACGCGGCGGGCACTGCTCGTGGCGGACATGCCGTACGGGAGCTACCACGTTTCGGCGGAAGAGTCGGTGCGGAATGCGATTCGGATGGTGAAGGAAGGCGGCGCGGAAGCGGTGAAGATCGAGGGCGGCGAGAGGCGAATCGAGCTGATCGCGCGGCTTGTCGAGGCGGAGATTCCGGTGATGGGACACGTGGGACTGACGCCACAGTCGGTAAACGCGATGGGCGGCTTTCACGTGCAGGGGAAGTCGTTGCAGGCCGCGCGGCAAGTGGAGCGCGACGCGCGCGCCGTGGAGGCGGCGGGGGCGTTCTCGGCCGTGCTGGAGTCAATGCCGCGCGAGTTGGGCGCGCGGATCACGCAATCGCTGCGAATCCCGACGATCGGAATCGGCGCGGGCCCGGATTGCGACGGGCAGGTGCTCGTGTTCCACGATCTGATGGGCCTGACGCTGGGTCATTCCCCGAAATTCACGCGGCAATATGCGAACCTCGCGGCGGAAATCTCGCGAGCCGCATCGGAGTTCTGCGCAGATGTGCGCGAAGGACAATTTCCTTCGGACGCGGAGTCGTACCATTCGCCTGCAGAGATGCGCGAGGAATTTGCGAGGGGGATAAAGTAAAGAGATCGCGAAGGTGCGATACGGGCGGTTCAGAAATCTTTTGTTTTGCTGTCTCCCGTGGCGCTTCGATTTTCGTTTTGGCGAACTGGCGATCAGCGGGCACCTTGCTATCGCACATCAAAAAGCCGGGACGGGTTATCGCAGAGCGGGCCTTTCTTACGAATAAAAGTATAGGTACGGCGGCGAGTTTCCGAGGAACCAAACGAGCACCAGAATTCGAATTAAGGAAGGGAGGCGGCGATGACGGTTGAGGATTATCGCGAGCTGTACGACTTCAATTCCTGGGCCAACCGGCGGACGCTCGATTCGTGCGCGCCGCTGACGCCGGAACAGTTCACGCGCGATCTGGGCTCGAGCTTTCCTTCTGTGCGCGACACGCTTGCGCATATCTACGGCGCGGAGTGGGTGTGGCTCGAGCGCTGGCACGAGCGCGTCCCGGCCAGTCTTCCGTCGGCGGCCGATTTTCCGGATCTGGCAACGCTGCGCGTGCGCTGGTCGGAGCACGAGCACAACCTCCATGCATACATTGCGTCGCTCGCTCCCGCCGAGTTGACGCGCGTGATCAGATACAAGAACACGCGCGGAACGCCGTTCGAAGGGCCGATCGGCCCGATGCTCAGACACGTCGCGAACCACAGCACCTACCATCGCGGGCAAATTGTGACGCTGTTGCGGCAGCTCGGAGCCAAGCCGGTCAGCACCGACCTGATCGGGTTCTATCGCGAGCGGGCGGGACAACCCGTCGCGTAGGGCGACGGAACATTTGAAACGTATTTCGTAACGCAAGCCCGGATCAAAACTCGAAAAGCGGCTTGATTCGGAACTTCGCAATTCACGTAGAAGATCCTATTCGTACCGCAATGCCACGATCGGATCGACCTTCATCGCCCGCCTCGCGGGAATGTAGCTCGCGATGAGAGCGATGCAAACGAGTGCTGCCACAGCTAGTGCAATTGACCACGGGTCCGTCGGCTTCACGCCGTACAAAAGTTGCTGAACGAGCCGCGTGCCCCACATCGCGCCCAGAAGCCCGGCCGCAACTCCCACTGAAAGCGCAATCAGCGCGTCACGTAATACAAGACGAAGAATCGAAGTTCGCTGCGCGCCGAGAGCCATACGCATCCCGATTTCGTGCGTGCGCTGCGTGACCATGTAGGCGATCACACCGTAAAGCCCGATAGCGGTAAGCAAAAGGGCGAGGCCGCCGAAGAAGCCGGAGAGCGCGGCCAGCAAGCGTTCCTGCAGCACAGAATCGTCAGCCTGCTGTTTCAACGTGCTGAATTGCAAAGAAGCCGATTTGTTGATGCTGGCCATGGCGTGGCGCACGGCGGGAATCAGCGCGCCAGGCGTCGTCGCCGTGCGGATTTCAAACGTGGTGTCTTCCCTTATGCTATGAATCTGAGCGAGTGGAACGTATGCGGTTGAAAGAAAGTCCTGATCGAGCGAATCGCGTTTTGCGTTTTGCACTACGCCGATAATCTCGAGCGGTTTGTCTCCGATTTCCATCCCTCCCAGCTGGATATGTTTGCCGATGGGATCTTGTCCGCGAAAGTAGGTCTTGGCCAGCAACTGATTGATGACGACAACGGGCGTGGAGTTTGCGGAATCGCGAGCGGCAAACACACGGCCTTCGAGCAGCGGCGTGCGCATCGTGGAGAAGTATCCGGGCGTGACCCAGTTTAAATAGACACGCGGCTCAACGCCGTTGGGCGGCTGATAGCCTGGCACTGAAGCCTCGAAGTTCCACTCATCGCCCGAGGAGAGCGGATACAACAGGCATTGGCTGGCGGAAACGACGCCCGGAAGCGCCTGCAATTTCGCAAGCATTTGGCTGTAGAGCGGCACGAGAGCGGGCTCGGGCAGTCCAGCTCTTCGAACATTCGCGTCGATCAACAGGACGTTGTTGGGGTCGAAGCCCGCGTTCAGGGTCATTAAATTGGCGAATGTACGGATGAAAAGCCCCGTCCCAATGAGGAGAATCAACGAGAGAGCGACTTGCGCGGCGACAATCCAGCGCGCTGCGGCCGATTGAGAGCCCCCGCCCGCATGCTGCGATTGGCCTTCTTTCATCGCAGAACTGGCAGAGACGCGTGTGGCGCGGAAGGCGGGCAAAATTCCAAAGAGCAAACCGCAGAGCACGGCGATTCCGATGGTGAAGGCCAGGACGCGGCCGTCCATTTTCAGATCGAGAAAGACCTGGCTCTGATCGGTGGAAACGAAACGAACGAGCAGCGCGCTGCCCCATCGAGCGAAGAAGACGCCGAGAATCGCACCGGCACCGGAGAGCACGATGCTTTCGGTGAGAACCTGCCGAATCAAACGGGCTCGCGAGGCTCCCAAAGAGAGACGCACGGCGATTTCCTTCTGGCGTGCCGCGGAGCGAGCGAGAAGCAGGCTGGCTATATTCGCGCAGGCGATGAGCAGGACGAGGCCGACGACGAACATCAGGATTTCGAGCGGCTGACTGTATTGCTCGCGTACGCCATCGGAACTAGTGCTCCCGGTGGATGCGGCATTTAGGACGAATGTGTCGTTTCTAAAAATGTCCTGCGATTTGGCACTCCAATCCTGCGGGACAACTGCGCCAAAAAGCGTGGGCGACAGAACTTTCATTCGTGCTTGAGCCTGCGCGATGTTTGCGCCGGGTTTGAGGCGGCCGATCATGGAGAGCCACCAGGCGTCGCGCACATCGAGAGACCTTCCGAGGATCGCCGCCGCACAGATCGGAATCGCAACTTCGAAAGGCGTACCAACATCCGTGCCGGAGAAACCACGGTGGCTGACGCCGACGATTGGAAAGTAGTGTCCATTCAGGCGAATCGAGGCGCCGACCGCGGATTGCGCTCCGGCATAACGCTCCTGCCAAAAACCATAACTGAGGACGGCGACGCCGGAGCAGCCGCGCACGTCGTCGGAAGTGGTGAGCAAACGCCCGGCGGTGGGACGCACACCAAGAACGTTGAAGTAATCGCCGCTGGCGTAAATGCCGTTAATGTCGTTTTCTTCGCCGCCATCCGCAAGGTCGAATGTTCTCGGTGACCACGCAAAAACTCCTGCGAAAACGTCCTGATGATCACGCACCTGCTCCCAAATCGGAGTAGTGACGCTGGAGCCGGGATCTTGAGACCTGGGAGATTTGACTTTGATTTGCACGAGCTGCTGAGGATTCTGCACCGGCAGCATGCGGAGCATGACGGCCTCGATAAGGCTGAAGATGGCGGTGTTGGCGCCGATGCCGAGGGCGAGAGTGAGAATGGCGACGGCGGTGAAGCCGGGGGATTTGCGCAGCATGCGCAAAGCGAAGCGAATATCCTGCAGCAGGGACTCGATGAAATGTGTGCCGCGGGCGTCGCGAGTTTCCTCCTTGATGTATTCCAGCCCGCCGAATTGTGCCAGTGCGCGCCGGCGCGCCTCGTCGGGATTCATTCCCGCTGCGATGTTATCGGCCGTTTGGTGCTCGACGTGGAAGCGAAGTTCAGAATCGAGCTGCGCATCCTGCTCGCTTCGGTGAAAGAATCGGCTAAGCCAGCGCATGACGACCTCCTACTCGGCGGTACGCAGAATCAGCGCCACGGCATTCGACATCCCTTCCCAACTGGCCATTTCGGCTTCCAGTTGCTTGCGGCCCTTTTTCGTCAGCGAGTAGAACTTCGCTTCCCGGCCGGTGTCGGTATCTTTCCATTCAGCGCCGAGCCAGCCGCGATTCTCCAGCCGATGCAGCGCAGGGTAGAGCGTCCCTTGCTGCACCTGAAAATAGTCCTTCGAGATTTGCTGAATGCGCTGCGAGATGGCGTACCCGTGAATCGGGCCGAGGGACACCACCTTCAGGATGAGCAGATCGACCGCGCCCTTAAGAAATTCCGGTTTGGCTTCCGGCATAACCTTCTCAATGCCTAGCGATCCGACATATACGCCTAGCCTCCTTAGGTGTCAAGGCCAAAAGTCAACCCGCAGACAATCAGGCAAGAATGAAATCAGACGGCGCGCAAACTGATAGACGTGCGGCTCTGGCCTAGCGCACGAGGTCGGAGGCGAAGACGAGGCGGATGCCGCGCGACTGGAGTTGCGGCAGAGTCTCCGCGAGGGCGGCGATCGTGGCCGGATGGGGATGGCCAATGGCGATGGCGAAGCCGTCGCGGGCGGCATCGCGAGCGGCGAGTTCGAGCTGGGCGCTGACGGCCTGCTTTGTGGGCGTATCGTCGAGAAAGACTTTGCGCGAGGCGGCGCGGACTCCCGCGCGTTCGGCGGAAATGTAGGCAACGGTGGCGGCGGTGGTGCGGCTGTCAATGAAAAAAAGACCTCGCCGGCGGAGCGCAGGCATGAGCTCGCGCATTAAAGCGGGATCGGCTGTGGCGAGCGAGCCTTCGTGATTATTCACTCCGACCGCGTGCGGCACCGTCGCGAGCATTCCAGCAAGCGTTGACTGCACCTCCCGAGAACTCATTCCCGAGCGCAACTCGATCGTTTCGTGTTTGATTCCGGCCAATTGCGACTGCATCGGAAGGTGCAGAAGGATCTGATCGCCGCGATGAAAGGCGTCTTCCGCGACTTCGCTCGACAGCGGCAGGTGCGGAATCACGGAGACCGTGAGCGGAAAAGGCAGCGCGAGGAGCGAATCGGCGGAGGAGCGGTCGTAACCAAGGTCGTCAACGATGATGGCTAAGCGGGGGAAGCGGCGGGAATTTGCGTTGGAGGCGCGCCCGGACGGAATCGGCGCGACGACGTGAATCGAGTGCGTGCGAACGCCGTTCGACATGTAGTCAAAGACGATAATCCCCGGCGAATCGCGGCGTGCGGTCTGGAAGTTGTGCCGCTGAGCGATACGCGCCAGAGACTCCGTCACGGCGCGTGATTGTGCCGAGCCGGACGGCGAGATGTAAATGTTTTCGGTCAGATGAGCGGGCGCACGTCCTTTGTCCGGCACCATCACAGGACGAATCGTGATTTCGGATTGAGGGCCGACGATTTTTCGAGCGGAGGCGACGATTTCGGCGGTGACAGACTGGAATTCAGTTTGCGGCGGAGCCTTTTTCGAGCAGGACGAGATAAATAGGACTGCTACGATCGCAAAGAGAGCAAGAGAGGAGGCGGTGGCACGCCGATTGGAAAAGACTGATGTGGAGACGCAGCCCGAACAGAAGGGCGGGACTTGGTTCCCGCTTGCTCGCGCCATGCCGGGGCTAGGCGGCCTTGTGCTGCGCGTTCGCGCCGGAACTCTGCAGAAGATCGAGCGCCTTCTTCAGCACGGGATCGTCGGGCGAAACAACCTGGCCCGGAGGAGGA
>DATEKA010000075.1:0-8568 GCA_035277685.1 Candidatus Acidiferrales bacterium
CGAAAAGCGCGGCTGGAGAAAAAACGAGTCGCAGACACCGCTCGAATTTGCCGCCACCATCCCCGATGTCTCGATCGCCGGCCCCGTCACGCGCTTGACTCACCTCTATCAATCCGCGCGCTTTGGCAACTATTCCGCGCCTACCGCCCAAGTGTCCGCCGCTCTTCGCTCAATCCGCGATTCCCTTAACCCCCGTAAATCCGCCCAGCGATGAGCCGCCGCGTCTGGCTCCTCATCGGCATCCTCGGCGCTACAACGCTCGCCGTCTTTTTTCTTCCACCGATTCCTCAAAGCGAGGCCTACCACAATTTCGCCGACCAGAGGCCCTTGCTTGGCATTCCCAACTGCCTCAACGTCATTTCAAACGCGTCGTTCCTCATCGTCGGTCTGTGGGGAGTCTTCGCACTCGCGTCCCACAAAGCCCGTGCGTCGCGCCATCTGATCGACACGCATGAGCGCTGGCCCTACCTCATTTTCTTCTTCGGCGTCGCGCTCACCGCGTTCGGTTCCTCCTATTATCATCTGCATCCGAACGACGCCCGCCTGGTTTGGGACCGCCTGCCCATGACCATCGGCTTCACGGGGTTGCTTTCCGCGATGATCACCGAGCGAGTTAGCGTTCGGGCGGGGTTACGTATGCTCGTTCCGCTTATCCTCTTCGGCTTAGTTAGCGTTTTCTACTGGCAGGTGACACAACAGCAAGGCCGCGGCGACTTGAGGTCCTACGCGCTTGTGCAATTTGGCTCGATGCTGGCTATCCTGCTCCTCATTGTGTTGTTTCCGCCAAGGTACACGCGGACCACGGATCTCGTCGTTTCGTTCTTGATCTATGGATTAGTCAAAGTGTTTGAGGCCGCCGACCGGCCGATTTTCGCCGGGGGTCATATCGTCAGCGGCCACACTCTGAAGCACCTCGCCGCCGCCCTCTCCGCATTTTGGATCCTTCGCATGCTTCAGCTCCGCCACTCCGTCACAAGCGCAAAGCGGACATGAAGCACCCGCCGGACGCAAACAGATATTGAAGCAACGCACAAATGTCACCTCGACGGCAGGCCTTTTCCAATGGATGTTTGCTCGATCTGTGTCACCCGGTGAGTCCGTTGTCGATGATGCCATCGAATGCGGAACCACACTTGTCCGATTGCGAACGAAAATCGCTCCACAAATTCGTGCGGCGAGTTCGGCGTCGGCTGGAGGCGAGCGGCTCAAAGGCCTCAGATCTGAAGACCTGAACCACATTCCATTCATTAGCGGTCGGACGGACGCGACGGGGTTACTGACCGGTGGATTGGGGGCGGGGCTCGGACTTCTTGAGGGCGTAGTAGCCGGTGCGGGAGCGGACGTTGAGTTTGCCGTGGCCTGTGACTTCGACGTCGACTTTGCGGAAGGTGCCGTCCTTTTCGGCGTTGGTGGGATAGTAGCCGAGCGTGTACTGGTTGCGGATATCGCGCGCCACCTGCTCGCAGACGGGCGTGACCTGGGCCAGATCATCGGGGAAATAGGCCATACCGCCGGTGGCTTCGGCGATCTCCCTGAGCACTTTCTGCGAGCGGCGGACCATCTTCTTGTCGTGCTTGCGGTCGTCGTCGCTGAAGACGCCGATGGCATAGATCGAAGCATCCGACTCTTCGGCGATCTTGATGGTGTGGGCGAAGGATTCGCGGCTGGCGTCGTCGTCGCCGTCGGTGATGACGAGGAGCACGCGCTTGTCGCGATGCCCTTTTTTCAGGTGATCGAGCGAGCCGATGATGGCGTCATACATCGCCGTGCTGCCGCGCGAATCGATGCGCGATAGCGCGTCGTTCAGATCGTTCATGTTGCTGGTGAACTCGCCGGGCGTGTCGAGGTAGTACTCGTCGTTGAAGTTCACCACGAAGACTTCGTCCTGCGGGTTGCTGGTCTTGACGAAGGTGAGCGCGGCGGCGGCCACCTGGGCGCGCTTCTCGCGCATGCTGCCGCTGTTGTCCACGACGAGTCCCATGGTGACGGGAATGTCGCGCTTCTGGAAGACGGAGATGGTCTGCTCGACCTTGTCTTCGTAAACCTTGAAATTGCTTTTCTGCAGCCCCGCGACGAAGTTGCCTTTGCCGTCGGTGACGGTGGCGTGGAGCACGACCATGTCTACATTCTGCTTGATGCTGTGATTGGGCTCCTGCGTGACGGGCGGCGGAGGCGGAGGAATGGCGGTTTGCTGCGCGTTCGCGCAGGGAATCAGAAGCACCAGCGCGGCGAGTAGCAGAATCGAATTCCGCAACAAAAGCGGATCAGTGACCGGGCGCGAAATAGCCCGTGCGCGCATAGGTGTTGAGAGGCGGGAGACCCTTGGGTGGCCGCAGCTTGACCTTGATTTTCCGCCACTTTCCGTCGTGGCTGCGGTCGCTGGGTTTGTACCCGATGACATACTGATTGCGCAGCTCCATGCTGATTTTTGTCGCGATGTCCGGCAGATCATTGAGGCCGTGAACCGAAAATGTGCGCCCGCCCGTCATCTGCGTCAAATCCGCCAGAAGAGAAGGACCTTCGCGCTCTTCGACGGTCGGGCCGCCGTCAGGCTCGTAGAGCCCGATAGCGTAAATCTGCACATCCGCTTCCTGCACGAACCTGCGGATGTCCGTTTCGGTGTAGCGACTATGATTATCGCCTCCATCGGATATGATGAGCAAAGCTTTCTTTGTGTTGTGTGCTCCACGCATCTGGCTCAAGCCGAGATAGATTCCGTCGAGCAGCGCGGTCATGCCGTGCGCGGAAGTGAACATCAAGCGGTTCTGTAATTCGTCAACGCTGGTGGTGAAGGGGCTGATGAGTTGCGCGCGGTCGTTGAAGTTGACGAGGAAAAATTCGTCCTGCGGATTTGCCGTGCGGAAAAATTGCACGGCGGCGAGCCGCGACTTTTCGATTTTGTCCCCCATGCTGCCGCTCATGTCGAAGATCACGCCGATGGAGACGGGAACGTCCTCGCTGGAGAAGGTCAGGATTTCCTGCTCGGCGCCGTCCTCGAACACGCGAAAATTTTCGCGCTCGAGTCCGGTGACCAGGCGACCGTAGGGATCGGTAACCGTGACGTTGACGAGCGTCAACACCGTGTCGGTCTTGAGCGGCTTGCCCTTGCGAATCCGCTGCTCATTCAGAACTTCGTGTTTTTGCGGCCCGTTGGGAGGTCCACTGGACGCATCCTGCCCATACAGTGAACCGGCGCCGAGGAGAAATACGGAAAGGAGAGTCAGGAACCAACTGGCGCGCACGCTTTCGGCTTTGGGAAAACCGCTGCGCCGCGACCACGTCGCGCATCCGATCAAAGTGCCCCCAAAGGCCGAGGTTGCAAGGATTCTAGCACTGGCCGGATTGAAATCAAGCACCTGTGTTCCTGACGTTTGCCGGTTTTTTGCTGTACGGAGCTGATACCGCACCCGTGTGCGCTCTCTGTCTGCCCGAGACCGCCTTCGAGTGCTAAGATTCGCAAGGCGCGTTCCGCATCCCGTCGGCGTGACGAACGTCCACAGCCGAAAGACTTAGCGTCCGCTGGCAGGCAGGGCGACGACAATTTATGACCACTCCCGAACGTCCCGACGTAATCGCCGTGATTCCGGCGCGCTATGCGTCCACGCGGCTGCCTGGTAAGCCGCTGGCTCAAATTGCGGGGCGTCCGATGATTCAGCATGTGGTTGAACGTGTCCGCCAAACGCAAAACCTGACGCGCGTGATTGTTGCGACGGATGACGAGCGAATCAAAAAGGCGGTCGAGGGGTTCGGTGGGGAAGCGCTGCTGACTCGGAACGACCACCGGACAGGGACTGATCGCGTCGCCGAAGTGGCTGCACACGTTCCCGCCGGAATCTACCTGAATGTCCAAGGCGACGAGCCTCTAATCGATCCGGGGACGATCGACGACCTTGTTTCGGCCTTGCTCGAAGACGACTCGGTGCAGATTGCCACGCCATGTGGAGCAATCCGCCAGCCAAATGACATCATGGACCCGCATATTACAAAGGTAGTGCGGGACTTCGACGGAAACGCGCTCTACTTCTCCCACGCCCCCATTCCCTGGGTGCGCGATCGCGACGGGGACGTCGTCGTAAAGCATTGGAAGCACATTGGGTTATATGCGTTCCGGCGCGATGCCCTGCTTGAATTCCCTACCCTGCCCCCCGGCGAACTTGAACGCGCTGAACAACTCGAGCAACTCCGCTGGCTGGAAAACGGTTTTCGCATCCGGGTGGTAGAGACGGAATACGACGCGGTCAGCGTGGACGTTCCCGAGGACATCCCCCGCGTCGAGCAGCTCCTCCGGGCTTCCTCTGCGGCATCCTCCTGAGCGTCTTGCATTCCGGCGGTGTACGTAGGCGGCACGCCCGACAACCACCTTGCGGTGTTCGATTACGGCCCCTAACGGGCCCCATGCCTTCTGGCCTGTGATGAGTTTCCCCGTAAGCGGGGATTTCCTGAAAAAACCAAGGCGATTCGCGGAAGCGCGCGCGGAATTCGAGCGGGCGGCGTCGCTGGCCCGAAGTGCGCCGGAACGAAAGCTACCGCTCGAACGTGCGCCTTCCTGCGTGGAAGATTGACCATGGTCGTTGACCATGGTATGCTTTCCCCTCAGAGCGGCTTACGTTACGGCTTATGGACCAGATTGCCATCTCGAAATTCAAGGCCACCTGTCTGGCGGTGCTGGAGCGCGTCCGCAAAACACGGAAGCCGGTGCTCGTTACCAGGTTCGGCAAACCCGTTGCCGAGGTAGTGCCGCCTTCTCCGGAGCTCGAAAGGAAGCCGCGCCTCGGAGCGATGGCTGGCACGGCGCGAATCGCCGGCGACGTGGTGTCTCCAGCAGCCGATCGGGACGACTGGGAAGCTCTGCGCGGATGAGACTCTTGCTGGACACGCACATCTGGCTCTGGGCGCTGCTCGAGCCGAATCGACTGGGGCTTCGAACAGCAACCGCCTTAAAGGACGCCCAGACAGAGAAATGGCTCTCGCCGATCAGCATCTGGGAGTTCATGGTGTTGACGGACAAGGGCCGAGTCAAATTGCCGGCCATGGAACCGGAAGCCTGGGTTGCTCGCGCGCTCAACGAATTTCCAATCAAGGAAGCGCCCGTCACGGCTGAAGTTGTTTTCGCCATGAGGACAGTTCGGCTCCCACATCGCGATCCCGCAGATGCATTCCTTGCGGCCACCGCGAAGACTCTCGATCTAACACTCGTTACGGCGGACACGCGGTTACTCGGCGTCAAGGGAATCTCGATTCTTGCGAATCGCTGATAACCTATTCTCCGTGGCTTCGGCGGCTTGCGGTGCGAACTGAAATGCGGGATAGCGAAGAATTGTCCATCCACAGAACCCGCGAACAAATACTAGAAGCGCGCCGCAAAGCTAAAGACGAATATGGCGAATTGTTTGACGCTGTCTCCGCGCTCCTGTTTCGTCACGACCCAATTGGAATAAACGCCGAAGTAAACACCGATGAATACGACCTTGAAACAGAAAGCATTCTGCCGCGGCTAAAGAATTCTCATTCTGCGGAGGACGTGCAGCGAATAGTGCACGAGGAGTTCGTGCGCTGGTTCGATGGAGGAACGGCTGGGCGAGCAGAGCGGTATAGTGAGATTTCTTTTGAAATTTGGCAGCTCTGGCGAAGGCACCTCCGCGCCAACGAGTGCGTGGCAGGTCAGAGCAAAGCGGTGGCAAGCCACCGCACTCGCAAAGCGCGCGGACAAACGCAGCCGGGATCGCGGCTCGGATGGCGGTTCTCACAAGAATGCTACGAGCCGGGGAGGACGTGAATCGTGCGCAGCCAGGTTTCTACGAGCTCCGGCCAGCGCGTGACGGGAAACGCCGTGGGCCGCAGGCCATATCCGTGGCCGCCATGCGCGTAAACGTGCAATTCCGCAGGGACCTTCGCTTCTTTCAAAGCAGCAAAATAGGCCAGCACGCTTTCGACGTGAAACGGATCGTCTTCCGTTTGCAAGAGAAATGCCGGCGGGACGTTGGGCGTAACAGGGATATTCGGAGTCAGCCTCAATTCTCCATCCGGTTCGGTGAGATAAGCCGGATAAATCAGCGCGGCAAAATCCGGGCGGCAGCTCTGCTGGTCGTCGGCATCCACATGCCGATAGAGGCGCTGGTCGTAGTGCGTCGATAGCGCGGCGGCCAGATAGCCCCCGGCGGAAAATCCCAGAACGCCGATTCGCTTCGGGTCCACGTTCCACTGCGCCGCGCGCGCCCGAACCATCCCCACGGCCCGCTGCGCATCCTGCAGAGCCTGCCGCGATTTGGGATACGGGCCGGAATCGGGCACGCGATATTTCAGCAGGACGCAGGTGACGCCGATCGAGTTGAGCCAGTCGCAAACTTCGGTGCCTTCGAGGTCGATGGCGAGAATGCGATAGCCGCCTCCCGGAAAAACGACAACCGCCGCGCCTGTGTTCTTGGTTTTCGGCTGGTAGAGCGTGATCGTCGGAGTCGAAACATTGCCGAGGCGGATGACTCGCCGGCCTGCGGTGAGCGGATCGTCTTCGGTGGTCGTGTCTTTTTCTCCGCCGGCGGGCGGAGTGGCGTCGGGCGCGCCATGCGGCCACAGCCGAAAAGAGACGTGGGCCGGTCCGGGCGGCCAGGAAGATTCTTGCGACTGCCCCGCGCGAACCGCAAGCGCCCCGAGCACCACGGCCGCCGAGGCGAACGCGAACATCCAGCCCCGCATCATCCTTCTCCGCACACTGCGATTGTCAAACCAGCGGAACATCCGCGAACCGCCGCCGCTTCCCCGCTGAACCGTTCGATTATCCGCGCAACGGCACGCCTGAAGGCGTCCCATCACCTGCCGACGCGCCGTTTCCTGCGTGCTTGTTGATTTCTCCACTGGTGACAATCGCCGTTCGCAACTGAGCGAACAAATCCGTCAGCGTGTTTGGCGAGTGCGGAATCAGGATGGTGTTGCTGTGGTCGTTCGCGGCGATGTCCTTCAGCGTGTCGAAGTATTGCGTCATCAGAACGAGTTGCATCACGTCCTGCGGCGTCGAGCCCGGCACCGTCCTGGCGAAATCCTCGACGGAATCCTTCAATCCCGAAATGATGGCCTTCCTCTGATTGGCGATTCCTTCGCCCTGGAGCCGCTTCGATTCCGCTTCGGCCTCGGCTTGCTTCACCAGCAGCAGCTTGTTCGTCTCCGCGCGGGAAACGGTCGCTTCCCGCTCGCGTTGCGCGGCGTTGATGTCGTTCATCGCCGCTTTCACTTTGGGATCGGGAACGATGTCCGAGATCAGCACGCGCACAATCGCGTAGCCGTACTCTTTCATCGAAGCGTCCAGGTTGTCCCGCAGATCCTTCGCAATGTCCGCCTGGTTCAGGAAGGCGTCGTCCAGCTTCATCTTCGGCACGTGTCCCAGCACCACGTTGTACACCATGGACTCGATCTGCTTCACCGGATCGGACAATTTGTAGTACGCGTTCTCCACCCCGTCCGGTATCACCTGGTATTGGATCGAGACGGGTATCTGCACGAACACGTTGTCCTGCGTTTTCGTTTCGACCTGCACGTTGAACTGCTGCACGCGCATGCTCATGCGCTGCACCACGGTCTCGAGGAACGGCGTTTTCCAGTTCAGTCCCGGAGCCGCGACGCGCGCAAATTTTCCCAGGCGCTGGACGATGGCCACCTCCGCCGTATCCACCGTAAAGAATGAGCCGAGAACAAAAGCCATGATGAAGAAGAACAGGATCGCTCCCATCATCAGAAGAAACGTGGTCGTCAAGTCCATGTGCGGCTCCTTGCGCCCGAATCGCACTTTGCGCGGCGCGACTTGCCACTCGTTTCCGAACGTCGCACCCGCTGGACGCACGTGGCGTCCGAAAGGCCGGCGAACAGATAGGGATTCGGGGTGAGCGCATTCTACACGCGCTGCGCCGCGGTCCTGAACGAAATTTCTCGCTGTGTGTTCTAGCAGAGCCGCGGGTTCAATGCAGGAGTGTTAGGAGGTCGGAGCTTCAGTTCCGACGTAAACCAGCTAAGTGAATGGGTTTCACACCCCCCCCCAAAAAAACGTCTGGATTTTTCGCGGCGAGGGCGCTTGCCTTCGGCAAGTCGTTCCAAGGTTCTTAGGGGGTCGGAGCTTTAGCTCCGACACTGAAGCCAACTGAAATAAGCGGGCTTCAGCCCCTGAAGACTGCTTTCTTCAGGTACGCGAAGGAACCGCTTCGATCAGCAGCAGCGAGTCGTCGGCCCAGAATTCCGGCGCGGGCTCCGCGAATTTTATGGCGATTTCCGTACCCGGGCCGTTTGAAGATCCCAGGCGCGCCACGTGACACGCGCGGTGCAGTTCCTGATCGCCATTGCGAGCAAGCAACAACTGCTGGCCGATCCGCACCGGCGCCGTCAACGTCAGCAGGGCGCCATGCGCGCTTACTTGTTGCACCATCGCGTCCTCGAAGAAAGGTTCCTCGTCGCCGCGATGGCCGTACACGAAAACGGGCAGAGAAACCGCGCGCCGGTCGCTCGAACGCCGGTCCACGAGACGCGCGTCGTTTTGGCGCCACAGTCTGGTGACCGCGCCGGCCAGGTGCAGTCCGAGAATCGAAA
>DATEKA010000076.1:0-11553 GCA_035277685.1 Candidatus Acidiferrales bacterium
GCGCTGCCGGAGGGCGGCATGGACGTGAGAGCGATGGAAAGCAGTCCATCGGTTGCGCAGATGTTGACGCACATCCACTACGTGCGAATGGTCTTCGTATCGGAGGATGCGCCGGAGTTTGCGCCAGATTTTGTCGAGCCCGGCCCGGAGGGTGAATGGGCGGTCGAGCGCGACCGGGAACGGCTGGTCCAGATGCTAGACGAAAGCGCCAAGACTGTCCGCCACGCGGTGAAGGGCAGGCTCGAAGCGGGCCGGGAGATGGACCTTCACTACGATCACCCGATTCTCATGCTTCAGCACATGATCTGGCACGAGGGGTACCACCACGGCCAAATTAAGCTGGCACTGAAGCTGGCCGGAATGCCCCTGGCGAACAAGGACATTGGGCCGGTTACGTGGCGGGTTTGGATGCAGAAGAAATCGATCGACAGCGGGAGTTCCTATGTCCTCTGACGCGCGTGGAATTGCGGGAAGCGTTCACCAGGAGCTATACGGCGTATTGTCGGTCGGAGAAACTTGATCCGAAGAGGAGTGTACGTCGCAAATGCCCGTGCTGGTCTGATCCGGCGTCAGCAAGTCCGTGCAGTTTTCAGGCGTCCAATCCGGACTGCGCGTAATCGGGTCAACGGGAATGCTCGCGAGATATCGCTCGGAAACCAGGTCGTCCAGCGAGTTGGGGGCGGCTTGCTTGTCGCGCGTGTAGTTCTGGATGGCTTCGCGCATATCTCGCAGATCCGTCTTGAGGACGGCCTCGCGGCTCCCTTGAATCGCCCGCTGATAGCGCATCACGCCCATGGTTGCCAGGATCACGATAATCGCCAGCACGATCATCAGTTCGAGTAATGTAAATCCGCGAGACGTACAGCTACTCCTCACTACCCGCCGGTTCGTCCCGCGCGAACGAATTCGAACTTCCGAGCCCATCTGTCCATCACCAGTCCGAATATTTCGTGCCATCCAGAGCCGTTCCCGTTGATTTGCTGAACACGTCGAAAACATCGGTTCCGCCCCATTCCGTCGTCGTTGGATCGTCCTGCACCGAGCGCATGCCCCAATCCTTGCTCCCGGTCATGGGATCGGCCGGAATCGCCCGCAAAAAGTGAATCTTGCTCTCTTGAGCGCCGTTCAGCGGCACGCCGTCCACGAGTGTCTGCAGGTCCGGCGGATAGCCTTCCGTTCCGGCTTGCACTTGGATCTTGTTCTGGTCCGCCGCGTCCTTGTAGCGATCAATGGCGTCGCGCATCTGGCGAAGGTCGTACCGGAGCATTACCTCCTTATGCCGGATTATCGCGACGCGCGCCAGAGGAAGTGCCGCAGTGGCAAGAATCATCAGAATCGCGCACGCAAGGATCAGCTCGATCAGCGTCAGGCCTGCTTGCGCGTTGCAAGGTTCGCGATGCACCCACGATGAAAAACGGACAGATGGACGGCCTTGCCCCATGCCGCCTTTCTCCTCAAATACGCCCCACTTCATGTCGAACCTCTATTGCACTTGGACCGTGGCTTCGCCCGAAACAAGCGGGATCGTCTGCTGCTGCGAATTCCGCGCATTTACCTGGAGGATTTGTATGTTCGATGTGCCGGCGCCTATCGCCTTCACCACCAGCCCGAGCAATGTCCCCGTTCCGCTGACGCCAGGTGTGTTTGGCTGCCGCGTGGCCGAGACCACCGCCTCTCCTTGCTGAGCGTCAACGCGTTGCACGATAGCGATCTCCTGCGTGCCCCCGGAGAGGAAGCCTCCGTTGCGAATCTCCTGAATCTGAACCACGGCCGGATTGTAGTGAATCAGCAACGGAATCGAATACAGGTCCTGAACGTTCGCCACCTGCAATCCGATCGTTGTCGTGTCGCCCGGCTTCAGGCTAACGCTCGCAGGTTCGAACCGCAACTGCGCCACGGCGCCGCTCTGTCCCGCGTTCGGATTGGATGCGGCCGGCGCTGCATTCGGTGACCCGGAAGAAATCGCACTCTTCGGATTCGTAGGTCGCGCGAGAGCCTCATCTTGTTCCCGGTACACTCGCACATTGGCGTCCGAACCCGTATCGAGCGAACGCAAGTCTTCGGCGGTAATTGACGGGAATCGCACGATGTGCGGAGTCAGCACAATCAACACTTCTTGATCTTGCAGTTCGTTGCTGTTTTCCGAGAACAGGTACTTCATCAGCGGGACCTGTGCCAGTCCCGGAATGCCGTTTGTGTTCACGGTCTGGGTCCGCGTAATCAGGCCGCCGAGAATGCTGGCCTCGCCGTCTTTCAGCCGAATTTCATGCTCGATTTTATTCTGCGCGATGATGGGCTGGTTGATTCCGCCGATGTTTGAGCTGCCCGCCAGCGACGAAATATCTACGGTGAGCTTCATGCTGATTTGCTCGTCAGGGTGGACGCGAGGCTGCACGTCGATAGTCACGCCAACGTCCTGATACGTGAACTGCGTGTTGACCAGCGGGTTTACGCCCGTGGTCGCCACTCCTACGCCGGCTTGAAAGCTTCCCGTCGCGATCGGGACTCGCTCGCCGATGGTCAGCTTCGCGCGCTCCCCGTCCGTCACGCGAATTTCCGGGTCCTGGATGATGTGCGTGCGGTTGTCAGTCAGAATCGCCGTTGCCGTCGCGCCGGGGAGTGTCGCGGCCCAGTCCGCGGACCCCAGGCTGTGCAAATTGTTCAACGCCACCTGGGCCGCTGTGCTGGCGGAATTGTTCGAGCCTGAGCCGGAGCCGGAGCCTGAACCGGAGCCCGAACTGTTGCTCGATGTGCTCGGCTGCAACGCGGGCCGCGGCGCGAACGTTACGGCCACGCTCTGACCCGGCAGAATCCCGAGTTGACGCAGCCGGTCGCGGTTCGCCGTCAGCACCTGAACGTGGATCAGCACCTCGGGCCTCGCCTTGTCGATCGAATTGATGATTTTCCCGGCCGCCGCTATCTGTCCCTGCGTTCCGCGGATCACCACCGCGTTCTGCGCGTTCACCTGCGCAATTTTCTGGATGCCCAGCATCGATCGCAGGCCGGTAACGATTTCGGTCAGATCTTGTGGTTGTAGCGTATTCGAAAGATAGAAAGTCTTTACGATTTCGTCCTCGAATTCCCGCCGGTTTTGCGGGTTATCGGCGGCGACGAAAATCACGTTCGACGTCACAGGCTGCCAGAACGCCTTGCTTTCCAGCGCGACCGCGTCCAGCGCCTGGCCCACTGTCACTCGCGGAAGTTCGACGTAGATTCGCTGGGAGTGAAAATCCGGATCGAAGATCACGCTCAGGCCCGCCAGTTTCGCGATCGTCTCGAAAACGACGTTGCTGTTGTTCGTCATTTTCAATCCGTCGATTTCCTGTATCTGCGGCTTGAGTTCAGGCGGAGCGCTCATGAACTGCGGCTGCGGAGGCGGGGCGGCGTTCGGCGCGTTCTTTTCCTGCACCATCTTCATTACGCGTTCGATTTCCTGCTGCACGGCCATGTTCGAAGGATCGACGCCCTGCGCCTTTTCGAACTCGGCGAGCGCCATCTCTACTTGCCCCTTCTTCAGCAGCTTCTCGCCTTGCTGAAGGTGGAAATCGCCGTCCATCGAATGCATCCGCATCGCGCGCAGTTTGTACTCCGCGTTCATCGGATCGGCGCGCAGCGCTCGTTCGTAATTCACCAGCGCCGTGTCGTAATCCTGGATCGCTTCAGCCTTCCGGCCGGCCTCAAAATCCTGGTTTGATTTGGGGCAACCCGCGAGAACGACTCCTGCTAGTGCGACAAGAGGGAGGCAGAGTTTTCCGCGCAAAACGCTCTCCAATCAACCCTGTGGGCGAGGGCAGAGTTTAGCACCGTGCGTGAGATGCGACAACCGGCGCGCGGTGTTGCCGCCCGGCTCCCCAAAGAAGTTCCCCGGTTTCGATCGAGCGGTCGGCTTCGACCACAGCGATTATGGCCCAGATTGAGCGATATTGACCGCTTCCGGCAAGAGATGTGCAGAAAGCTCCAACACCCGCCCGCTTGCGGCTTTCCACGCGCGACAGCTATGATGACCAGTTCCCGAGCCCTCGCGGGCGAGGGCAGAACGCGACGCCATGAAAACTCCGGCAAAAAATTCCGGGCGCGAAGGTGTGAAAATCGTCGCGCAGAACCGCGCCGCCTCGTACAATTACCACCTTCTCGACCATCTCGAAGCCGGGCTCGTTCTGGTCGGGACGGAAGTGAAATCGCTGCGGGAGGGGAAGGGAACGCTTCGCGAGGCGTACGCCGAAATCCGCGGCGGCGAACCCTGGCTGGTCAACAGCCACATTCCCGAATATCAGCCCGGCGGCCCGCGAAATCACGATCCGTTGCGAAAACGCAAGCTGCTCTTGAACCGGCGGGAGATCCAACGACTGGTCGTCGAGACGCAGCAGAAGGGAATGACCATCGTTCCCTTGAAAATCTATTTTCGCGACGGCATCGCGAAGTGTGAGCTTGCTGTCGCCAAAGGCAAGAAATTTCACGACCGCCGCGAAGCAGAGCGCCAGAAGGAAGCCAAGCGCGAGGCCGACGAAGCCATGTACCGCTCGCGCCGCCGCTGAGTCGGCATGAATGTTAGTGCGAACCGAGCCTTCGGGACCTTGAGGCGAGAGATCACTTGCTTGCCGGCGAAGGTGTCCGCCGGACGCGATTGAATAACTCCGTTGTAGGGCGGGTCTCAGACCCACCCAACACATTACCGAAAGGAATCCATGCAGATTCAACTCGAAAGTCAGGCGTACTCCTCGATCGCATCGGACGCACTCGTCACCTACATCTTCGACGGGGAATCCAAATTCGAAGGAATTGCGGGCGAGATCGACAGCGCCATGAACGGCCGTCTTTCGTCTTTGGCTGCCGCCGGCGAAATCACGGGGAAATCCCTCGAGACCGTCCTCATCCACTTTCCGCAAGGACTCGCTGCCGAACGCCTGCTTCTCGTTGGCGCGGGTAAGCCCGACAAATTCGCGATCTCCGATTTGCGCAAGATTGCCGGCACTGCGCTGCGCTTCCTTAAGTCACGCGGCGTCAAAAAGTGTGCCTTTCTGGCGCGCGAAGGCGAACGAGGCGCCGATGCCGCCCGAGCTGTCGCCGAGGGGCTGATCCTTGCGGACTTCGAATCCGACAAATACCGCAGCGAGAAGAAGAATCGCGAGATCGAGTCCGTTTCGCTCGCTGGCTTCGATGGCGGCCTCGGCGCAAACTTGCGGGAGGCCGTGGACCATGGGCGCGCTATCGCAGAATCGCAAAATTTCGCGCGCGACCTGATTAACGAGCCGTCCAATCGCCTGACGCCCCGTATGCTCGCGGAAAAGGCGCAAGCGATGGCCACAGAGGCTGGGCTTGGGATCGAAATTCTCGATGAACGCCGGATCGCGGAGCTCAAAATGGGGGCGCTGCTCGGCGTTGCGCAGGGCAGCGTCGAGCCGCCGCGCGTGATTGTTGTCCGGTATATGCCCGCAACGGTGCGCGCGGGAGGCCCGGTTCTCGGGCTCATCGGCAAGGCGGTCACCTTCGACACGGGCGGAATCTCGATAAAGCCCGCCAACAACATGGAGAAAATGAAGTACGACATGGGTGGCGGCGGCACGATGCTCGGCGCTATGCGGGCCCTCCCTCATCTGAAGCCGCGGATTCCCATCGTCGCCGTGATCCCAGCCACGGAAAATATGCCCGGCGGGCGCGCGCAGAAACCCGGCGACGTGCAGACCGCCATGTCCGGAAAGACCATCGAAGTGATCAACACGGACGCGGAAGGGCGCCTCATCCTGGCCGACGCGATTACCTACGCAAAGCAGCTTGGCTGCACGCACCTCGTTGACGCTGCCACGCTCACGGGCGCGATCGAAGTCGCACTCTCGAACGTCAACGTCGGCGCATTCGGCACGCCGCGCGATTTTCTCGATCAATTCCTGGCCAGTGCGAAGTCCGCGGGCGAAAAAATGTGGCCCATGCCCATCGACGACGAGTACGAGGAGATGATCAAAAGCAATATCGCGGACATTCGCAACACAGGAAGCGGCAAAGGCGGCGGCGCCATCACGGCTGCTTGGTTTCTGAAGGAATTCGCCGAAGATACGCCCTGGGTCCACCTCGACATCGCCGCGACCTGCTGGTTCGACGAGGGCCGCCCCTGGCTAGCTAAAGGTCCCAGCGGTGTAGCTATCCCCTCCATCATCGACTTTGCACTGAAACTGTAATTTTCGGAAAAAGCGAAGATGCGGCGAAGACGATACGGCGGATCTTTTATCGATTAGAGTTTCGCCGAGGCTTTGTTTCCAGCAGGTTACGCCGATTTCTATTCGTAACCCGTATCGATTAGACATCGACAGGGGAGTGCGTCGAAAGTTTGAACCCTACATCTTATCCGGCGCCTCAATGCCCATCAGGCCGAATACCGTCACCAGCCGCTCCCGCACTAGCGAGGTAAGCCGCAACAGGAAGGCGCGCTTCCGGGTGTCCTCTTCGGACAGGATGTGATGCTTGTGATAGAACACGTTGAAGGCTTGTGCCAGCTCGAATGTGTAGCGCGCCAGAAACGCCGGTTCCTGAGCGCCAACCGCCGCCTCGACGCGTGCGTCCAGCGATCCCGCCAGGAGAACTAATTCCCACAGGTCGTCTTCTGCGCCCGCCGTCAGAAACTGTGAAACATCGAGTTCGCCGCGGTCGATCTGCGCCTGATTCGTTGCGTCTTCCGCGGCAACTGCGGGGTGACCTTCCGCACCTTTGCGCAAAATCCCGTTCACGCGGACAACGGCGTACTGCGCGTAGGGCCCCGTCTCACCTTCGAAGCTGAGCGCATCCTTAAAATCGAAAGCGATGACGGTGCCACGCGTGAACCGCAGGAGAAAGTAGCGCAGCGCGCCCACAGCGATCGCGTTTGCGATCTCCCGGCGCTCCTTTTCGGGCTCTCCGGGATGGCGCTGATCGACTTCGATCCGCGCCCGCGAGATCAACAGATCGATCAAGTCGTCCGCCTTGACGCCTTGCCCCTTGCGACCGCTTACCTCGATGTAGGGTTTTTTCGCATCCTCCGGCGCGATTTCGTAACCCAGCTCTTCGGCGCAGCGCGGCGTCAGCGCCACGACGTTGTATGAAAAGTGTTTCAGGTGCTCGGCCTGTTGTGCGTAACCCAGGGCGCGCAGCCCTGCGACAACGACTTGCTGCGGGTATGCCTGCCGTGAATCAATCACATTGAACACTTCCGTCGCGTGGCCGAATTCGGGCGCGCCCGGCTCGTCCGCCTCCGTCGTTGTGACCCAGGTGTGCGCCCGCTTCTCGCCAAATGAAAAGCGACGGTAATGAAAGTCACGCCCCAGCAAGCCGAACTTCCAGAGATGATAGGCAATGTCCTTGCCGACGTAGGTCACCGTGCCATTCGAGCGCACGATGATTTTCGCTTCGGCGAGCTCGCCCGGGTCCTCAGTGGCTGCTGCATCCGCTTCCTTTGCGCCGTCGTTCGGCGAGGCGGCGTTCGGAGCGCTTGCAACGACGGTATCGCCGCCCGCGCCAGGTAGCTCCATGACCCAGCAGCCGGCGTTCTTGCCTGTCGTAGCGAATTGAACCGCGCCGCGACCTTTCAGCATGTCGAAGGCCGCATCCCAGAATTTCAGGTGCAGGATTTCGCTTTCCCGCGAAAGCAAATCGTACTCGATACCGAGCCGCTCGAGCGTTTCGAGGTGGCGCCGCACGATTGCGGTCGAGAGAATCTCCGCAATCTTCGCGGCGTCGCCACGATCTTCTTCAATGTCCTTCAGGGTTTGGCCGCGAAGTTCGAGCCGCGATTTGTCTTCGGCGAGATACTGCGTTACACGCGTGTACAGGTCCCAGCAGTAGTAATCGAAGCGAGGCTGCGCGGTGAGAGCGCGCACGTCGTCCGCCGATTTGTTTTCGAGTCGGATGAAGCCGAGCACGACGTCCGCGACCTGGACGCCCGTATTGTCAATGTAGTTTTGGACCTCGACGCAGCGTCCGGCATAGCGCAAGATGCGGGCGAACGTGTCGCCGAGCACTGCGTTGCGCAAGTGTCCGATATGCGCAGCCTTGTTGGGATTGACGCTGGTGTGTTCGACGATGACCTTCGCCGCGCCGGCAGCGTGCGGCGCGAGATTGTCCCGGACCATGCGGGATTGCGTCGCGCCCGCAGGTCCCGCGGCCTCTGCGATCGTGCTGCGGAAGAATGCTGTGCGGTCAAAGAAGGCGTTCAGGTAGCCGCCGCCTGCGACCTCGATGCGCGCGATGCCTTCAATCGGCGGCAGCGCGTTTGCGATCTCCTGCGCAAGCGCGCGCGGCGGTTTCTTCAAACGCTTGGCCAGCTCGAAACATAATGGCGAAGCGAGTTCGCCCATCGAAATTTTCGGCGGCTGCGACGTGACAATCGGGACGTCCACCTTGTAGCGAGCGTGGATATGGTGGCGCAGCGCCTTCCGAAATCGTTCTTCGATTACCCTGTACACTTCGACCCCTAGGCCCCCGTTGCACAGATCTATTTCGATTGAAGCGAACCCGAGATAATAGCGCACTTCCGGGCGAAACTGCTGGCACGGTTGGCCGGCGAGGAACGGCAGGCTTTGAAGAAAACTCGATTTTGGCGAAAGAAAAGCAAAAGCGATTTTACGGATCTTTTGGCGGCTAGAAAATCCCATGTGCTTCATTCCACGGCACTTGCGGGACTTTCTAGTCATAGGCATTTGCGGGTAGGAATCGTCTGTGTGGCCTCCCTCGGATTTTGCCTAATGCGCCGCAACCAGCGAGTGAGCGGGAGGCCGAACGTAGCTTGCGAGTGAGCAAAAATGCCGGGCGGTAAACGGCCTTTGACTACTTCCGATGAGCAGAATAGTATCGGAGTTTTGCGGTAGTCATCCAGTTTGTCCGTAAGCACATGAAGAGCAAAGGGATTGCGCATTTCGACTGCTTTTCGGGGATCAGCGGCGACATGGTTCTGGGCGCGCTGGTGGATGCGGGCGCCGATCTCGCCGCGCTCGAAGGGGAACTGCGCAAACTGAATCTGCTCGGATGGTCAATCTCGGCGGAAAAGGTGCGGAGAGGGGCGATCGTCGCGACGCAGGTCAAGGTACGCGCGGAAGAACACAAGAGCGCGGAACAAGAAGTTTCTTCAGGGGCCAAAGCCCAGGTTCACGGAGGCGGGCATACGGGGGACCTGAAGGTCCGACCCCCTAAGAAGCACGCTGAAACACCCGGGCATCACCATAACGGCAGCGAAGTGGAGGAAAGACACCGGCGGGACGCCGGCGCTACAAGCGATTCGGCTGGGGGCGGGCACCCGCATCACCATCGAGGGCTTAGTGAGATTGTGAAAATGATCGACGCGGCCGGGCTGCCGCCGCGGGCGGCTGAACGTGCGAAGAGAATATTCCAGCGGTTGGGTGAGGCGGAAGCCAAAGTACACGGCGTGGCGGTCGAGAAGGTTCATTTTCACGAAGTCGGCGCGGTGGATTCGATCATTGATATCGTGGGCGCGGCGGTCGGGTTCGACCTGCTTGGTATCGATGAATTCGGTTGTTCGGCATTCGACGTAGGCGGCGGGCAGGTGAACACGGAACATGGTGTGCTGCCGGTTCCCGCGCCGGCGACGGTCGAATTGTTGCGCGGCGCGCCGACGCATTCGAGCGGCGTTCAGCGCGAGCTTGTGACGCCAACGGGAGCGGCGATCGCGACGACGCTGGCCTCGACTTTTGGCACGATTCCGGCAATGTCGCTGCGCAGCGTGGGGTATGGGGCGGGAAGCGCCGACCTGGTTGAGAAGGCGAACGTGCTGCGACTTTTGATCGGGGAGCGCATCGAAAGCGGAACCGGCGAGTGGGACGCGCCGGTTACGGTGATCGAGACGAACGTGGACGACATGAGTCCGCAGATTTACAGCTATTTTGCGGAAAAGGCGCTGGCGGCGGGAGCGCTGGATGTGTTTTCGACTCCGGCGCAGATGAAAAAGAACCGGCCGGGCCTGTTGATCACGATTTTGAGTGAAACGCAGAACACGGCGCCCCTGATTGACCTGGTCTTTCGCGAGACGACGACGATCGGCGTGCGGACGCACGAAGTGCGGCGCAAGACGCTCGACCGGGAATTTGTGCCGGTAGAGACGCGGTTTGGCCGGGTGCGCATGAAAGTATCGCGCATGAACGGCTCGCTGCTGAACGCGACGCCGGAATACGACGATTGCCAGCGCATCGCAATGGAGCGCGGGGTGCCGTTGAAAGAGGTGATCGCGGCAGCCTCGTTTGAATTCGAGGCAAAGAGGCAAGGAAGGACGGAGGCAGGTAAGCGGGGAGAGAAGAAAGGGAGTTGAAATTCAAATTTGAAAGAAGGGGGAGGGGCGCGGCAAGCTTCGCCGAGTGGCGGCTACCTCGAGTGCTGATCAGGCGGTAAAGCGGTAGCAAGCTACCGCACTCCAAAATAGCGGAGGCGGTCGAGCGCGGAAAGCACGAACGCAGTGGTTGACTCTCGACCAATGGATAAGCCGAAATACTATTTAACGACGCCGATTTACTACGCGAATTCGCGGCCGCACGTGGGGTCCGCCTATACGACGATCGTTTGCGACGTGATCGGGCGTTATAAGCGCATGTGCGGCTACGATGTTGCATACACGACAGGCACGGACGAGCACGGCGTCAATATTGAGCGCGCGGCGGAAAAAGCGGGCATCACGCCGCAGGAACTCGTCGACAGGAATCAGAAGATTTTCATCGAGCTGTGGAAGCTGCTGGGAATCCACTACACGGATTTCGTGCGCACTACGTCGGTGGAACATGCGCGCGCGGTGCAAACACTGGTGCGACGGACGCTGCGCCGGTCGCCGCAGGCGATCTATAAGGCGAAATACGAGGGCCGCTACTGCATCTACGACAATCTTTATGTCAGCGATTCTCCCGAGCCGGCGAATTGCCCGATTTGCGGGCGTCCCGCGGAGCTGATCTCGGAAGAAAATTATTTCTTCCGGCTTTCCGCCTTTCAGAAAACGCTGCTCGATCTCTATGACAAGAATGCGCAATTCGTCCAGCCGGATTTCCGCATGAACGAAGTGCGCAGCTTCGTCGAAGCGGGGCTGAAGGACGTTTCAATCAGCCGCAAGGCCATCAAGTGGGGAATACCGTGGCCGGACGATCCCGAGCACGTTTTCTACGTCTGGTACGACGCATTGACGAGCTACATGACGGCGATTGGTTTCGGCGAAGGGCACGAAGGCGACGCGAATCGCAAGTTTCAGCGGTTCTGGCCGGCCGACGTACACATGATCGGGAAAGAGATCATTCGCTTCCATGCGGTGTACTGGCCGGCATTCTTGATTGCGGCGGAACTGCCGCTGCCGAAGCAGATTTTCGCGCACGGTTGGCTGCTCTTCGAGCAGGAGAAAATGAGCAAGTCGAAGGGTAATGTTGCGTACCCCGAGCCCATCGTGAAGGGATTCGATCAGGTGGCCGGGGCGAAAGTGGGGAACGACGCGCTGCGCTATTACCTGTTGCGCGAGACGGTGTTTGGCCAGGATGGAAATTTTTCGCGGGACGCGCTGATCACGCGCTACAACGCGGACCTGGCGAATGGGCTGGGGAACCTCGC
>DATEKA010000077.1:0-7456 GCA_035277685.1 Candidatus Acidiferrales bacterium
CGGCGGCGGAACGGACCAACTGACCAGCCCCGGGACGTCGCTCGGCACGGTCGCGTACATGTCGCCCGAACAGGTGCGCGGCAAGGAGCTCGATGCGCGCAGCGATCTGTTCTCGTTCGGCGTCGTTCTCTACGAAATGGCGACGGGCCAGGCTCCGTTTCGAGGGGAAACCACGGGCGTCGTGTTCGACGCCATCATGAACCGGCCGCCCGTCTCTCCGGTGCGTCTGAATCCGGAGGTTCCCGAAAAACTGGAAGCCATTCTGCAAAAGGCTTTGGATAAGGACCGCGATCTTCGATACCAATCCGCGGCGGAAATGCGAACGGATTTGAGGCGCCTGAAGCGCGATATCGAGTCGGGCTCGAGCCCGAGCACCTTTAGCGGCGCGAGTTTGGGCGAGAGCCCGCGGCCGGGTTCGGGTCCTGCTCATGCGTCGTCCGGCTCGATTGGCGCGATCCCATCCTCGAGTTCAGCGGCGGCTTCGTTTGCCAGCGCGGCCGCGGGATCGTCCGGTGTTGCTCCTTCTGCACAAGCGGCAAGTGGCTCGACGGCTGTTCCTGTCGTGGCGACGCCCGTTTCTGCGCGGCGCAAATGGCTGCCTTGGGCCGCTGGAATTGCCGCGGTTGCTGCGATCGCCGTTGTGGCGTTCTTCTTGTTGGCGCGGCATACGCCGGCGCTGACGGAAAAGGACACGATTGTTCTCAGTGATTTCGTCAACACGACAGGCGACGCCGTATTCGACGGCACACTGAACGCGGCGCTTGCCGTGCAACTTGGGCAATCTCCGTACCTGAACCTGATGCCGCAGTCGCGTATTCAGGAGGCGCTGCGCTTCATGGGGCGCAGCCCGGATACGCCGGTGACGCGGGAAGTGGCCAGGGAAATTTGTGTCCGCGAGAACGCCAAGGCAATGATCGCGGGCTCGATCGGGAGCCTGGGGAACGTTTACGTCATTACGATGGAAGCGACGAACGCGCAGACGGGCGATTCGCTCGCGCGGGAACAGGTGCAGTCGCCCAGCAAGGAGCAAGTGCTGAATTCGCTCGACAAAGCGGCCACCGCGCTCCGCCAGCAACTCGGTGAGTCTCTGACTTCTGTTCGGCAATTCGCTACGCCGCTCGACGAAGCGACCACCTCGTCGCTCGACGCTCTTAAGGCATTCAGCCAAGGATACGAGCTGCACGGCGATGGTGACGACGCTGGGGCTATCGCTCCTCTGAAGACAGCGGTGGGCCTCGATCCGAATTTTGCGATGGCCTACGCGGCGCTCGGTATCGCCGAGTCCAACGTGGGAAACGTAACCGATGCCGGCCAATACTTGAGGAAGGCTTACGATCTGCGCGACCGCACGAGCGAGCGCGAGAAATTTTACATCGCGGGCCACTACTACGACGTGGTTACAAACGACTATGAGAAGGCGGTCGACCTGTACAGTCAATGGATCAGCGTGTATCCGCGGGACAACATCCCATACGACGACCTTTCCCTCGCGTATCAGGACCTCGGCGAAGGCGAGGAAGCCCTGCAAGCAGCGGCAAACGCCGTCCGCGTCGATCCGCAAGACGCGTACGCATACCAAAATCAGGCTGCGTCCTACCTTAATTTGGGACGTTTAGACGATGCCAAAGCCGTGGGCCAGCAGGCGATCGCCCAGAAACACGAAACGGCCGCAACGCACCACATTTTGCTCGACGTAGCGATTCTTCAGAACGACCGGCAAAGCTTCGACGCACAGGTGAATTGGGCCAAGGGAAAACCGGTCGAACCGGATTTTGATTCGCAACTCGCCGCCTACCAAAGCTCGTTGGGAAGGATCGGAGCCGCAGATAAGCTGACCCAAGCTGGCAGTGCGTTAGCCCTGAAATACGGATTAGTTGAATATCCCGCCCACGTAGAAGCTGGGCGCGCGATCCGAGACGCGGAATACGGATTCACCGATGCTGCCCGGCGCGAAGCCGAAGCCGCGCTGAAAATGCGAATCGGTCCAGGCCCGCGGCAGGCGGTCGCCGGGGCGTATGCGTTCATCGGCGACGCGGCAAAGGCGAACAGACTCGTCGAGGAAGAAAGCCAGACATATCCGTCCGACACCATCCTGCAAACACAAGTGATCCCCGCTATCCGGGCGCTGAATTTATTGCACGCGAAGAAGGCGCAAGAAGCCGTCGCCGCTCTAGAGAATTCGCGAAAATATGAGCTAGGCGCACCCGTGACTTCAGTTAGCTATCTGGCGATGTACGTTCGCGGCCTCGCTTATCTGGCATTGCACGACGGCGCCAAAGCTGGCGCTGAATTCCAGAGGATTCTAAGCCATCCTGGTGTAGGTACGCTCAGTCCTTTCCTCTCTCTTGCACAACTGAACCTGGCCCGCGCCTACGTCCTGCAAAATAATGCCGACAAGGCCCGCATCGCCTATCAGAACTTCCTCGCCAACTGGAAAGACGCCGATCCGGACGTTCCTGTTTTGATCGCCGCGAAATCCGAATACGCGAAGCTGCACTAGTCGTCGCAAACGGGCAGCCCACGGCCCCGGCTCCAACAGTGACGCTTCTGCTCTTGTCGCGTTCAGGGATGGCTTGCGGGCTAGAATGAGACTGACTTACTTCTTCGGAGGTTCTTCGTCGTCTTCGTCCGGGGCGAAGCCGCTGGAGAGGCCGAGCATGCGTTCCTTCAACGTATCGCCCATGCCGGCGAGGACGTCGCGGCAGGTGTCGCGCAGACGCTTTTCCGCAGCCTTAGCGATGGTGTCGAGAACGGCCTGAGAGTGCTGGCCTAGAGTGGTGGCTGAGGCGAGCAGCCACGAATTTGACGCATTTTCCAGGCGCGCCTTGTACTGTTCGATCGATTCGTCCGTGGATTTCTGGAGCTGCTCGACCCATTCGCGCTGTTTGCTCTGCCATGTGGAATCAACGGCCTCCATAAGCGGCTGCAACTGCGAATGGAGTTTTTCTTTTGCTTCATCGACGCCACGCTGGAGCCGTTCATCAATGCTTTTCTGGAACTGCGCCAGAACGCCTTCGCGACTGAATTCCATGTCGGAGCGCGTCTTCTCCGCCGTCTCGCGGGAGGCATCCTTGAGCTGGTGCAGCGATTCCTCGGTCGCGCGATGAACGCGGTCGCTAAAGGTGGCATTGGCGATTTCGGCGGTTTCTGTCAGTTTGGTGCGTTCGCGCTCGACAAGTTCGTTCGCGGCCTCTTCGATTTGCGCCTGACTGTGCTCGAGATACGTGCGACGGTAGTGATCCAGTTCGGATGCAAGGAGGCTTGAAACCTCTGCCGCGCGATCGCGCAATTCGCCCGTGGATTGCTCCACCGCGCGCTCAAGCGACGACTGCATCGTCGTGTGCGCCTTCTTCTGGTACCACTCGGAGGCTTTGAGCAGCGCCTCGTACGTGGCGTGCTCCGTTGCCGTGGCCTTCTGCTCGAATTCGGCCTGCACCTGCGAAACAACTTCGCGGCTGGCTTTTTCGACCTCGGCGGGCAGCAGGCCGGCGTCGTGCTTCAGCCGGAACAGCGCCTCCTGAATTGCCTGCTCGGACGCATGTGCCGCCTGCTCGCGGACCGTATGCTGGAGGCGCATGGCCTCCGCGGAGACCTGCAGAACTTCTTCGCGTACTGTGTCATGCAAGCGCGCGACCTGGTCGGACGCTAGCTGCGCCTCGATTCGAATCGCCTCGCGCGATTCCAGCGCTTGCTGCTGCGCTTCCGTAAGCTCGGAGGCCGCTCTGCGGGTCTCCTCCAGCTTGACCCCGACTTTCTGGTCCAGCTCCGCCGCGAGGCGATCGGCGGTCTTCTGTGCCGCTTTTTCAATGATGGGATCGATTTGCTGAGCGCGTTGTTCGATTACCTGATCGGCGTTGCGGTTGAGTTCTTCGACTTGTTGTGTCAGGAGCGCGTCGAGTTCCCGGCGGGTATTCTCGATAGTGGACTGGGTCGTATTCTGCAATTGCAGCGCGGCGCTCTCGGTTCGGGCTCTCTCGGCCGCAAGTTCGGCGGCGAGCGATGTTGCCGAAGAGCGCGCACTGGAAAGAGTTTCCTCTACAGCCGACTGCAGCGCGGCGCTGCGGGCTGAGGCGTCCTGCTCCGCGCGCTTGAAAGCCTCCTTTGAGGCCTGCGCCATCTGCTCCTGGATTTTTTCTGACGCGCCCTTGAGTGCGCTTTCGAATTCGGTTTGGAAACGTTGGGCGCTTACGGCCGCTTCCGCTTCCGTCTTTTCCAGGGACTGCTGCCGCACAGTTTGCGCAGTTTCTTCCAGGCTCTTCTTCCACTCCTCGATGTGTTTCTGGGCCGCATCCGGAGAAGACAGAATCTGGAGTGAAGGGAGCGACGCCTCGCGCTCGGAGATCGCCTTTTGGACGGCATTCTCGACTTCCTGTTTCAAGTTCAGCGCGGCGGTCTGACGGGCTGCATCCTGAGCCGCCTGTTCCGCGGCACCGCTAACGGCTTGCTGCACTGCGTTGCGAATCTTCGCGTCCAACTGGACTACGTTCGTCTCATTGGCCTTTCGGGCTTCTTCGACGATTGCGTTCGTGCGGTCTACCGCGTCCTGAACCACTTTTTTCGCCGTGGATTCCGAGACGCGCTCCATCGAGAGCCGGATAGCCTTCTCAACGGCGTCATGGAGCTGCACGTCGAGCTGCTGCCGGACGATGGTCATCTCGTCATTGATCGCCGTCTGAGCCTCATGCCGCAGCGACTTGTCGAGGGCTTCCTTCGCGTTCGTCACCAATTTCGAGACGTGGCGCTCGAGCGCGGCCTGCGCCTCTGCGGGTGCGACTGCCGGCGCGGCGACGACATGAATCTTGCTCTGATCTTTCGCGGGCGTTTCGGCAACCGTCCGCGCGGCGCCGCCGCTCGGCGAGACGGGAGCCCCCGGAGCCATTCCAGTCGTCTCCGGCCTCTTCTCCGCCACCTGCTCGGTCGCCTTATTGATTGCGCTCATGGCCGACTGGATGGGTGAAGGCGGCTTCGGCGAAGCCTGTATGGGCGCGGAGCCAGAAACGCCGGCAGGCTGCTCATCGGCGACCGGGAACCAATCATCAGGCGGGAATGCTATGCCCCAGACGTTGCCACAGATATCGAATTCGAGTCCGATTTGGAACAGCTCTCTTACGGTCCTGGGACGCTGCACCCAAATGACTCGCCCGCGGACCTGACGGGCCGGAGCGGAAGCTTCTGGGCGCGGTATTTCCAGCGTGACCGTCGCGTTCTTTGGAACGTAATGTTTAGACTGGTACTTACAGCCGTGGCAGTTGACGGCAGTCGTCGTCGTGCGTTCCTTAAAAGGTTGGCCCAGGGCGTCTACACCCGTGACGGTGATGGGGACAGCCTGCACGATTCGCGTGCTGCGGCGCTTCTGTGCTCCGGGGTCGCTCGATGCCAGCGGGTCAGTCAAACCACTCCTCCGATTAGTTCTCAGCCTAACATCGGCGGGAAGCGGGGTCGATAGACCCCTGAGACTCGTGCGGACGAAAAGTAACTCACCTCCCGGCGGCGCGGACCTTTGGTTGCCGAAGGGCTTCCCGAACCGCCTGTACCTGCCACAGCCTCCCGCCGGACCTTACGTTGTCAAGAGTTCTGCCCTTGTCAAAGGGGCCGCGGGTGGAAAGATTTCGGCGACGTTACACGGTTCCGGGTATGGCGAATCTGTGGCGCATGCCCTAGCTTGAAATCAAAGGATTCCCCCCGGTTTCGAGGTTCGGGCTTAGCATGCGAAGACTGGCGCGCGGCTGGGTAATCATCATCATTCTGGCGGTGATCTCTGCATGCAGCGGGACGGGCTATTTCTTTATGGTCCACAGACTTGATCCGCAGCTCCGGCGGATGGCCCAACAGCGCACAGAGCTTTACTTTAGCACCCACTTTCACAGCGACGTCGAGATTTCCGGCTTTAACGTAGGGTCCGTGTTTCCTCACCTGGAGATAACAATTCAAGGGATCGTTCTGCGCCAAATCGGGCAGCCCGAACCGCCACTCGTCCGCATGCAGCGACTGACGTTCGACGCGCGGACGCTCAGCCTCTTCAGCCGTCATCCAGTAATCAAGACGGTGGGGCTCGATGGACTGCAAATCCGCATCACGCCTCGACCGAAAGGCTCGGCGCCGCGGTTCAGCGGCTCCGGCAACGTTTTCGGCCAGAATTATCCGGTCGTGGTGCAGGCCGTGCGCGTCAATAATGCGGACCTGATCATCGTTCCGCGCGACCCGGAAAAGGCGCCCCACAGATTCGAGCTGCATCGCGTAGTGCTAGGCCCACTCGGAGCCGGAAGTGCCGCAAGATTCCAGGCAGATCTGACCAATCCCGTACCGAAGGGGCAGATTCAATCCAGCGGCGCGTTCGGCCCCTGGGACGCGGACGATCCTGGCTCGACTCCCGTCAGCGGGCACTACGTGTTTCAGAATGCGGACATGAGCACTATAAGAGGGCTGCGTGGGATTTTGTCCTCCACCGGTCACTTTACGGGGCCGCTCAATTATCTGAGCGTCAACGGGGAAACCGAAATCCCCGATTTCAGCCTGCGCACGACGCATCACCCGGTGAATCTGCGCACCACGTTTTCAGCAATCGTAGATGGGACGAACGGCAACACTGTCTTGAACGATGTCGTCGCCCGGTTCGAGAATTCCACCCTTGACGTGAAAGGAGAGGTGGTGGACAAAACGCCGAAGCACGGGCGAACGATTATCATGAACGCCGTAACTGAAAATGCTACCGTTCAGGACCTGCTGCGGCTCGCTGTGGACTCGAACCCGCCGGTCATGAAGGGGGCGGCGCGGCTGCGAACAAGAATCGAGATTGGCGAAGGCCGGCAGGATTTGATTGAGCGTATGCGGCTGCAAGGTCAATTTGCGATAGAAAGAGCGCACTTTTCGAGCCCCGCGACCGAGGAGAGAATCGAGACACTAAGCCTCAAGAGTCAGGGCAAACCAAAAGCTCCGGCGGTTGGAGACCCGGTTTCAGACTTCAGCGGAAATCTCACCGTGGCCAAAGGCGTCGTATCACTGGCAGAACTGAAATTTCAGGTGACCGGTGCGGCCGTGGCGCTCGACGGAACTTATAGCCTGGACAGCGGCCAGCTCGACCTGCGCGGCAAACTGCGAATGGAAGCCAAGCTTTCGCAGACTACCACCGGTGTTAAGTCCTTCTTCCTTAAAGCAATCGATCCGTTCTTCGAGGGCAAGAACGCGGGAACAGTCCTGCCGATCAAGATCACTGGAACGAAAGACAATCCTACCTTCGGCCTCGATTTCCACGACAGCGCGAACAAGGAATAGGCGGGACAATCGTCCTGTTGGGTGTTGGAAAGTGTGCCGAGATATTTTGGCGGTTTTGTTGACAGCATTGGAGTTACGCGAAGAATATCTCAGCACCCGTACCGAGATATTTTCAACGCTCGGCGCTGGAAGCTCGAAGGCGGGTCGCCAGGCGCGAACAACGCCGCCGTCAGGACATCTCCTA
>DATEKA010000078.1:0-18454 GCA_035277685.1 Candidatus Acidiferrales bacterium
CGTTGATTCTAGCACATCGCTGATTCTCCTCGACGCGGCCCAGCCGCGATTCACCTCCCGGCTTGACCATGTTGCGTCCTTTTGTGGACAGAGAGCGCACCATCGCCCGCCTCACGGCCACCCGTGGCGTAGGCCCTGGAACCGGACATTTCTACTTTGCACAAACCGGACATTCTCATTTTGCTGCGACACGGTTGATCCGCGGTTTGACTTGCGTTTCAGCGAAGCCTAATATTAGCGGCCTATCATGGAAGCCCAGCCGCTGACCGGGCGCGCGGTCGCCCATTACCAGGTTATCGAAAAGCTCGGCGGAGGGGGGATGGGCGTGGTCTACAAGGCGCGCGACACGCGCCTGGGCCGCAGCGTCGCCCTGAAATTCTTGCCCGACGAGATCTCGCTGGACTCACAGGCCATAGACCGGTTTCGCCGCGAAGCCCGCGCCGCTTCCGCGCTGAATCATCCAAACATCTGCACCATTTACGACGTGGGCGAGTTCGAAGGCCGGCCCTACATCGCGATGGAGCTGCTCGAGGGCCAGACTCTGAAGCACCGCATTGACGGCAAGCCTGTCGATTTGCCGGAGCTGCTGGAAATCGGCATTCAGATTGCCGATGGTCTGGACGCCGCGCATTCCAAAGGGATCGTTCACCGGGACATCAAGCCGGCCAACATTTTTCTGGTCGAGCGCGGCCCGGCCAAGATATTGGACTTCGGGCTGGCGAAGCTGACCCCGGCGCTGCGTCAGCCGATGGAGACGGTGGGGGCGACCGCCATGCCGCTGCCCCTGCACGGCCTTCCCGAAGCCGACCTGACCAGCCCCGGTAGTTCGATGGGCACCGTCGCGTACATGTCGCCCGAACAGGCGCTTGGCAAGGAGCTGGACACTCGCTCGGACCTGTTTTCACTTGGCGTCGTTCTCTACGAAATGGCTACGGGCTCGGTGCCGTTCTCGGGGACGACAACCGCCGTCATCTTCGACGGAATCCTGCATGGCGCGCCGGCGGCTGCAAAGGAGGCGAATCCGCGTCTCCCGCTGGCATTCGAGAACATTCTTAGCAAGGCCCTTGAAAAGGACCCGGACTTGCGCTGTCAAACGGCAGCGGAACTCCGCGCCGACCTGAAGCGTCTGCGGCGCGACATCGAATCCAGCCGGCGTCCCGTTGCCGAAAAAGCCGGTCGCGATTCGGGGGCGCACTTGCAGGCGGTTCCGGCGCTGCAGAAATCGGTGGCTGTGCTCTATTTCGAGAACCAGAGCGGGGCCAAAGAGGACGAATACTTCCGCGATGGCATCACGGAAGACATCGTCACGGAGCTCTCCAAGATCGCGCAGCTCGAAATCTTCCCGCGCTCGGAGATGCTCGCATTCCGCGACAAGCCGGTCACCGCGCAACAGGTGAGCCAGAAGCTGGGCGCCGCGTATGTGCTGGAAGGGTCCATCCGGCGCGCGGGCAATCGCGTGCGCATCACGGCGCAGTTGGTGGAGGCTTCCACGCGCCATTCGGTCTGGGCAGAGCGTTACGACCGGCAGTTGGAAGACGTATTCGCGATTCAGGAAGAAATCGCGCGCAGCATCGCGCAGGCCCTGCGCATTACGCTGACGCCGCAGGAAGAAAAAACGATCGCGCGGAAGCCGACCGAGAATCCGCAGGCGTATGATTTTTATCTGCGCGGCCGCAGCTACACGCGGCGGGAGAACAGCGAATACGCGCTGCAGATGTTCGAGCAGGCCATTCAGCTGGATCCGAATTTCGCTCTGGCGCACGCGGGGATCGCTCATCTTTGCGGACTCGTCTACGAAATTCGCGAGCAAAACCAGAAATGGATTGACCGCGGACTTGCGGCATGCGACAGAGCGACCGCTCTTGCGCCCGATTTGCCGGAGGTGCTGGTGGCGCGCGCCCGCATCTGCTACGCGCAGAAGAAATACGACGAGGCCGAGCTTCTCGCTCAACGGGCCATCGAGCGCAAGCAGGATTGCGAGGGCGCCTGGAACATCCTCGGCCGCGCCTATTTCGCCTCCGGCCGCTATGAGCAGGCCGCGGCGCTCGCCGACCGCGCCATCGAATGCAACGGAGACGATTACAACACCTATATTCCATACCAGCAGGCGACGGAACGTCTTGGAAGGAAGAAAGATGCCGAGCATCTGCGCGACCTGCTTACGAAGGTCCTGCGGCAGCAGCTTGAACTGGTACCCGAAGATGTCCGTGCGCGTATTCTGCTGGCGACAACGCTTGCCGCAGCGAAAGAAAACGGCGAAGAGGCCATGCGGCATCTACAAACGGCCGTGGCTCTCCGCCCCGGCGACGCGAACACCCTCTACAACGCCGCCTGCTGCTATGGCGTTCTGGGAGAAAAGGCGGCCGCGCTCGAAACTGTCAAGAAAGCGTTCGCTGCCGGATACGGAAACAACGCCTGGGCGGCCCAGGATATGGATCTGGATTTGCTGCACGGCGATCCGGAGTTCGAGAAACTCGTCAGACGCGGCGAAAGCGCTGCTTCCCAGTAAAGAAATTTCTTCGCTCCAGCCCCGCCTCATGAACGTGGATGAGCGCTTCCCGGGAAGCCTTCTCTGAGTCCTTTTCGGTCTCCGATTCGTATTACAGGTATGATAGGCGCCGCCGCAATGTCGCTGGAGGGGCTCGTGGCCGTGGACGCGGATGTGGCCGGGCTTCGCCGGGGAGATTTGAACGCTCTCTCGGGACTCATCGCCCGTTATCAGAACCGGCTGTACCGATACCTTCTGCGCATCGTCCGGGAGCCTGCCGAGGCGGAAGACCTCTTCCAGCAGACGTGGCTGAAGGTGGTCGAGAAGATCCGCTCGTTCGATGCGAGCCGCAATTTCGACGCCTGGCTCTTCACGCTCGCGCGTAACCTAGCCATCGATCATCTCCGGCGCATTCATCCGCAAAGCCTGGATGAGCCGCTTGCAGACGAGGCGCGAGCCGAAACTGCCGCCGACAGGCTCCCTGCGTGCGACACTACGCCATTCGACCGCGTTTTGGCGGTCGAGCGGAGGACGCGTATCGGCGAAGCCATGGCCGGGCTGCCGGTAATCTACCGCGAGGTTCTGTCGCTGCGATTTGAGGAAGAGATGAAGATCGAAGAGATCGCGCGGGTCACGGGAACGCCGCTCTCGACTGTGAAGACGCGGCTGCGGAGATCGCTCGATCAGTTGCGCAATTCACTCGAAGCACGGTACCCGGGAGCAGATTGGGAATGAGCGAGCACGACAAAATACGGGAGTTGCTGGCGCTGGCAGCCGCCGGGGCATTATCTCGCGCCGAGGAGGAGCAGGTCACCGCGCATCTTCGCTCGTGCGAAGCGTGCTCGAACGAGATGGAGGAGTGGCGTTCCATTACAGGCGAGTTGCGGCGCCTGCCGACGCCCCAGCCTTCGCCGCGGCTTCTCCAAGTCACGCTGGCCCGCGCGGAGGCTAAACTCAACGAGCAGACGGACGGCCAGTGGAATCGCCGCGTGATGGCGTTCGTCGTGGTGTTTGCGTGGCTGCTCACCGCCATGAGCTGGATCGGTTTCCGGCTGGTGAGCGGCAGCGTGTTGAGCTTTGTTGTTCCGCAGCTGAACCACCCCTGGACAAGTTTTGCCGAGTTCACTGCGCTGGTCTGGATTGCGGGAGGCACAGCCGCTGTGGCGCTGGCTCTTCGTCAGCGGCGCGAGAGGAGACTGGCATGAGCCGTTTCACGAAGGAACTGCGCGTCATCCCGGCGGCCGCGTGGGTCGTTGGATGGCTGCTGTATTTCGGTATCACGTCGCCCATGTTTTTTTACGTGCTTCCCCACGATCCACAGATGGGACACTGGCCGCGCATCTGTCAGGCGCTCTTTGTGTACGGGCTTTTCCTGTTCCTTGTCGCCTTCGTGGCGTTGATTGGCTACGTCTATGGGGATGCCAAGCGCCGTCAGATGCGCTACGTGATGTGGACGCTCCTCGCGATCTTCATCCCCGACGCCATCGGCATCATCCTCTACTTTATTCTGCGCGATCCGCTGCCGAAACCTTGCCCCGGCTGTGGGAACCTGGCGAAGCCGGGCTTCGCCTTCTGCCCGCGTTGCGGCGCTTCCGTCCAGCCCACGTGCCCGAACTGCGGCAAAGGAGTGGATGCAACATGGGCTAACTGCCCGCACTGCGGGCAGCGGTTGCCCAGCACCTCGCCCCGCGCAGCTTAGAAGCGGAAAAGGAAACCTTCGGTTCGGCCTGTCCTTTGGAGGTGTGGAAGGCGTCAGCCGGCTAACCCGCTTCGCCCAGAAGCTCGTCGCGGACGTTCTTCAGCACGAAGGCAGCGCGTTCGACGCCGGCTGCGCCTTCGAGTTGCGCATCTTCATTCTCAATGCTGATGATGCCCTGGTAACCCGCTTCCATGTGCGCGCGCAAGATCGCTTTCCATGTTTCCGCGCCGTGTCCGTATCCGACCGCACGAAAATAGTCCGAGGACTCCGGGATCTCATCCGTCGTGAAGCCAAAATTCAGCACGCCGTAACGCGCGACGTTCCGTGGTTCGAGAACGGCGTCCTTCATGTGGGCATGGAATAGCGCGCCTTCCTTCGCCAGCGCCTGAACCACCTCGACGGGGTCGCACTGCTGCCAGAAAAGATGGCTCGGATCGCTGTTCGCCCCGATTTCTTCGCCCACCGCTTCGCGAAGCTTAAGGAGAGTTTTCAAATTGTAGACGGCGAAATTCGGATGCATCTCGAGAGCGATCTTGCGAATCCCGTGCTGCCGCGCGAACGCAGCGGCTTTCTTCCAGTAGGGGATCACGCGTTCCTTCCATTGCCAGTCGAGCGCCGCAGCGTACTCCGGCGGCCAACGGTACGTAATCCAGTTCGGATGCTTGTCTGCCGCGCTCGCGCCGGGACATCCGGCGAAACCCACGATCACTTCCACACCCACTCTCTCCGCCAACAACACCGTCCGGCGGAACGTCTCCGCATCGCGATTCGCAATCGTCGGATTGGGATGCAGAGGATTTCCATGGCAACTGAACGTCGCGATGTGAAGACCAGCCTCGTCGAATTTCTTCATCCACGCCTTTAGTTTTCCTGAGTCGGCCAGCAGCGCGTCCACCTGGCAATGCGGATTCCCCGGATACCCTCCAGTTGCAATCTCCATCGCGTCGAGACCCAGACCTCCGACCTTCTGCAGCATGTCGTCGAGCGAAACATCGGCATAGACGGGATCAAACACTCCAATTGGGATTTTGCGCGCTCGCGGCTTGCTCATCGGTCATCCCCCGAAGGACGAAATCTGCGAAACAGGATTCTTCCGGTCGTCAAACTTTCTCCCCCACGACAAAAACGGACGTCTGCTTCAATTCAACATCGGCGCGCCCATCCGGCGATTGGGGATTCAGAAGCTTCGGGTGGAAACCGGAGTCCGCGCCTTCCCGCATGGAGCTTTCCAACAGGCTTCGAGTCTCCTCGTATGCCGCATCGCCCCGTTTCCATCCCGCGACGCTCAGCCAGTGATCGAACGACCGCTCTTTGGAGTCTTGTTGTGAAGCGATCACGCGCAGACCGGCCGCCTCAAACATCTTCTCCAGTTCGCTCGCCGGCATGGCGCGAGCGTGCGAGGGATCGCGCGCAATTTCGATGCGATTTCGCAGTTCACCGGCAGCGGGATTTTCGGGAACGATCATGTCGAGCACGCCGGCTCTCCCGCCGCGTACGAGGATGCGCGCCATCTCCTGGATTACGCGCTGCGGATCGAGAATGTGGTGCAAGCTATAGCTCGTGACGCTCACATCGAGCGAGCGGTCCGCGAAGGGCAGCTTCCGCGCGTCGCCCAGAGCGGTGAAGAGATTGCGAATGCCCTCTTTTTCGGCGGAATTCCGGGCGCGCGTCAAAATCGCCGGAGTGAAATCGACAGCCGCGATCCAGCGAACGTGGCGAGCGAAGCGCAAGGCAAGCGTCCCGGGACCGCACGCCAAGTCTATCGCGCGGTCGTTCTGCCCTGCTTTCGTCAACTTCGCCAGCAGTTCGGCTTCGCGCACCCGCTCCTTCACCGCGAAATCGCCGAACACCTCCGCCGTGCGCGTGAAGCGGTCGCGAACCAGCTCTGCTTGCTCCCGGTCGTTCGTGTTCATCTGGAATCCGGCCTCCCGTTCGGACGCGCGCCACCAGCGTGTCATTGCGCCCGGATGCACCGCGCCTGGCGCTCGCTGTTGACCCGCCGAAGCTCCGGAACCGCGGCGTCGCAGTCGGAAATGTGACGCTCGCAGCGAGGGCCGAACGAACACCCCGCCGGCAGCGCGTCCAGAGCCGGAACGGCGCCGGGAATCGGCCGAACCTTGCATCGCCGCAAACGCGGAGCCGCTCGCAACAGTCCTTCGGTGTACGGATGCTTCGGATCTCGCAGCACTTTATGCGCCGGTCCTTCCTCAACGATCCGCCCGGCGTACATCACCAGCACGCGCTCGGCGATCTGCGCCACAACGCCGAGATCGTGCGTGATAAAGATCAATGACAGGTTCAAATTGCGCCGCAATCCCGCCAGCAGCTCGAGGATCTGCGCCTGCACGGTTACATCGAGCGCCGTCGTGGGCTCATCCGCGATCAACACGCTTGGCCCCGCCGAAAGGGCCATAGCAATCAACGCTCTCTGGCGCAATCCTCCGGAGAGCTCGTGCGGATATTGCCTCGCGCGGCGTGCCGGCTCCGGGACGGCCGCCCGCTCGAGCGCTTCAATCGCACGTCGCCGGACTTCGTCGCGCGAGGTCGCCCGTTCATGCGCGCGAATCGCTTCTTCAATCTGACCGCCGACGCGCAGAACCGGGTCGAGCGCCGTCATCGGCTCCTGAAAAATCATGCCAATTTGCGCGCCGCGGATAGCGCGCATCTCTTCGGTTGACGCGCGCACGAGCTCAACGACGCGATTCTCCGCGCGCCGGTTGTCCTTCGCGCGCGCCGTGCGCGACTCTGCCAGATGCAGTATGGCTTGGCCCTGAACACGCGCCCCGGGCGGAGTCAATCCCATCAGCGCCAGGGCGAGTATCGTCTTGCCCGATCCCGACTCTCCCACGACTCCCAGCGATTCACCCTGCCCCAGCCGGAACGAAACGCCCTCGACCGGCCGCACCCATCCCTTGGCTGTCGGCAACTCGACGGTCAGCTCGCCTACTTCCAGCCTGGCCCGCATCGCACCATGATATGTCCACAGGCGCTTTTCGCGCGACTTTGTCAACGCGGCCGTGCCGCTACCGTCTTTTCCTAATTCTTGGTCGTCTGACCTCTAACTTCTGCCTTCCGGCCTCTGTCTTCGTGCTACCATCCCGCCGCTGCGCAAACGCGCGCAGTTTCCTTTGCCACGCGCTCCCGATTCCGAAAGGCTTTCCGGCACGCTGCGCAGCGTCCTGGTTCTTCTGACGCTCTCCATTTTCATCAACTACATCGACCGCGGAAATCTTTCGATTGCGGCGCCGCTTCTGAAAGACGAGCTCCATCTCTCGCCCGCGGAACTCGGGATTCTGCTTTCTTCATTTTTCTGGACCTACACCGCGTTCCAGATTCCTTCCGGCTGGTTAATCGATCGCGTCGACGTCACCCGGGTGCTTGCGATCGGATTTTTCATCTGGTCATGCGCGACAGCCGCTACGGGCCTGATGCGGGGTTTTGCCGCGCTGCTCGTTGTGCGGTTTGTTCTCGGTGTCGGCGAGGCGGTTGCCTATCCCTCTTACGCGAAGATTCTGGCGCGCGATTTTGCCGTTCAGCATCGAGGCCTCGGCAACGGGGCCATCGCGGCGGGACAGTTCTGCGGACCTGCCGTCGCGACTCTCGCCGGTGGAATCCTGATGGCGCGATTCGGATGGAGGCCGTTCTTCATCATTCTGGGACTGATCAGTCTCGCCTGGATCGCGCCCTGGATGCTCGCGACGCGTCCGCTTCGCAGGCCTTTCGCGCCGCACGCGGGCAGGCAAACCGGCGCTTGCGTCGGCCAGGCGGCGGAACCGGAATTAGCCGCCGCGCGCGACGGGCTTGTTCCGCAACCCCCCGCAATCATAACGATCATCCGCCAGCGCTCGTTTAGCGGCGCGTGCATCGCGCACTTCTGTTGCAATTACCTGGTCTATTTTCTGCTGACGTGGCTGCCCTATTATCTCGTTCGCCAGCGCAATTTTTCGATGGACAGCATGGCCAAGATCGGCGGTCTGGCGTTTCTGCTTTCGGCCGTTTCTTCGCTCGTTTCCGGCTGGCTTTCCGATCACTGGATAGACGCGGGTCCGGCCGGCTCGCGCATTCGGAAATTGCTGTTCGTCATCGGTCTGGGCGGCGCGGGTCTGTGGCTGACGTTCGCGATGATCGTTCCGTCCACGCTCTCGGTTCTGCTTCTCCTTGCCGCAGCGAGCTTCTATGGCATCGCCAACCCTCTCCTCTTTGCCGGCGCGCAGACGCTCGCGGGTCCCGATGCCGCTGGACAATGGATGGGGGTGCAGAACTGTGTCGGGAACTTCGCGGGGATCGTCGGTCCCGCGCTCACAGGTTTTCTTGTGGGCCTCACCGGAGGTTTTTTTTGGGCCGTCGCTGTTCTTGGTGCGCTCGCACTGGTCGGTTCGCTCTCCTGGCTGTTCGTCGTCGGCCCCATCGCGCCTATTTCGTGGCCATCGGACGTATCGAGTACTCGCGCAAAAGTTCCCGCTTAGGTCTATTCCGTGCCCGGCCGGCTTCGCTGATCCGCCGACTGCGGTAATGTTTGGCGCGGCTTGATAGAATGAACTGAGGCGGGATGAACTGTTGATCGCGAATCACGGGTTACGAAATGTTTGAAAGCCTAACTGAGAAACTTCAACGCACCTTCAAAAACCTGCGGGGGCAGGGAAAGCTCTCCGAAGAGCACTTGAATCTCGCGCTCGGTGAAATCCGGGAATCGCTGCTCGATGCGGACGTGAATCTCGGGGTTGTCGACGAATTCGTCGCACACATTCGCGAAAAGGCGCTGGGCTCGGAAGTTCTGCTGCAACTCTCGCCCGACCAGCAAGTGGTGAAAATCGTTCGCGATGAGCTTGCGGACCTCCTGGGACGCGAAGCCAAGCCGCAATTCGGCTCGAAACCGCCGGCCGTGTGGCTGATTGTCGGCTTGCAGGGTTCCGGCAAAACGACGTCAACCGGCAAACTGGGCAAATGGCTCGCCGAGCACGGCCACCGGCCCATCGTCGTTTCGACCGACGTTTATCGTCCCGCCGCCCGTGAGCAGCTTGCGCAAGTGGCCAAAGCGACGAATACGCCGCTCTGGCCCGGCGCGGGCAGCGACAAGCCTCTCGAAATCGTTCGCGGCGCGGCGCGCGAAGCGAAACTCTCCGCCTGCGACGTCATCCTCGTTGATACCGCCGGCCGCCTGCACATTGACGATGACTTAATGAACGAGCTTTCCATGCTGAAACGCGAGTTGAATCCCTCCGAGCTGCTCTTCGTGGCTGACGCCATGATCGGCCAGGACGCGGTCAACTCCGCGGGAGAGTTTCACAAGCGCCTCGGAATCACCGGCGTGATTCTCACGAAAATGGACGGAGACGCGCGAGGCGGCGCGGCGCTCTCGATCCGCAAAGTTACGGGCGCGCCCGTAAAATTCGTCGGGGTTGGCGAAAAATACGATGCGCTCGAGCCGTTCTACCCGGACCGCATCGTCGGCCGCATTCTCGGCATGGGCGACGTGCTGGGGCTAATCGAGCGCGCCCAAAAAACCGTCGATGAGAAGAAGGCGCGCGAACTCGAACGCAAGCTGCGCGATGCCGATTTCTCGCTCGAGGATTTCCGCGACCAGCTCCGCCAGATTCGCAAGATGGGTTCGCTCGAACAGTTGATGGGCATGCTCCCCAAAGTGGGACCCTTTGCCAAACTGCCCAAGGATGTCTCGGTTGACGAGGGACGCCTCAAATCCATCGAGGCTGTCATCAATTCCATGACCGCCGCCGAACGCGCCAATCACAGCCTGATCGACGGCAAGCGACGCAAGCGCATCGCCCGCGGCAGCGGTACCAGCGTGCAGCAGGTCAACGAAGTCCTGAAGCAGTACGCCGACATGCGCCGCATGATGAAGCAGTATGGCAGCATGGCCAAAATGAAGATGCGCGGGCTGGGCAAATTCGCTGGGCTGAAATAGCCTTCCGGGGTAACGCTTGTAGGGGCGCGGCACGCCGTGCCCGCAAGGTGAACGCGGCCGCAAACTATGCCTATCGTAATGAACAACGTGCTTGGCCAGATCCGCATGACGGCGGCGGGCGCCGACGACCGCGCCGTGCGCGCGAAGCGTCTCGCCGAACTCGTTCGCAAGCTCGGTGATTATCGCTGGGTGGGCGTTTACGACGTTGACGCGGAGACCGTCTCGATTATCGGCTGGAACGGTCCCGGTGCGCCGGCGCACCCGACGTTTCCGGCGAGCCGGGGGTTGACCGGGGCGGCCATAAAAGAGAGAAAAGCAGTGAATGTGGGCGACGTGCGCAGCGATCCGCGCTATTTCCCCGCGTTCTCCGACACGATTTCCGAGATCATCGTTCCAGTCCTTGATCCCTCCGGCGAACGCGTGATCGGCACTGTGGCCGTTGAGAGCGAGCGCGCTAACGCCTTCGGGCCGTCCGACCAGCGCATGATAGAGCAGTGCGCCCAGGCGGCTCTCCCGCTCTGGCTCATCCGCTGAAGGGAGTCGTCCCGGCACCTCGAGCCGGAAATCAGGGGTCTGAGTAGGAGCCTTTTCCTAAGGCGATTTCGTTCTTGACGGTCGCGAGGGCTTCTTCCGGCGGTCCCACTCGCTGATAGTGGCTGATTTCGATCACCTGGTGTACTTCGAACGTGAATAGAAACTTTCGTCCGCTGAAGTCATATTGATAGCGCGTGGGGAGCCATACGCCGGGAGCAACAGGCGCTTGCTCGAAGTCGAAAACGCCACCCCGGTACAGTTTTCCGAGAATGCCTCCGCCCACAGAGATGTCCTTGATGCACCAGGCCCGCCCTCTGACGACCTGGTTCGCCGTGTGGTCCACCCAGATCTTAGCCGTGAAATGGATGAGCGCATCCTGCAGCATCGAGTGGGGATGAAACTTCGGATTGGGTGTCAGCTCGAAGATGTCGCAGTCATGACCCGCAACCGCCTCTCGACCGGCCCATTTCGAGGAGAAGGCTTCGCGCGTGGCCTCCACCAGCGCCTCACGGTCGCGGCGCTTCTTTTCGAACTTGGCCTCCGCATTTTGCTCCCTTGGATCATTCGGGCGAAGCGCCAGTTCCAACACACGCTGCCAGGACTGCAACTGCCGGCGATAATCGTCGGGAGCTGTGTCTTTGCCGTCGTTTCGGAGGAGAATTTTCAGAGTACCGGTACCCGTCGGTACAACGCGGAACGTCTTCTCTTCCAGGGTACGTGGATTGGACCCTCCTGACCGGTCCACTTGATGTTCAATGTATTCGTATTGCGTGATAGCCCGGTCGTTGGCATGCTGGTTCGCGATCAATTCGTCCGTGCGGACCTTCAATTCGGCTTCTGTGGGCTCTTGTTGAGGGGAACGCGCCGCCGAAGGCGCTTTGAGAGCGGCGTCGAGAGGGATCTGGGCGACGGGAATGCCGAGCGCACAAAGGCTCAGTATCCCGGCGCAGACCGGAGTGGATAGCTGGCGCTGCATAACGGCCTCGTTAGTCAGATTCTTGGGGCCAGGAGGCGGTTGCAAGCACCATTGTACCCGGGATCGCCCCCGGAATTTCCCGGTCTATCGTATAGGTCAACAGAGGCTAAGGCGTTGTGCTTCCGTGATTTGCTGCTCATCTGAATCACTGCGACAGTAGTCCGCGGCCGAGGCGGGCTAAAATGGCGCACCGCTTGAAATTTCAGTCGCAAGATGACACTTTTTAGGCTGCCCATCCGTCTTAAATACAAAGATGGAAAAGAGTTCCAAATTCTTTAAGGATGCCAGGCAAACCAGCATGGCGCTGAAGGAGACGCTGCGCCTTGCGCTGGATACCTTGCGCTCGCACAAGCTTCGCACATTCTTAACCCTGCTTGGCGTGATCCTGGCAGTTACGACCTTGGTCGCCGTGATTTCCGTCCTGAACGGGCTGAATTTGTACGTTGCCACCAAGATCGCCAATCTGGGCGCGAACGCCTTCATCGTAGACCGTTTTGGAATCATCACCAATGAGGCGGAATGGTATAAAGCGCGAAAGCGCCCTCCCATTCGCCCGGATGACCTCCAAGCTCTGCAAAGCGATATGAAATTGGCTTCTGCCGTCGTAGGCGAGCAACAAACGGTCGCCGACGTCCGGTATCAGAACCAGTTAATCGAGGACGTCAACATCGTTGGCGCCAGCCCCTTCTTCGCCCCGCTCGAAGCCATCGATGTTGCTACCGGACGCCTTCTCACGGAGGCTGACGAGATTCACCGTTCCCCCGTCTGCGTTATCGGAGCGGATGTGGCGAAGAAATTCTTCCCGTCGGGCGTTAACCCCATCGGCAAGACCATTCGCCCCGGCCAAAACGAATACGAGATCGTTGGCGTTGCGAAGTCGCTCGGTACCGTCCTGGGACAGTCCCGCGACAATTTCGTCCTGATTACCCTGAGCACTTACAGAAAGGAATGGCTGACGCGCGACGACACCATCATGGTCTTTATCCAGGCGCGAAACCCGGAGTTTATGTCGGCGGCCGAGGACGAAGCCCGCGTCATTCTCCGGACACGCCATCACCTCCGCTACCAGGATCCCGACGATTTCGGCATTATCGAACCCAGTTCTCTGATGAGCCTCTGGCAAAATCTGACGGGAAACATCTTCGCTATCGCCGTCTGGATCACCTCGATCTTTCTCGTGGTGGGCGGCATCGTGATTATGAACATCATGCTCGCCAGCGTCACCGAGCGCACCCGTGAGATCGGCGTGCGAAAGGCACTGGGAGCGCGCCGCCGGCACATCATCATGCAGTTCCTCGTCGAGTCTTCCTTGCTCTCTGCCTCGGGAGGCGCCGTCGGAGTTTTGATCGCGTTGGGCATCGCCTTCCTGGTGCGCGCCGTTTCTCCCGTCCCGATTTCGACGCCGTTCTTCGCCATTGCGATTGCCCTCGCGCTGTCCACGGCCGTCGGACTTTTCTTCGGCATCTATCCTGCCGTGCGCGCTTCGCGGCTCAATCCCATCGAAGCTTTGCGCGTGGAGAACTGATTTATGCGCCTCCGCCAGGATTACCGCGAAAATTTGATCCTCGCCCTCGACACGCTTCGAGCGCACAAGCTCCGCAGCTTCCTCGCCATCTTGGGCGTGATGATCGGTGTCGCTCTCATCATTCTCGTGGTCGGCCTGATTCAGGGTTTTCGCGGAACCGTGCAGAAGATGATCGAAGCGGAAGGCGTCGAGACGGCCTGGATCGACCGCTTCAGCCAGGGCCCGCATATCGGCCGAAGGCCCAAAGAAGAACGCTTGCGCAAACCGCTCACGCTCGAGGATGGCCAGGCTCTTCAGGAATTGTGTCCCGATATCAAGCAGACGGCCGTGTCGGTCTTCCAATGGACGCAGGAGCACGATATCCGCTATGGAAAGAATCAGGTGCTCGGCGGCGAATTTCGCGGAACCTTTCCCGCCTACCTCCAGGTTTATTCGAACGCGGCCTTGAAAGTCGGCCGGTTTTTTACAGAAGCGGAGAACAAGCATCGCGACAACGTCATTGTCCTCGGCCAGGACGCCGCCACCGCTCTCTTCCCTACCGCCCAGGATGCTTTGGGCAAGGATGTGATCGTGGACGGCTCGACCTACAAGGTGATCGGGGTTTTCGAGCGGCCGATCGAGGGATTTGAAACCAACAATGACGATCGCCGCGTTGTGATTCCGTACTACACCTTTATGAAGCTCTATTCAGGCCAGCACGAAATTGCCATTCGCATTCTGGCTTTCCCGGGCCGCCTGGATCGCGCGGTTGACGAAGCTCGCGGCGTCCTCCGGCGCCGCCGCCGCGTTCCTTACGATAAGCCCGACGATTTCTCGATTCAGACGCAGGTCGAAGCCGCCCAGAACTTCAACGACATCATCGGCGGCGTTGTTCTCGTCATCGTTGTGCTCAGTTCCATCGGCCTTTTGATCGGCGGAATGGGCGTGATGAATATCATGCTCGTCTCCGTAACCGAGCGCACTCGCGAAATCGGAGTTCGCAAAGCCATCGGCGCGCGCCGCAGCGACATCACCTGGCAGTTCTTGTTCGAAGCCATGACGCTCACTGGCAGCGGAGGAATCATCGGAATTCTGCTCGGCAGCTCGATCGTTCTGCTCATTCCGGTTGTCACGGGGATGAAGGCGGTCGTTCCCGTCTGGGCCGTGATCGTCGGTTTTTCCGTCTCGGTGAGCATCGGCTTGATCTTTGGAGTATGGCCCGCGACGAAAGCCGCCAAGCTCGACCCAGTCGAAGCACTCCGCTACGAGTAGCTTTCGCGCCCGCCCTGTTTTCGACGGAATGAGTTCGCAGCTGTTCGCCGTTGCGGGCGATTTCGCAGGGCTAGCAGCGCGATAGCTATCGCCGGGGTTTGCCGATGGGGCTCTTTGGACCCACCTGGCACTTCCCGTCGGGGCCAATCATGTAAGGATATCCCGCCGGGTCGAGTGGAAGCCCCGGAAGTAACCGCGTCTTGACCAGGTCCAGTATCGAATCCGGCTTTCGTCCAAACCGCTTTTCGTATTCCTCGACAATCTTGTCCAGGTGTTTTTCATCTTCCAGCGCCTTGAGCGCCTGAAGTTCCTCGAGCGCCATCTTCTGCACCTTCGGATCGCTGGTGGACCTGTAAAGCTCGGTGAAGATCATGCGCGAAGTTTCGAACGAACCGCCCTGTTGAGCGACGCCGGCCGCCACCAGTTTCAAAATCAACGGTGCTTTCGGCGCGTTCGAGCCTGCAAGGAACGCCGCCGAAGCCTGCCGGTAATCCTTTAGCCGCCAGTAATAGAGCACTCCCAGATCGTAGTAGAGGTGCCAGTCGCCGGGATTTGAGGCGATGCCGCGTTTTACCAGGTCCACGGCAAGATCGGTGCGCCCCGCCCCGCTGGGTTTTGGCTCCGACAGGAATATCGCGCCGAAGCGGTACGCCACGACCAGATGAGGATCGAGCGTCGTCGTGATATTGAGCAGCGGCGCGAGCAAGTCGAAACTGGCCTCGCGGTCGCCTATCCGCGCACCGTAATACTGCACGACGCGGGTCCAGTAAATGTCCGCCGCCAGCGGATCGTACCCGAGACTCATTTTTTTCAGCAGCGTGCCGGAGTGAACGAGCAACTCCTCTTTTTGGGACGCCTCCGAGCGCGTCGCTTTGTCAATGCGCGATTGCAGAAACGCCGCTGCCGCCAGCAGCAGCGGGATCGCAAGCAGAGTCTTCCAGAATGAGCGGGATGAACTCTTGCCGTTCACTTGAGGTTTCGCCGCGCAAAAACCGCGGAAGCGGCTGTCAAAACGACGCACGCATACACGATCGCATAGAGCGTGTTCTGCCAGATCAGCGAAACAGGCACGCTTTCGCCGTGTCCTGCCGCGGCAATGGCGTTGAAATTGTGAAAATTGGGGAGCAGAAAATAGAGCGCTCGCGTCGCCACCTGCACTCCCGGGTTCTTCGTCAATGCGCCGAAATCGCGAATGTCTCCTGCGAAAACGCCGGTCACATAGACCGCCAGCGTGAAGAGCGCCGAGAGCATGGGGCTCGAAAAACAGGAGAAGAAAAGAGCGATCGCCGTTACCAGCGCGAGTTCCAGCAGGATAAAGTAAATGGCGACCAGAACGGTCACGTCAGCCGGCACGAACGGGCGCCCAACGTAGTACAGCGCCGCGGCCAATCCAATCGTCATGAATAGCGTGTTAACAGCCAGTGTCAGCAGCAGCCCTGCGTACTTGCCCGCCAGAAACTCCCATCGTCGTACTGGCCGCGCCAGCAAGCTGTAGAGCGTCCGCCTCTCCATTTCTTTGTAGATGAGCCCCACGCCGATGAATACCGCCATTACCAGCCCGATCACGGAAATCGCCGTGAGTCCCAGATTGATGATGACCAGCCGGTTGATCCCAATCGAAACCTGGCCAACCAGGATCGCCGCGCCCATCATCAACAGTCCAAAGAAAACCAGGTTGTAGAGGACGCGGTCGCGCACCGCTTCCCGGAACGTGTTCACCGCTACCACGCCTGGCATCGCACTCATCGCGTTACCATTTCCACCGCGTGCGCGGCAGCCGCTTCGCGTCCCACCAGCCTCAAAAAATATTCCTCGAGCGTTGGACGAACCGGCGTTACGGACAGAATTCTCGCGCCCGCGTCCCGGAGCCGATCCATGGCCTCGTAAAGATTCGCCTCGCCCACCTCAATCCTGTATCGCGCGCCCATTCGTGACGCTTGCTGCGCAATCGCGGCGGGGACACCCGTCCCGCCGGGCGTCTCGAAGAGCACCTCCATTGATTGAACTTCGATTCCCACGATTTCGCCCGGCGCTCCCGTCCCCTGCAGTTTTCCGCCGGCCAGCACCGCTACGCGGTCGCAAAGCATTTCGGCGTCCGGCAGGATGTGCGTCGAGAAAAACACTGTTCGCCCTTGCCGCTTCAAGTCCAGAATGATGTCACGCACTTCGCGACGCCCCACCGGATCGAGGCCTGACATGGGCTCGTCAAGAAAAATGACCTTCGGCTCGTGAACGATGGCCTGCGCTATGCCCACCCGCTGAAGCATCCCTTTCGAGAACTTACGAAGCTGCACGTCAGCCGCCGCCGCGATTCCCACAAGCTCGAGGTAACGCGTCACCCGCCGCTTCCGCTCGGCGCGATCGAACCCCGAGAAACGCGCATAGTAATCGAGCAGTTCGCGCGCGGTCAGGTGATCGTAAAAGTAAGGTTGCTCGGGCAGGTAGCCGATCTCCGCGTGCATCGGCACGTCTTCTATCGATCGCCCCCGGATGCGCGCCGTGCCCTCCGTCGGAAAGATCAACCGCATCAATAGCTTGAGCGTCGTGGTCTTGCCGGCCCCGTTCGGTCCCAGAAAGCCGAATACTTCGCCTTCCTCCACCCGCAACGAGAGATGATCGAGCGACCGGCGCATTCGCTTGCGCAGGAATCCCGCAGGATAGTCCTTGGTCAGGTTTTCAATCTCGATTGCTGCCGCAGCCATGGCATTTCATTTTAGTGGATTTCAGAGAGGAGCGACGGGTCTGAAGCAGAAGGGTGTTGCCGCTGAAAGCACAAATCTCTCACGCGGCGGAAAGGAGCGAAGGTGTGCCGCGGACTGCCTCTGCCCGCCGATCCGTATCGTCCGCGCTACTGCTTTGCGGGCATCGGTACAGCGGGTTTATTTTGGGCGGCGCGCAACGTTTGGAACGCGGGGCTGGAGCTCACTACCGTGGGGAACCTGTGCTCGTAGGATCCGAGCCCGTAGCAAATCATCTGGTGAAACGTCGAAAACCCGAACGCCTTCATTTCGTGCAGCGCTTCGTCCGCGGTCCACCCCTGTTCGGCCATGCGGTAAGACGCGATCATCATTCCCGTGCGGTCAACGCCCACGTGGCAATGCACGAAGATTTTCTTGCCCGGATTGTCCTGAATGAGCGCCAGGAACTTGGCGAAGTAACCGTCCTTCGGATTCGAACATTCCCACGGAATCGAGACGAACTTCATCCCCGCCGCCGTCACTTCCTTTTCTTCCCGCTTGGCTTCGCTGCCCCCGCGCAAATCCACGACGATGTCTATGCCCATCCGGTGCAGGCTCTCGAATCCCGCTCTCGTCGGTTGCGCTCCGCGGTACAATCCCGGTGTGACTTCGCCGAAGTTCGCGATGCCGCGCACACGGATTTTCTCGGCGACCGCGTGGGGCACATCCCCTGGCGCGGTCGTGATCCTCGGCCCAGAGGCCCTGCCGCTCGGGGCTGCGCAAAGGACGGCTGCGGCTGCGAACATGAAAAGGCGGCGGATTCGCTGCATGATAGAAGTTTAGATGATTTTAGCGCGAAGTTCGTTGATATAAAATTCGTCCAAAACCGGGCCAGGGCGCCAGGCAACGCTACCACTACATATTGCGTCTGTAGTAGAAAGAAACATCACATATACGTACTTTTCCTCTTGACACCCTTCCCGCAGGGATTATGATGCGTGAACCGCAAAACGCTTTTGCAGTGCGCCGGAGATGTTTAGCGGGGGCGGGCAGCGCCGGATGAGATACCCTTTCCATCTCACCAAACCTGCCTGGGTTTAACTTCTCAACAATCAAGAAGCGATATAATAGAGGGAAGGCAGTGGTGTTTTCAGACGGCCTTTCCTGCCTGCGCGGAGGCAGATCATGGCAGAGACTCGTATGGCTTTGAACGGAGTCCAAACGGAAAAAGCAGCCCCGCCCCACACCGGCCTCGAATTCCAACGCCGGTTCACCGACGGCAAAACCGCTCCCTTCGACAAGGTCGAATGGGAAAAGCGCACCGCACTCATAAGCAATGATAAAGGCCAGGTGATTTTCCGCCAGGAGAACGTTGAAGTT